>NZ_JBIWEU010000022.1:0-50467 GCF_044762675.1 Peribacillus sp. NPDC096448 | reverse complement strand
GCAAGCGATGCTTACTTTAGCTGCCATTAATTTAAAGAAGATGGCCACTTGGACATGGAAAGGTCCTAAAATGGCTTAACATAGTGGCTCGAAGATCCCAAATCTCTTATCCTTTGGTCAAAATTTCAAGGGAATTTTAAAAGGGGTTCGGAATTTTTTAAATTCCGAACCCCTTTTGTCTACAAACTGAGAGACTCTTTTAGAGTCTCTTTTTTTTGCACTAATTACATTACTGCCTCAAGGGGACGGCCTTTATTTTGATCCAGCGTAAATTTAGGAAGACCTTCCGAAGAACAAAATCGACAATAAACAATAGCGTAATTTTCAATCAGCTAAGTATATATTTGCATTCCTCTCATATATTTTAAAATAATGATTTGGACAAGGGGAATGTTTTTATGAAAAAGTTTGTTACTCTGCTTTTTTCAAGTTTTTGCATTGGAGTAGGTCCTAACTTATTTATTATCCCCATTCATCTAATAAATGGCGGGATATTTGGCATAAGTTTATTAATCAAATATGTGTGGGGAATCCAGGTTGGACATACCATGATCATGATCAATATTCCCATATACCTTTTATCTCTTCTATACGATAAGTCTTATTTCTTTAATGCCATCCTTGGGTTAGCTTTCACTTCAACCATCATTGATTGGCTAACACCACTAAACGGTTTAGTTCATCTGCCGATCATAATGAGTGCCATTATCGGTGGAATGACGATTGGGATCGGTGTTGGTTTTATGCTGAGACAACATATTAGCCCCGGTGGAGTGGATTTATTAGCACTATTAATCTCTAAAACCACAGCAACTAATCCTGGAATTAATATTTTTATTATTGATTCACTCATAGTAATTGCTGGAATTATTATATTGAAAGACTTAAAGTTAATGTATTCCCTCATCACGATTTCCTGTGCCGGGTTATGCGTCATTTTAATCAATTCTTTTAAGTCCATTAACATTTTAAGATAAAGTTATACCTACAAGTGCTGGAACAGGGTCAATCAACTGGATTGTTTTTTTATTTGTTTATAGGGATGAAATCCTCACTGGATTGAAGAAATTTGCTCTTGTTGTCCACATGTCCATGCTCCGTTAAAAACACCTGAAATAACAATACTTACCATCCCAACAATAAGAATCCTTTTATAACCTATCCACTTTTGTGTCCAGTTCAAGTGAATTTTACTAGTTAAATAATTTGACTATCTTTTGAACTTTTAACATTTCTTCTCCATATATTCTCCATCTTTTCAAGAGTCTTGCCTTTGGTTTCAGGAACCATTTTCCAAACAAATAAGGCAGAAAGCACGCTCATTGAACCATAGAAAACGTATGTTAGTCCCCCACTATATTCCATCATCATCGGATATGTAGAAGAAATAAAATAGTTAGCCGCCCATTGGGCAGCTACAGCAATTGCTACAGCCCGACCTCGAATTTTATTAGGGAAAATCTCTGAAATTAGCACCCAGCAGATTGGACCCCACGACATCATAAATGAAGCTGTATAAATAATGATAAATACAAGCGTCCCTATTCCAATTATATTAGAAAAGGCCATGCTTGCTACACCAAACATACCAATTGCCATTCCAATAGAACCTACTATTAATAATGGCTTTCTTCCCAATCGATCAACTGTTAAAATCGCGATAACTGTAAAGATAACATTTACTAATCCCATAATAATGGTTTGCAGCATAGAAGAATCTTTAGCTGCTCCCATGCTTTCAAAGATACGCGGTGCGTAGTATAAGGCTACATTTATACCTACAAATTGTTGAAATACAGAAAGCAGTACACCTACAATAATAACTAATTTTCCATAAGCGAATAATTTTTCAGATGAAATATTGATAGTGGTCGTTTGTTTAATATCACTTAGAATCGCTTTCGCTTCTGAAGATCCATTGATTTTTGTAAGTATAGCTAAAGCTTTTTGATCTTGATTCTGTATTGCCAAATAGCGAGGTGTTTCTGGAACTAATAACAAAAGTACAGCAAAGATTAAAGCTGGTATCGCTCCTGAAGCAAACATGTATCTCCACCCTACATCATTTATCCATTCTAACGTTTCACCATTTGCAATACCCCAGTTTACAAAGTAAACAACTAACATACCAAAAATAATCATAAACTGATTAAATGATACCAATCTGCCGCGAATATCAGCCGGAGCAATTTCTCCTATATAGATTGGACAAATGGCAGACGCTATTCCAACACCAATCCCCCCTATAATTCGATAAAAGTTAAAAGCTAGTAATAAAGAAAGTGTTGGTTCACCTTTTGTAAAAAATAAAAATTCAGGATAAGAAGCACCTAATGCTGATACTATAAAAAGTATCGCTGCAAGTATAAGTGATTTTTTACGTCCTAGTCTTGATCCAAAATAGCCGGAAATTAATCCTCCGATAATACATCCTATTAAAGCACTTGATACGGTGACGCCATGTGCCAAAGGGCCTAAGCCTAAGCTATCGATTAAATAAACCTTTAAAGATTCTTCAGCTCCAGAAATTACAGCTGTATCGTATCCAAACAGTAATCCTCCAATTGCGGCGACTAATGTAATCGAAAAGATATATAATGAGTTTCGTTTTTGCTTCATGTTTTACTAAAAACAGTTATGAATGAAGTCTATTTAATATTAAAGCGCATACTTTTGGTCGCGCTTTCAAAATTAATAACAAGAAGGACCTCTCTTCCCTCACCCATTCTACTAACTGCTTTTATCCTCCCTTCCATTGTAGATTTTCATTTCACTAAAACAACATTAGACCATTGAATACCAAAGTTTTTACTCAACGGTAAACGTAAAACGAGTTTTAGAATGATACTCTTTATTTTTTTCTAATAAAATAGAAGGTAATTGCTGATTATGAATGGCATTTGGCGGATGTTGAGTTTCGAGACATAAGCCAAGGTGTTTTTGACAAGGAATTCCTCTAATTAGAAAAGTATCTTCTAACATATTTCCCGTATATAAAACAACATATGGCTCATCTGTTTCCACTATCATTTTCCGTCCGTTAGAAGGATTAACCAAACAAATTTCTTTTTGATGATTTTCACTTAATAAGAATGGATGGTCATACCCATTTCCAACTATTTCATTTTGTTGATGTTTGGATTTTACTCCTTCAATAATTCGCTTTCCCGCTCTAAAATCAAAAGGTGTATGTTCAACGTCTATTAAATTGCCTGTAGGCAGTAAGGATTGATCAAGCTCTAAAAACTTATCACTTTTCATAGTTAATTCATGCTGTAAGATATCTTCTTTTAAATTGCCACTCAGATTAAAGTAAGTATGATTGCTTAAATTTAATAACGTATTTTTATCTGAAGTACCATGATAGGTTATTATAAGATCATTATTATCAGTGAGAGTGTAAACGACGCTTACCTCAAGATTTCCAGGATAACCAGCTTCTCCATCAGGACTCATATAAGTAAATGTCACACTAGCCTCATCTACACTCTCACTAGTAGAGGATTTCCAGATTACGTTATGGAATCCCTCAGGTCCACCGTGTAAATGAGTTCTCCCTTCATTCTCAGCGAGGAGGTATGTAAACCCTTCCATATCAACGCTTGGTGGATTAACTCTCCCTGCCACTCGACCGATTACTGCACCAAAATAAGGGGAGTAATGTAAATAATCTTCTGCAGAATCAAATCCTAACACGATATTTTCTATATTCCCTTCTTTGTCTGGTACATCGATTCTAGTAATCGTACATCCATAATCAATACAGGTTACTTTTATGTTTTGATTGTTCATGATTGTATAAGACTTTACCAATTCTCTATTTATTTCACCGAAAATTCCCTCTTCTATTTTCATATTAATCTCCTTTTCGAAGAAAGGGATGCATGATTCAAATGCAACCAGTTACTTTCTGCTAAATTGATTCAGCTTTTTGCTTAAGTCTTTTGTTTGGTAATATACCTCTTTATATAAAGCATAAAGTTGTTTATACACTGGAACATTTTCTAATTTAGGTCGATATGTTTTTGAAGAAGATATGAATGAATCCGCGCATTCTTCTAATGTGTTGTACCACCCACAACCATAAGCGGCTAACATGGCTGCCCCTAGCGCCGGTCCTTGCTCAGTAGATAGTTTTATAATTTTTGTGTTGAAAACGTCTGCTTGAATCTGAAGCCAACTATCATTTTTTGCTCCCCCGCCAATTGATACAATAGACGTAATTTCTTTTCCATTTTCTCGAATAATTTCAATTGATTCATTTAATGAGAAGGTAATTCCTTCAATGACTGCCCTTGTAAAATCCCTCTTTTTATGGGAAGCATCCATTCCTATAAAGCTTCCACGTATAGTAGCATCGGCATGAGGTGTTCGTTCCCCAACTAAGTATGGAGTAAATAAAACCCCATTTGAACCAATTGGAACATTGTTTATATCAGCCAGTAGTTCTTCAAATGACTCATTTTCAGCAAAATTATCTCTAAACCAACTTAAACTGTGGCCAGCAGATAATGTAACTCCCATCGTATAAAAAGCATTTTCTTTTCCATGATTGAAATAATGCACTTTCCCAGCAAAGTCCCTATCCTTTCGCTCCTCATAAGAAAGTACGACACCAGATGTCCCGATGCTGCATAACGTTTCTCCTGATGATAGAATACCAGCTCCAATTGCTCCACAAGCATTATCAGCTCCACCCGCAAATACCTTAGTCGATAATGGTAGCCCTGTTTTTTGAGAGAATTCTTCATTAATTGTTCCGACACATTCACTGGATTCCACTAGCGATGGGCAAATGCCGATATCAATGCCCACTAATTGACAAAGCTCTTCGCTCCATTTTTTCTCGCTCACGTTCAACAATAATGTACCGGCAGCATCTGAATATTCACTATGAATTAAGCCAGTCATTTTGAAGCGTAAATAGTCTTTAGGCAGCATAAATACAGCTGCTTGATCAAATATCTCCGGTTCATGCTCTTTAACCCATAGCAGCTTAGGTAGTGTAAACCCTTCCAAAGCTTGATTTTTTGTTATTTCTAAAAGGCGTTTCTCTCCAATCATTTCATATAGCTGATGACACTGTGCTGTCGTCCTTGTATCGTTCCATAAAATAGCATGACGTAAGAGATTATGATTCTTATCCAACAGTACTAGACCGTGCATTTGTCCAGAATAACTTATTCCTTCTATATCTTCTGGTCTTACATCGGATTTGGAGATTAGCTCATTTAAAGCACGAGCAGTCTGCTGAATCCATTCCTCTGGATTTTGTTCACTATATCCTGTTTTTTCATGCAGAAGAGGGTAATTTTTAGAAGCTTCTGCATAGATCTCACCTTTTGTATTAACTAAAACAGTTTTGACAGCGCTCGTTCCTAGATCAATTCCTATAATATATTTCATCTTGATTCCTCCACTTTTATAAAAGAGAGCAGAATTTGTTTCTACTCTCTTTTATCCGTTAAACTTCTAAAATATATTGATTTAAGGTGGCTTTTAATCGTTCCTGTCTTCCTGAATTATTCGTAATGTTTGGATTTTGTAATGCATACTGCTCTAGTGTTTGGAAGTTGGCCCTTCCTTCAACAATCTCAAGACCAATTCCTTTTTTGAAACTGCTGTAGCGTTCATCAATGATGTTTTCAAAAACACGATCTTCCAATAATTTATGAGCCACTTTTAAACCTCTAGCGAACGCATCCATCCCAGCCACATGGGCATATACTAAATCTTCTTGTTCAAAGGAACCTCTGCGCACCTTAGCATCAAAATTTAACCCTCCACTACCTAATCCTCCATTTTGTAGGATCTCATACATTGCTAAAGTTGTAGAATATAGATCTGTTGGGAACTCATCGGTATCCCATCCTAAAAGAGGATCGCCTTGGTTTGCATCCACTGATCCCAAGAAGCCTTGAATTCTGGCTACGCGTAATTCATGTTCAAACGTATGCCCAGCTAAAGTAGCATGGTTAGCTTCAAGGTTTAGTTTAAAATGGTTATCTAATCCGTATTGTCTTAGGAACGAAATGGTCGTAGCTGCATCGGTGTCATACTGATGCGTTGTTGGTTCCTTTGGTTTTGGCTCAATTAAGAATTGACCTTTAAATCCAATTTCCTTAGCATAATCTACAGCCATATGCATAAATCTGGCCAAGTTATCTAACTCTAACTTTAAATTTGTATTGAGCAGTGTTTCATAGCCTTCACGGCCGCCCCAGAACACATAGTTTTCTGCTCCTAACTCTTTTGCCGTTTCGAGTCCTTTCTTTACTTGGGCTGCTGCATAAGCAAATACATCTGCATTACAAGAAGTTGCTGCACCGTGAACGAAGCGAGGATTTGTAAACATATTAGCTGTGTTCCACAATAACTTTACGTTACTTGTTTTCATATATTCTTGAATCATGCTAACGATTACATCAAGATTTTCATTTGTTTCTTTCAATGTGTTTCCTTCAGGTGCGATGTCTCGGTCATGAAACGCAAAGAAAGGAACCCCTAATTTTTCAAAAAGTTGAAAAGCTGCCTCTACTCTAGCTTTTGCTAAGTCCATTCCATCAAATTTATTCCATGATCTTTGCATCGTAGCTGCACCAAAAGGATCTGTCCCATCAGCTGTAAATGTATGCCAGTAAGCAACTGAGAAACGTAGTTGTTCCTTCATTGTTTTACCGCCTACTACTTCTTCTGGGTTATAGTATTTAAAAGCTAAAGGATTTTTAGAATCTTTTCCCTCATATGAGACTTTGTTTACGCTTTCAAAATAATTAATTTTATTAGTATCAGTTTGAATCATGTGTTACTTCCCCCTTTAATTAAAGTGAAAAATCCTCGTTTGATATTTTTAAAAATATTAATCGTTGTAGTTTGTTGCACCAACAAACTAACTTTATTTCATGATATACAAAATAAATATTTATATCAATGTTTTTTTAAGAAATTTAAAGTTATAATATGAAATATACTATTTCCATACTGGATTTTAGTTCAAACAAAAAAACACTTAGTTCAATGGTAAAACAAAGGAGCGATTATCATTCCGATAGCAGATCAAGCATTAGTAAAGAAAATGAATCAAAAGTTGATATTAAATGAAATTTTAAAAAACTCTCCAATCTCAAGGGCAACCCTCTCTGAGATTACAGGGTTAAATAAATCCACTGTTTCTTCCCAAGTAAATGAATTAATTGAAAAAGATGTTATTTTTGAAATTGGAGCAGGACAATCTAGAGGCGGCAGAAGACCTGTGATGCTTGTTTTCAATAAAAATGCAGGCTATTCAATAGGTATCGATATAGGTGTTGATTACCTTAATGGAATTCTTACCGATTTAGAGGGCAACATTATCCTTGAGAAGGCTTCTGACTTGTCTAGCCCTTCAGCTAGTGAAGTGAAAGAAATTCTGTTTGCACTTATACATGATTTTATCATTCATATGCCCGACTCGCCTTACGGTTTGGTGGGAATAGGTATTTGTGTACCAGGTCTTGTGGATAACAATCAAAAAATTATTTTTATGCCCAACTTGGAATGGTATATTGAAGATTTGCAATTCTTAATTGAAAGCGAGTTCAATGTACCTGTTTTTGTTGAAAATGAGGCTAATGCAGGCGCATGTGGTGAAAAAGTGTTTGGGGTTACTAAAAACTATGAAAACATTATTTACATCAGTATTAACGTAGGAATTGGAGTCGGGATTATTATTAATAATGAATTATATAAAGGAGTAAATGGCTTTTCTGGAGAAATGGGTCATATGACGATAGATTTTAACGGTCCCAAATGCAGCTGCGGAAACCGAGGATGCTGGGAATTATATGCTTCAGAAAAAGCATTATTGGATTCTTTTTCTATAGACGAAAAGAATATGCTACGAAAAGAAATTGTGGAACGTGCAAATAAAAATGATGTAGCCGTCTTAAATGCACTCCAGAACTTTGGCTTCTACGTCAGTATTGGTTTAACTAATATTCTCAATACATTTGACGCACAGGCTATTATTCTGAGAAATAACATTATCGAATCTCACCCGATTGTGTTAAATACCATTAAGAATGAGGTTTCTTCCAGGGTATATTCTCATTTGGAAAGTATGTGTGAACTATTGCCCTCTTCATTAGGAAGAAATGCACCTGCATTAGGAGCTGTTTCAATTGTGATCGAACACTTTTTAAATGTTACTACAAGCTAATCTATTTCAAAGTATAATTGTAGATGTCTTAATAGCTTTCCTAAACAAACAAGAGAGGTCTTTCTCTACCTAGAGTAAGACCTCTCTTGTTTATTTTCGTCCCCACATCTATGAAAGGATAATTGGATTAAATGAGTTAGGTTCTAAGATAAAACAATTTATTGTACATCCATCATTTAGAAATAGTTCTCTTTCATATCTAATGATGAAAGATTTTTCTTTTGGGTTGGTTCCATACACAGTTCCTCCGTTCTATATATCCGTCTAAAACCTAAGAAGGGATATAATTTCTTCCATTCTTCAACAGACGAATAAGCAGTACTTCACTGCTATTGGTATTGGAAAGGGAACGGATTTCTGAAATCAACTGGATATTTTCCAAAAAACAACTTTTCTTTATATTATCCTACAGTCAAGCTATTCTTAAGCCCCACAACTGTTGAAGTTCAAGTTTTTTTTAGAATGCATTAAAAAAAGGAAAGTGGAATATGATTAAAATGTCAATCTAAGGGAGGGAATGAGAATAAATGAAAAAAATAAAAATTATATATTGGATTTTCACAGGACTTTTGGTGGCACTAATGGTTTTGGGTTCTATTCCGGATATAATGTCTGTTCCCGATGCTGTCGCTTTATTTAATCATTTAGGTTATCCTACTTACCTCCTACCCTTTATTGGAATAGCCAAATTATTAGGTGTCGTGGCAATACTTATTCCAGGCTTTCCGAGAATCAAGGAATGGGCTTATGCCGGTTTTGTATTTGATTTGACGGGGGCTATGTATTCAAGCATTTCAGTGGGCGACCCTGTCAGTGGATGGCTGATTTTCATTATCGGGTATATATTGATAGCTGGCTCATATATTTACCATCATAAAATATTAAAATCCGCTGCCTCGGGCACTTCGAGCAATAAGAATAGTTTAACAATATAAATAAATCGGTGTTTTTTCTAGTTTGCCTTTCCTTTCTAAAAAGAAATAAAATTATAAGAGTCCCAATAGGGTTTCCTTATTGGGACTCTTGTCTAAGTACATTGGATTAACTTACTGTTTTTGAAGTCAAATACGCGACAAGTATATAGCGTTCAGGTGCTGACCCAATATAATCAAAAGGGTAACAGGTACTGACGGTTAGCGTTGCCCGTGGCTTTGGTACGATTACTGTTCGATCATCCTCATCCACTATTCGAACTTTGTTGACTTTGTATGTGAACTCTCCTGCCGATGTTCTTACTATCAACAAATCTCCTTCTCCAACTTGCCCGAGTTTACGGAATACCGTATCTCTATGACCGGAAAGAACGGAATTGTCATTTTCACCAGGTAGCACACTTCCCGCAAAGTGACCAACGCCTTTTTCCAATTCATCCTCGTTTGTGCCATGGAAAATAGGGAGTTTTGTTTTTAGTTTGGGTATATAAAGCTCCCCGATTTCTTCACCCGTTTTTGGGCGGACAGGATATAGTTCTTTCTTTGTTGTTTTATTACTTGGTGGCTCATCACTTGGTGGTTTCTTTACAGTTTCATTCACTTGGCTGCTTGGAGAATGTGTCTTGTAAAGAAAATAGCCTTTTGCAAACTTATACATATTGGATGTTGAAAACCAAACCCCAAATAAAATGATGGCAATTGTACAAGAAAGCAACAGCAACCGCTTTTTCTTTAATTGTTTCATATTAAGCTTTCCTGATTTTTCGATACATCAAGCTTCCGAACAAGACAAGAAGTAGTCCTAAAAGGGCACTGGGCAAATAATCGGAAGCGGTATTTGGTAGTTTAGCCCCTTTTACAGTTTGATGTTCTGAATTAGTCTGAGTACTGATCTTTTGTTTTACTGGTTTAGCAACTGGTGCCTTTTCAATCTTCTTTTGAACCTCTTTAGCAGATTCCTTTATTTGTCCGCCTGCATTAGTAAGAGTATCAGAATCGACCATATCACCTGTTATTAAAAGATCAGCCAAGAACTTCCCATCAGTATTAAATATGGCTATTTTCAGGTTAGCTCCCTTCAATTCTTCCAATTGCATTAAATCCAAAAGGGATACAGGTGATTCCGAGCCACTTTTCACAAGGGAATAGGAAACATTGAGCTTAAAGATGGAAAGTAATTCTTCATAGATTGAGGCCATTTCAGCTATCTGTTCAGCTGTAAGCTCGGTTGCTACATCAAATTCCTCGAAAGCCATCATGCGATTGCCCAATTCTTCAAGTTGCTTGACTGTTTCCGGGCTGGAAAGATGGTCTTCCAAAGACATCAAGTGGTCTTCAAGCCGCTGTAGTTCCTCTTCCGTTAGACCGAGTTCTTGCTCGAAAATAGGAAGAAGATCTTCGGCAACTTCGCCATCCATGCCGCCACCAGTAAGGTTCCAAACAGTTTCTTCAAGATTATCTATGTATATATAATCATTAATATTTTCACCATTTTCTTCTAACATTTGAAGCAATGCTTGTTTATCCAATCCATAATTCTCATTAAAATAATCTAAGTTGCTTAGATCTGCCTTTATGACGTCACCTAGAAATTCGCTAAGCTCTTCGACAGATTCAAATTCCTCCGTACTTAAATCATAGAGTTCCAATGACGCTTCGATATCTTCTTTTGTTACTTGGAAGCCCCTTTCCTTGCTAACCTTGGCTAAATAATTGACTAATTCTTTGTCAAAGTTTGGATCGCGTTCAAAATCACCCTCTTCTGTATAGAAATAAACAGCTTCATCGAGGTCCCAGATAAAGATATAATCGTCTAGATCTTCGCCATTTTCGTGTAATAGATTAATTAGGCTCTCATTAGTTAGATTATAATCATCATAAATGGCATCTAAATTACTTAAATCAGCTTTAATAACTTCGCCCAAGGCTTCTTTTAGATCACCAATAGATTCAAAGTTCTCAATACTTTCATCGTAAAAAGAAAGTGATGTTTCAATATCATCCTTCGTCACTTCAAACCCCCTGACAAGGCTTACCTCTTTTAAATACTTTGAAAGTTCTTGCTCAAAATTTTTGCTTGATGCTGCCGATGCTAATTGGGGGAATAAGCTAATTAACAACGTAAATGAAACTAAAATGGTCCACAGTTTTTTCATACTTTTCTCCTATTCATAACATTTCATATGTTTCTAGAAAATTATAAGGTAATAACAATAATTTAACAATGAGGTTATTTTTTCCAATAAGGGAAAATTGCTATTTTACTTACAGTGCTAGTAAACTTTTTAAAAGCATTTACCTCTATTCGGTGTATTCTAGACGTGTTTCTTCCTATTAATATATTGATTTCAAAAAGAGGGATCAAGACACTCCCCCACTGTTAATCAAAAAACTACACCTTAGTTCGTTTTGATATTATTCAAGGGCTTAGGAATTTGTTCAATGAAATAAAAGATAAGGAAATAAAGCAAATTGTACTGGATTTAGTTGAAAAAGAAGAAGATCCAAAATATCAAAAGAAGTATGCAACTGTATGGAAAAATTCGTAGAGAACAACAAAGATGTTTCTTTTTTATTATGCTCAACAGCCGGACACTTTATTAAATAAAAGGGGAATACATATTAGATATGTTTAATATGCATTCCCCTTTCTTTTATGGTTTTTATAAAAACATTATCCTTAAAGAAATGATCTGTTTTGTTCCAACCACATATGCCCGATTGTTGGCTTAAGGATTAGAATTACACTAAAACATTTTAATTTAACATGAGTGGTAATCCCCCTTCAACCTCATGTTACTTATACCCCCGAAAAACCTTTTAGGTTATCATCTTCGATTACATTTACTGAAACTAAAAATTTACTTTAACCGCCTTCATTCTTTAAACTAATTTCGATTTATTCCACCTTAACCTTAATTTTATCAATCGCATTATATCCATAACCTTTTTTATTCCAAAAAGGTAAATTAGGTTGAATTTGACCAAATGAATCTGTTGCTCTGGATTTAATCGTGTACTCACCTTTTTCTAGGATATTCCATTCGAATGTCCAATTAACCCATCCATAACCAACATTCTTACTAGGTAATATAACGGTATTACTCCATGTATAGCCATCATCAATACTGATTTCCACCTTTGTAATTACTCCTTTTCCTGTCCATGCAATCCCTTTTATTAAATGCTTACCCGTATTAATTTTTTCCATATCCAGCGGTCTTTGGATAGTCGAATTGATATTTATTGCAGTGACTGGAAATGCATTTTGATCATTTTCTTTATTTGGATAATACACATAATCAATAGTTTGAAAAGGTCCCGTGAAAGTAGTATTAATAACACTTATCTGCTTTATCCACTTAACAGATGCCATTGCATACCACTGCGGAACGATTAACCTCAGTGGGTAACCATGTTTAAAAGGAATTGGCTGGTTATTATACTCATATGCAATAATGGTATCCGGATGCAGTGCTTTCTCGATAGGCAAACTCCTAGTATAGGTGTATACCGCATCTAGATCGGTCCTATCTCCATAATCATAACCCTCCACGACAACTTCTTTTGCCCCTTCCCCTATTCCTGACAATTCAAGTAAGGTCCGTAATGGTACACCTTTCCACCTACCTTGGCTAATAGCCCCTTTTCCCCATTGTTCTCCAAATATTTTAGGTTCGAAGAGATTACGCTTGTCACCCGAGCATTCAAGGACAACTTCCAGCGTTTTTGATGGATATTGAAGAATGTCCTGCATGGACAGCAGTAATGGAGCTGATACTAAGCCATTTATAGGAAGCCAATAGTTTGAATATGAAAGTGTCGGATAAGAAAAGTGGTTCCTTCTAAAAAATAGTTGGGGTTCCATACTATCATTATTGATGAATTGAATGGGTGTCTCCTGATTTTCCGGCAGCAAACTACGTGTAGTTAAATAGGGTTTCACTTTTTGAGGTTTTGTCATGATTCCCTCCTATTTAATATGAATCATTATAGATGTATACGTTCGTTACTCCCATTCCATCCTACACACAATCTCTTTGAAATCCAGTTTGGTCTTACGGCTGATCCCATTGATTCATATTTGAATGGCTATCCGCTGTGAATTTTCTTGGCAGCTTCGAATAATTCTTCCTTAGTTCTGAACCTCATTAAAGCAACAAGTAAGGTCAGGATTTATTTAATTTCCAAACCTTAGGATATTAATCCAATCGCAGTTTTCAGAACTTTCGGTGCCTTTTTAATTCCTTCCGTTCCAATAAAACTGCTCGCACTCGCTATAATTATGCTTGAAGAAATGAATTTGACCACATAAAAAATTCCTGATCCAATAATTAGATCTAGGATTAAAAACCTTTTTATTGTTGAACCTTTTATGATACAAATAACGATTTGGTCGTTTTGCTTCCTATTCAGCATTGTCACACCCTTATCTTTTTCTATATGTTATGACAAAGAGGGGTTGTCATATTCTTCTGCCTCTTGTCTTTACAGGAGAACCGCCTCCTGAAGAACAAGAAGAAATATGCTCTTTGACACTTACTCAAAATGTAATTGCTGGAAGATGGAAAATTATTGATTTATGGTACCTAAGTAGGCAAACAAGAAGATTTAATGAACTTCAAAGGTTGTTACCGGGCATTTCAAAAGGAATATTGACAAAACAACTGAGATAATTGGAAGAGGACGGAATGGTTCACAGAGAAGTGTATAAAGAAGTTCCTCCTAAAGTAGAATACTCACTAACACCGCAAGGGAAAAGCTTTATCCCAGTACGGGACATTATGGGAGAGTGGGGAAAAAACAATGTGAACAAAACTACTCTACCCAAGTTAATGAAGAAGATCTATAGTATAAACTTGATTTACACCCCGGATAACCTAACGAAACACATAAAAAAGTGCCCTTTATCCGGATTTTTTGTTTCATTAGTTGTAATTGGACAGGGGATTTTAGTGAATTCTACGCTATAATTAGTCTGATATCGTACATAAGGAGACAAAAATGTATATTTGGAATATTAACAAACTCGTCATGGCGTTACAGGCAGGAACAATAACTGGCAAACAAAAGAAAAGGTACCGGATAACTTTTTGGGTACTAGTTGCTCTTACAGTGTTTTCACTGTCTGGAGTTTATAATTCTTCATCTATGAATGGATATGATGTTATTGATCTAATTTTATTTATTATTATCAATGTGATTGCAATCTATCTTTTAGTCGGTATTTATAAAAAGAGAAGTAGGAAAGAATTAGATTTCTTTTTGCCCTTTTTTGGCTTAATGATTCCACTGTTTTTACGTAACAGCTTATGGACCATACTTTTAACTATCATTGGCTCTATTTATATTGTCTTATTTGCTCCTTATCATTCACTTGAGGAAACTAATATTATCGATGTATGTATTAATGCTATAGTCGAAATTGTCATGAATATTATGTTTGTCCATTACTTTAAGAAGATATATAACTAGGAAGCACCTATTTTGGTGCTTTTTAATTTGGCTTCACAATTTCACTTCTTCCTAACAGCTTCATTCATACCTTATAAGCATCATGAGCCATTCCTATTCAATCCTTAAAAGAGAAACAGAAACAAAAAATTTTGCCTCTTATCAGGTTCTTAGTACTAATCTCTTTTTCTCCTAATAAACTTAATAAACTAACTATTTAGGAGGCGTGCAATGTTTAATCAAAAACTGGATAATATTAGTCCAATTATTTGTAAAATTAATGACGTCACTTACCAAAAGTACCATCTATATAAGAAATCATATGAGCGGGAAGTATTCGTCATAAAAGATTACGGTGAAGACCGCGGTATTACCAATAAAAGTATTGCATTATTCGAAGCAGTCAAAGATCAGTTTGATCGTTTTAAAATTGCTAAAATTACTAAAGAGATTAATAAAGATAATATTTTGCTCGATAGCGATCTCATCCTTATAGACAAAAAAGGAAATGAGCTACACCTTTCTGGTTGTAGTTGCGGGTATGCTGGCACTGGTTCACATGGGACAGTTGAAATTTTGAATAAAGCTGGATTCGAGATAGATAGAAGGTTTGTGTTTTGTTCAAAAGGTTTCACTCTTTTTCATCCAAATGAAGAAAAAAAACTTTATGGCGAACGTTTATAAATAGACAACAGTTATATCTTTTTTAGAGCCTAAATTTATATTACTACCTAATCTCCCATGCAAGATATAATATTGAAATGTATGAAATAAAAATAAAAAAAGCCTTGGAAACTGAGAATCAGTAATACCAAGGCTTTAAAGCTATTAATACATTGACATTAATTGAAAATTAACGTAACTCGTGATATATCGATATATCTCAGAAGAACAGTAATATATCAACGAAATTCAGGTTTATCTCCGAAAAACACAATATATCTTCGAAATTCGGGATATATCTCCGAAAAATGCAATATATCGACGAAATTCGGGATATTTGTATAATTGCTCACGACAGTTCCAAACAGCAATGAACTATTATCTAACCTAATGCGCTTTTATACATTTCACTGTCACTTAAAAAACCTGTTATTCCTCAAGCATGCCCTTCACTCGCTTTACTTTGTCTTCCATCCTGCGTTCTTTATCACGACGGTCATCGATTCGGATATTCGTACAAACTCTAGCAAGACCTTTTTCAAAAGGTACTTCATGCATCGCTTGGATCACTTCAAACAATTTAGGCAGGTCGCCTTCAATGATTGTATTCATGGGTGTCAATTGAAAACGAATTTCTCCCTTATCTTCATATTGCTTTAATACTCTTTGAATATCCGCTACATAGCTGCTAACACTTGGAGTTTGTGTCCCGACAGGAATTACCGTTACATCAACTATTGCCATTCTTATTCACCAATCCTTTTTATGTATTTCAATCAAGAAGCATCCATCCTATATAGACGGATGTTTTTTACTATTATAACGCAAACTTCGCACCTGGGAAATTTGATATAAGCTTTGAAGCTAGTTACCTCTTTATAATTTCTTCATTCTTACATCTTTCGTTATTAAATTTTTTCCTTACAAGAAGTGAAAAACACTCTACATTTGCTGTGTGTATGTGGCAACACATGAGATGTTGTGGGAGTAAATAAATCTGTCTCAAATGATTGCTCAGATTCTAAGATACGTAATCAACCGTTTTGATATATGCTTGGCAATCCGTATAATCCTCTGATGCTGTCCTCTATATAAACTTACCCATACTAAATGAGTAAAAAGTTATTTGGAGTAATATGTTTTTTTCTACTGTCAATTAAAGCAATACAGTGAGCCAATCGCTCTACCCCTAGTTTAATTTGACTCTCGTTCACTTGAGAGATGCATAAACGAACGAGATTTTCCTTTTTATATTCTGCTAAAAACATTCTGGAGGCATCATCAACATATATATGCTGCTCGTTTAGCATATGAACCACCTGTTTTGCTTTCACATTCTCGGGCAAACTGATGGAAAGATAGAATCCGGAATTCGGTTTAGAAAAAGAAGTATTAGCCGGCAGCAATAATTCACATGCTTCTTGAAGGATTTGCATTTTAGTACGGTATACCTCTTTTACTTTTTTGAGATGACTATTAAACATACCGCTTTTTAAATAGATTTCCAGCGCACCTTGAGAAAGTGCTGAACTATTAAAATCCGAACTGAATTTATAGCGTAAAAAGTTGTTCATCATTAATTCAGGAAGAACGACAGTCCCAATCCTTAACCCTGGGAGAAAAATTTTCGAAAGGCTTTTAATATAAATCACTCTCCCAGAAGGATCAAAAGAAAATAAAGGATCGGATTTTGGATTTGGATCAAGGTCTCCTAAAATATCATCCTCCACTATATATACATCGTATTTTTCAGCTAACTCAACGATTTTTTTCTTTTCGCCATTCGTGTAACTATGCCCAAGTGGATTGTGGAATCTCGGGATAATATAGAAAAATTTTATATCATTATTTCGAAAAATGTATTCCAGACGATCAAGATCAATCCCTTCCATTGATAATTCAATTCCAAAAGTAGTAGTTTGATGCAGATTGATCGACTCAATGAATCCGAAATAAGTAGGCTGTTCAATTAGAATATTGTTTTTTCCATTTGGAAATGGCATAGACACTAATAAATTAAGGGCTTGCTGTGAGCCAGAGACAACGACTAATCTTTCTGGGTGAGTGAAGACCTGTAAATTTTGCAAATATTTCACCAACTGTACTCGGAGTGAGTAAAGCCCTTGTTGATCAGAGTATGTAAAAAGCTCTTCTTTATAATGGTCAATTGCTTGATTCATACAATGTTGAAATTCAACATATGGCATAACATTTTTATCTGGACCGGCAGACAAAAAATCAATCACCTCATTTTCTTCCGGCGCTTTTTGATAATCATTCACAACATAGTAGCCGCTTTTAGGAACGGAATAAATTAAATGCTCTTTTTCAAGTTCTACATATGCTTTTATTACCGTATTTTTGCTGCATGAAAAATACTCAGATAACTGTCGAACAGAAGGAAGTTTACTGCCTGCAATTAGCGAACCATCTTCTAGTCGAAGTTTAATGTCTTGCATTATCTTCATATATTTTGAGTTCATATATTGATCCCCCTTCAACTGTACCAGGACAGTTAAGTGAAAAAATGGTTTATTTTTATTGAATGTACTCATAGTATGTTAATTATATCAAAACTGTTTTTAAAATAAGTAAAAAATGGCACAGATGTGGTACAAAGTATAAAGATTGGGGCTGGAAAAGATGCGGGGAGAAACAAGAGAAAAATTCGGATTATTTTTGGGATTAGTGGGTGTCATTTGTTTTAGCTTAACACTCCCTTCTACAAGTATTGCAGTGGAATATTTCGGGACTACGATCGTTGGTTTAGGAAGAACAGTGGTGGCCGCTTTTTTAGTAGCAGTGGTATTGATTGTTCGAAAAGAAAGGCTACCTTCTCTTCGCCAATTCAAGCGTCTACTTATTGTTGCTTTTGGTGCAGTTTTGGGATTTCCTCTCCTCACTTCTTGGGCAATGGAATCCTTGCCGGTTTCTCATGGAGCTGTGGAATTGGCTCTGTTACCGTTAGCAACAGCCGGATTTGCCATATTTAGGGCAGGTGAAATACCATCTCTCAAATTCTGGATTTCAAGTATAATCAGCTCTTTAGCGGTAATTATGTATGCACTTCACCTTGGATTCGGCCAATTGCAATTAGCCGATTTAACTTTACTGGCAGCTGTGATCATACTGGGACTTAGTTACGCAGAAGGAGGGGAATTAGCAAAAGAGTTAGGCAGCTGGCAAGTGATTGCATGGGCAATTATGATTGGTGCTCCATTTTTTATAATTCCAGTTGGGCTAAACGTTACAACTGAAATGCTTCATGCCCCTATACAAGCATGGATTAGCTTCATTTATCTTGCAGTGGTTAGTCAATTTCTAGCATATGTTGCTTGGTATAGCGGAATGGCAATGGGCGGGATAGCAAGAGTCAGTCAGATTCAATACTTACAACCATTTTTGATGATTGTATTTGCAACAGTATTTCTAGATGAATCCATCACATTTTTCACCATTGTAATAGCAGTGATTGTTGTCTTTTCTGTTATACTAGGCAAAAATGCTCCAGTATCAAAAAACGGAGCTATATCAAGGAAAAGCTAATTGCATGAATATACTTTTAAAACAACCGAATTCCAATAGATAAAGAGGCCGTCATGAATATAGACTTATCTTATAGAGAAATTATTAATTTAATGCTAAGAAAAGATTTTGAGAGGAGAAAAAATGTATATTCCTGCACATTTTAACATTAAAGATGAAACACTTTCCTTCAACGTTATGAAGGAACATAGTTTTGCGACTCTTTTTTCTCAACATGATGGAATGCCCTACGCGACTCATTTGCCGTTAATATTGAACAAGGATAATTCTTGCTTATATGGACATTTTGCTCGTCCTAATCCTCATTGGAAAGACATCAACAATCAAACCGTCTTGGCTATTTTTCATGGTCCGCATTGTTATATCTCTCCATCTTGGTATGAGACGAAAAATGCAGTACCAACATGGAATTATGTGACCGTCCATGTATACGGAGAAGTGGAACTTCAAGAGGATGAACATGAATTAATGGGCACCCTACATGATATGGTATCAAAGTACGAAGCTCCTGACAGCTCATACAGTTTGCAAAATGTAGATGCTGAGTTTCTCGCTGGTATGAACAAAGGAGTTCAAGGGTTCAAAATAAAAATCAACAAAATAGAAGGGAAAGCTAAGTTAAGTCAAAATCATCCATTGCAAAGACAAAAGTTAATTGTTGACCAACTGGAACAATTTTCAATTACGACTGAGCAACAGATTTCATTATTAATGAAATCAAATCTAAAAAAATAACTTGAATGTTACTGCACTAACAGGAGTGTTGATCAAATAAAGGTTAACGCTCTTTCTTTTTTCACATTAGGAATCTTCTGGCTTGAATTTGTAAAATACTAAGTTGTAAAAGCTTTCATATTCATTAGGTCTTCCAGATCTCTGCGACTTGGCTTCACTGGCTTCTTAACCGTTTGCTTTTCTTATAATGATTCATCGTTCTCACCCAAAAAAAAAAGCACCCAAATTAATGGATGCCTCCTCCTTTCATTCATCGATTTTGACTTCTTTCAATAGATCATTTCTATACGAAATTGCATCTCGTTCAAAAACTTTTTTAAACCTGTTTTCGTACTCTTCGCGGGTTATTAGACCTTTTTCTTCCAGTAATTCTACTATAGCTCTAACCCTTACTCTACTCGACACTAATTCGTTTGTCATATTGGACAATAAAATACCGATTTTCTCATCATCATTCATTTTTTCATCCCCTTTGTTTAACTAATTTGACAAAAGGGACTAATTCCCTGCATAAAAAAGGACCCAAAATAATAGATGCTAATGTTTTTCAATAGGTAAAATATATAAAATAAGGGCGGGCTGTTACTTCCTAACCTTTTAGGTTCACTTCATTTTTTTTAGGACTACTTTATTGCATCCTATGGAAATAATGCACCTTTTACTTATGTACACTCATGTTAACAGCTATGAGATTATGCTATTCTATTGGCTTAACCTTATATCTCAAAACTGTTTTTAATTTTGAAGGTTCAACTTTTCTAAAATCTGAAAGATATATTTCTTTATGTTGTAGTGAAGTTCTTTCAAGATTATTATTTTTTATGAATTCATTCATTACTTTAAAACTTTGAGGTTCATCATCATATGGACCCACATGAAGCATTTGGACAGATAAACCATCTTGAAATGTACCGAACTTTACATCATATAGAAATGGATGTGGTTTCTTTTTTTCTACATTTTCAAATGCTCTGTCCACTATTTCTTTTGTTACAAAATCCGGTTGTCTAATCATGATCGTATATAATAATTCATCTTTATTTAATGTATCTAGTTTCCTTCCCTCTTCCGTTAAATCCCAAATTCCTTCTAATGGAAATACAGTATACTCAAAATATCCAGCTGGAGTGTATCCTTGCTTCGGCATCATCCTGACCGCATAAGCCAATGAATAAAGAACACCTATCTTTTCAGCGAATTCGTTCTCATTTGGATTTCCTATTCCCTTTATCAAAAAAAATTTCTGTTCTGGAATTGTTACAAGTTCAGGTTTTTGTTTTGGGATATATAAATTCTTCTCTTGTTTTCTCCATTCGTATTTCATTAGTTTTTGTTCCCTTCTATATATTTTTTCCGTTCATCAAGAAATTAACAACCCCCCTGACAGGCCCCTTGAATGAAAAAGCCAAGGCAAAAGCCCCTTTTTTTTCAGATTTCTTTTAATACCAGTTTGCCATCTTCTTATCATAGGACAATAGTTCCTCTAAACGTTCCATCCTCAACCTTTTTATTAGTCGTGTTCGGAAAAGTATCACCATTACGGTAAATCTTCCCTTTGTCCTTCAGGTCTTTAAAATTCACTATTGCTTGATATTTCTTTTTATCACTCATCTATTATCCCCCCTCGTGTTGCAGGATAAGACTTTCCAAATATCTTTCGGAAAGGGCATCCATTGCCATCCTCAAAGGTCTTGGGTGTCCACGCGTTTCTGTTTCGCGTCTAATGCCTCACGCAATTAGTTCCCATTGAATGTCACTGAAGCTCTCAACTTACCGACAAGGATCAATACCAAAATTCCATCCACAATTTAATCAATCTTTTTTGAATAGATTTCACTTATATAAGCCAGATTATTAAAATATATGAGTGATACAAATGAGGGTCCTACATGAATCAAGCTGGTGTTAATGAAAAATATAAGGTATCGCCATTTTATGTGTTTTTTTTAATTCATTCCATGCAAACTGGATTAGGCGTCTTGAGTTTTCAAAGAGATTTGGCTAAAGCAACGGGAACCGATGGCTGGTTATCCATACTCCTAGCTGGACTGATTGTTCATATATTAATTTGGCTAATATATAAGATATTCAGTGTTGTTCCTGGTGATATTATCTACACTAATAATCATGCATTCGGTAAATGGATTGGTAATTTCTTCAGTATTTTATTTATTCTTTACTTTTTTATCCTTGGAATGACGATCATAATCGGCTATATAAATGTCATACATGTTTGGATGTTTGACGAGGTACCTTCTTGGGCATTTGCTTTGGTTTTCCTTATCTTGATTTTTTATATAAATACAGGAGGATTCCGAACCATTACGGGTATTGCCTTCATAACTGTAATTGTTTCATACTGGCTGTTATTTGTACCTTTTTATGGTTTTAAATACTCTGATTTCACCGGTTTTCTTCCTATTTTCCATCATAATTTATTAGAAATAATGAAAGGAACTAAAAGCATTTCATTATCCATGCTTGGTTTTGAAATGATACTGATGTATTATCCGTTCATCAAAAATGCTGAAACATCGCAAAAGTATGCTCACGGAGGAGTTGTGCTCACTACGTTATTGAGCTTATTACTTTATTTTGTATCGATAGTCTTTTATTCACAGAAACATTTGACCCTTACTCTATGGCCAACACTAACATTGACCAGTATTATTGAGTTGCCCTTTATTCAACGGTTCGAATACATAACTGTTTCTTGGTGGACCATCGTTATCATACCCAATATGGTCATTCCTTTGTGGGCTGCCAGCAGGGGTGTCAAGCGCTTATTCAATGTCCAGCAAAAGTATCCTTTATGGGTAATGTCCATAATCATACTACTTGTGAATATATTTTTTTATGATATCGATTCCTTATATATATTAAATAAAATAATCAATCCCTACAGCGTATGCTTCATTGTTATATACTTACCTCTTCTTTTTGTTTTCATAAGCATTAAAAAATTGAGGAACCGGTTATGACAAAGTTAGAAATTCCCAGTGATACTGTAGCTGCTGTTCTTATAATGAGCCCTCTATCACGAATTGTCCCCATCAGATAAATCCCAATTCCTTCCGTAAATAGGTTCGGGCTAGAGAAACAAAAGGAAGACCACTTATTGTGGTCTTCCTTTATGCCCTATGGAACTAAACCAGCTAATAGAATGTCAATATCTTTCTCAAAAAAATTCATTTCCCTTATGATATTTTTGGATATGCCAAATAACCCTCCAAAAACCTTTTGGAAGGATTTTTCTCAGTTTCAAAACCATTAATTAGGCTAAATCCAGTAACGTTTTTTTCTCTTTAATAGAGCGTAAATCCAATGAAGCAATTATTAATACAGGCATCGATTCTTTTGCAGGTTTTCCTTTTGATTTTTTCTTATCCTAGAATGGCTTTAAGCTTTTTGAGATTTTTTTATGTAAACGGGTTTAGTTATTATAATAACAGGGTAATTATAGTTTTGCATATAAAAAATAGGGGGATTAAATTATGAAGGGTTCACTAGATGCATATAAATTACTGGAATTCATCCAAGAAAATAAAGAGGATTTTGAAGATTCATTATTAAACGAAGCATCTAATGTGAAAGAAAAAATTGAAGAAATATTAACGGTCGGTAATATTGACCTGATAAATAATGCCCATATTCTGATTCAATACATTATTGAGGGTAAAGAACAAGAACTTCAATCATTTGCTAAACAAGAAGGTATAGCTTGGGCGACACACGCAATTCCATTATCTTTCAAATTAGAGTGGGTGCAAGCTATTCGAAGAACCTTGTGGAAGTTCCTACAAGAATATAACAAGGTAACGAATAAGGTTTTAACTGAAGAGTTTTTTTCGGTAGAAAAACAAGTAAATAATCAAGTGGACAGGTTTTTAAATGTATTTTTTATCACATATTCTCAATACAAAGATTCGTTGATAATGGCTCAAAAAGAATTGGTTGAAAATCTTTCGGTGCCTATAATACCAATAACACCCACTATATGTATTTTGCCTTTAATTGGTGCTGTCGATCTTTACCGAACGAATATTCTCGAGGAAAAAGTTTTAATAGAGATTGGAAAATTACGTATTCAAACATTGATTATGGACTTATCTGGAATTATGGAAATGGAGACTGAAGTAATTGATCATTTAATGAAGATTATTGACGGCACTTCATTAATGGGATGTAACACTGTGATTACCGGGTTAAGAGCTGAAGTGGTTAGAAAAATGATAAACGTAGGAATGAGATTAAATGAAAAAGCACTAACATTTGGAACTTTACAACAAGCATTGAATAAATACTTATTAAGTTAAACACGAAGAATCTTAGAGAGGGTCGCTTTGCCGACTCTTTTTCTAATTCAATATATTCTGACCAACTGTCTAAATATTTGTTCCTGCCCAGCAGTTACATCTTGGTATAAAAACTATAGTTAGGTATTTAATTCAACACCAATCAATTCGTTTTCTTCTTCAACTCCCTCAGTTTGATGCAAATATCTCTCGAATGCTCACTTATTCGCAGGATTTCATCACCCTTGATTGTGAGGTCAAAGTTAAATGGAGTGATTTCAGGACATGAGGATTTCGTGAAGGCATAGTGAAATAAAGGAGTTTTACATCACTCCACATTTTACCATACAATGCACATTCTCCACGCCGCCCCTGGAGGCTTTCCCTCCCATGTCTCAACGGGTCAATTGCCCTATCATTCCTTCGTCAGATTTTTTTATCTTGCATTTTAAACTTCAGTTCCTCCTAAGGTTTTGAGTTAGAGTGGTGTCTTACTCACATCTTACTGAGGAGCCCTATTTTTTTCAAAGCTGAAAAATAACGAACTACAGGAATGCTGACCTGCCCCGTTAGTTTCATAAACAAAAGAAGCTGCCCGATGGCAGCCGGATCTTCAATTAAGCACTCGTTAGTAAAATAGGTACCCTTTTGATTGCAATGCACCTATTTGTAATATTATTTTTGTACTTGAATCACTTAATTTCTAAAAATTATTGCTAGATCGACTGCATAATTCGTGCGAGTTCTTTTTCTAAAACAACGGGCTCGTTTGCGTAATTGTAAATCCCTAAAAATTTCTCTATAGCCTCTGGATGGGAACTGATTAGCTTGTTGACAGCATCCTGTTGTTCAGATATGCGTTCATTCTTCGAAATTTGGCATCCCATGTGAAACCGAACCATAAACTCATCTTCTATTGCCTTTTGATATTCTTCAGACATTTGATTTGATTGATCGGATAGTCCCTTATACTTTAATAGAATATTGGATAATAAACGTGCTCCACATATAGCATCATGGATACCCTGCGCCATGCCAGGATCTTTAAAACAAACTGCATCTCCAACCAACGCCCATCCTTTTCCCATTCCTTTATACCAGTAATTATCATATCCTAGAATGCCTTTGACCGGTTCTACTAGGTCTGCATTTTTCAGGCGCGCCCCAATTGTTGTATTCAGAAAGTTATCTGTTAAGAAATTGCGTAGACAGCTCTCCGGATTTAATTTCAACCGTTCTATCAATTCCTTATTTTCTAATGGGAAAATGCCGACAATAACATATAAATCATCATTCGTCGGAAAGAGAATGGCTGTGTTATCTTTTATCTTGTATACTTCAAATTTAGGGACATTATCGTGGCGAAATCCAGAGAAATACCCGAAATAGATGCCGACCGTTGCCGGAACACTTATTTTGAGTTCACTTTTTACCAGCTTGCGAATAATAGAGGATCGGCCGTCTGCTCCGACTACCAGGCGAGCCAAAAATTCTTGTTTCTCGTTGTTGCAGCCTAAACCTTTCACGCCTATTACTGTTTCGTCATCACGGATGACATCCGTCACACGAAATCCTTCTAAAACGGTTACATTCATTTGAGATTTGGCTTGTTCAAGTAGGATATGATCGAGATAAGTTCTTCTAATACAATAACAACTGTCCTCTCCGTAAACCTTAGGGATGAGACCTTCTATCACGGTATCCTCAAATTGAAATCTAATATCCCGTACCGGTGGTGCTTTTGTTTCCAATAACTTGTCCAAGACACCTATTTCTCGAAGAAGAGCGACAGTATTATTGAAAAAGGTATGGGTTGATAATGTGTCCCTTGGAAAAGTCGATCGGTCCACTAACAACACATGGAAACCTGCCTTAGCAAGATAAATTGCCAGGGTAGAGCCGGCACATCTAGCACCGGTAATGATGACATCATACGTCTTGTTCATCGTATCACTCCATTTTTAAGTACAATTATTAACTTGCTTATCCATTAGCGGAGTTCTAAAGTTAATGCTCCTACGAGTTAAAGTAATGGGGAAAATTGATAAGAATATACTACATAAATAAAGTATGGAAGTTAAAACGAAATAAGTACAGAGAATTCCAACTTGAAAAGTCAATCTCCTCTACGTTAAGGAATTGACCTTTTTTTACTTCTTCTTATAGAACTAACGCACCTGTTAGCCATCCATGAATCGCAAAAATCAGCGCTTCACCAAAGAGAATGAAAATTGGTCTCCATGTCGATAATGTTTTAATGGCTGGCGAAGAAGGTCGTTGAACTATGGTACCTTTGAGCCATCCGTTAGTCTGACTCCGGCGACCACGGTGTACCACCGACTGTCGCGCCCTTTATGGGTAGCACTCATGGGAGATTAATCCTTTTTTGGTCGTCGCGCTAGCCTCTACTTAATATGCTATGATTGGAAGTTTTTGTTTAGCGATTGACCAAACTCAATCAGATTACTCATAAGACTCAGCCTTTTTTTATAAAGCGTTTTTACTGGGTCTATTGTGGTTTTTACTAAATTTTGAGCTTTTTTAATTTTCATGGGAGTTTTAAGTAGATTTCTTCACAAATTCATTAAATCGTTTTTTATCGGCCAGTTTTCAACAAATTTAATTTACTTCTTTTTTATATTTACTGCTAAACCTTCTATACCATTTTTAGTAAGAGTTTTATTCACTATTGTTTCCAGATTTTGTTTTGTACTATCGAAATCTTCTTTTGAAGTTCTAATCCCCAAATTAACTGAGTTGGTTTCTGTGGATATTCCATAAGCTACAACAACGTCAACCTTCTGCTTGTCTAGTTCCTTAAAAATCAATGATTCAATTTCCTTTTCTTTCTTATTTGTTGAAAATATTTCTGGATCTTTAGGAGTATTAGAACAAGCAGTTAAAAACATAAATACTAGACTTACCAAAATTAATTTCTTATTAATGATTTTTCCTCCTCTTTTATTTGGCATATTACCCTTGAATTTAACATTACCGTAATTATTTTCTTTGCTCAATGGATAAATGGAACTTTTTGGGTTAGCACTAACCTGCCCCGATAGTTCCATAAAGAAAGAGCAGCCTTAAAGACAGCTCTGACCTTCAGCTAACGGACCCTTTAGTTGAATAACAAAAGACAAATTCTATTCTATTCAAATCCAAAGTATTTCTCTACTTCTTCACTTGCCTTTGGCAATACCATTCCCTTTTCCCAAATTAAAATTTTATCCTTTGGCGTACCATAATAAATTCTTTTTATTTCCTTACCACGAAATTCTTCTTGTACTTTAATATCTATAAAATCATACCCTTTTTCTAATCCGTACGGAGGCTGTGCTTCTTTCTTTATTAAGGGGCGTAGTGGAGTCATATAAAAATTCCCTTCGCTATCCATATCGTATTTTATTGTATTTAAACTATACCCATCGTTTATATCCGCATAATATACGATTTTACCATCCTCCATTTGACTTATATCCCTAATTTCCACTACATCTGTAGAAACACTGTTGATTTCCCATTTAAATAAGCCAACATATCCTAAAATGATTATGCCTATTAATAATGCAGTTATTATTCCACCTTTAATAAAAGACTTTAACCGTAATCTTTTCCACGAAGTAGAGATATTTTTTATGACATTACTATCCGTTCTATTTTCAATAATACTTTTTTCTGGAATATGAATTTCATCTTGAATTTTTTTAAATTCCACTTTGCAGTTATTACACTCTGATAGATGTTCCTCTACCATTCTTTTGCTATCATCACTACATACACTGTCGTAATACAACGGAAGCATATCTTTAATTATTTCACATGATACTTTTCTCAATTTCATTCCTCCCTTAACATTTCTTGTATTTTTTGTTTACCTCGGTAAAATGTGACTCTCGCCCAACTCTCCGTCCTCTCAAATAGTTCACTTATTTGTTTAAAGGAAAGTTCACCAAATATTCTAAGTGTAAATACCTCTTTATAAGGTTCGTCTAAGGAATGCAAAACTTTATGAATACGGAAAGTTTCTTCCTTTTTAAAAATCAACGTTTCGATTATATTTTCGCCGGCTATATCTTCTATCTCTTCTGTATCGTATCGTTTTTGTTTATTAAGATAGGTGAAATATGTATTTTTTGCAATTTGGCAAAGCCATACATTTATTTTGCAATACCCTTGAAATTTATCTATACCTTTTAAAGCCTTAAAAAACGTTTCTTGTGTTATTTCTTCTGCAATCTTTTCATTACGGCTTAATTTCAGAACAAATAAATAAACCTCCCGAAAATATTGATTGTATATACTCTCAAATTCTGTCAATCTTCTACCTCCTTTCATATGTAAGACTATGATAGAAAGATTTCGTTACAAAAAATCAAAAAAATATCAGTTCGTTAGTCTACTTTTAAATCAACCATATATTAGCAAAATACAATACCAAAGTTACCTGCTTTACTATCATAAAAATTTATAATACTTGTTTAACTAACCTGCCCCGATAGTTCCATAAGAACTAAAGCAACTCTTATTTAGGGGTACAGCCGATGTACCCCTTACATGAAGAGACGGCAATCGCAACAAGAAAACCGACACCGCCCTCCAATAAAGGGCACGATGTCGTCTTTAAACTTAACGGCCAAACTCCTTATTGAATATTTTATCGCGAGCCGCCGAGACTTCCGGGGCCACCGAGTTGATGGCCGTTACCAAAATATGCTTCCCGCCTATAGGTCCGCCAACTCTCGTTTCAAATCCGAAAGTACCGCCGGCATGCCCCCAATAGGATTGCCCGTCCGGTGTTTTTCCTTCATAAATCCCTAGTCCGACTTTACCCATAGGTGAATCAACTGCTGTGAGCATCTGGTCCATCATCTCTTGATTTAGAAGCTTTCCACCCAACAGCGCACTGAAGAAGGTGGTCAAATCATTGGCTGTTGAAACCATATCTCCGGCTGCATTTGCCCATGATTGATTCACTTCTGTCAAATCATACAAATGACCCGATCTGTCCATATTATATCCTGTGGCATGCTCACCTGGAATATAGGAACTATTCCCCATCACGAATGTCCCTGTCAGCCCGAGCGGTTCGATGAACCTTTTCCTGATCTGCTCCGCATACGTATCTCCTGTTACCTTCTGAATAATTTGACCGGCTAGTACAGTATTGATGTTGGAATAATTCCACCCCTCCCCTGGTGCAAATACAGGTGGCTTTGCAAGGGCCAAACTGATAAGCTCGTCGACGGTATAATAACGGAATGGATTTTGAGGCAAGGTAATATCTCGCATATTCGAATCTGTATAGCTCGCAAGCCCGCTTGTATGGTTTAATAACTGACGAATCGTAATCTTTCTGCCGTCATACCCGTTACCCTTTATGACCCCCGGCAGCCATTTTTCGACCGAATCATCCAGGTTCAATTGTTTCTCCTCAGCCAACTGCAATACAACTGAAGCGGTGAACGTCTTCGTGATGCTTCCAATACGGAATGAAAAGTTCGGCTCCACCGGGCGTGGTACTTCGTAGCTGGCTGTACCTGTAGCGTAGGACCAGCGTTTCCCGTCCTGTAGCCCACCAGCCACGATACTCGGGACTCTTTTGTTGGTTATAACCTCATCCATGAGGCATTTGACTTCTTCCCGATGCTTGCTTTTCTTTTCCTCCTCCTTGAGTTCTTTTTTGGCTTCTCTTGCGAATTCCGACGCTAAAATATCGTTGATATGTTTATCCGCATTTCCTAGTACATTGATATTTATAGAGATGACATGTTGACCGTCTTCCGTTCCGCCTGCAAAGTTGGTAAATCCGGGAATACCCCCGCCATGTCCCCATACGATGGTGCCGTCCGGCAGCTTTGTTCCGTGTATGCCAAGTCCATACTTTCCATATGGGGAGTCGGCTGTGCTGGTCATCATTTCCTTCTGTATCTCTGGTTTCAATAGCTTTCCGCCTAATAAAGCGCGGAAAAACGTCGTCAAGTCTTCCCCTGTCGAGATCATTTCCCCGCCGGCGTTAGCAAATGATGGGTTAAGCACAGTAATATCTACTAATTTACCTCCAATGTTCAAGTAGCCTCGTGCATTTTTTTTCGGAATATCTACCGAGCTGCCAGGGAGGAACGTTTCTTTAAGTTGAAGCGGTTCAATAATTCGCTTCTTAATCTGTTCGGCATATGTTTCCCCGGTGACCTTCTGGATAATGAGTCCCATAATAGCCGCATTCGTGTTCGAGTATGCCCACCCCGTTACCGGCTCTAGCTCCATGGCCTGGGCAATTAACTGTTCGGGTGTATAATTTCCCCCTGGATTTTCGAGTAATTTAGTCTTGAGCTCTGGAGTCAAGTAGTCTGGAATTCCGCTTGTATGATTTAACAATTGACGAATCTTAATGGTATTGCCGTCGTAACCCTTGCCCTGCACAAGCCCCGGCAGCCATTTCTCCACCGTATCATCGAGACTTAGCTTCTTCTCGCCAGCAAGCTGCAAGGCAACCGTAGCGACAAACGACTTCGTTGTACTTCCGATCCGGAAAGCGGAGTCGGCGTCCAGCTTATGGTTTCTTTCAATATTCGCTTCACCGGAAGCATATGACCAGCTCGAATCTCCATTCTTCACGGTATTGATAACGCCTGGAATATTGTCGGTATTGGCAGCTTTATCGATAGCATGTTGGGTTGGCGTCTTACACGCCGCTTGTACAGTTCCATAAGCAGGGTATACCATTGTACCCGCCAATATAGCTGTTAAGGTAAGTGCTGCTCCTTTTTGAATGATGAATGATTTCATAACGCATCGCTCCTATTATTTTGGAATGTTGTGTTGCTTCACTCCCTAACCTTACCCCCGAAGTTGTTAAATCGGACAGTGATGAAACCGCCAAACTTTTGATGACATCGTGCTCGAACCCTTCACATATATCGCATGACAAACTGTCAACTGTCTCATGTGACGTGTTGACAGCCAATTTCTAAACCATTACCCCCTCCTTGCTTGACGTATCGGAAGATATGGTACATGATAGCTCTGAATCATTCGGAAATTGGTTTGCAAAAAAAATACAAGTAGGTGTACATAATCCGTGTTCTCCATAATGAAAAAATGGTTTTGGTATGATTGGATATTTTTGGCCATACGAACGCTTTGGCTGGTCATAATCGCAAGCGCTGATTTTATCAACCCTTCATTAATCGATGCGTCGCTTTGGATTGTTCTTTCTCTTGCTTTTGTCGTTTACCTCGTTCCATTAATCGTCCGCTATAAGAAAGAAGACCGGTATCTTGCAGTCGATGTCACGGCAGCGGGCATTTTTCATCTTTATTTGGCCTACGCAGCGCCAGGTTTGCTTTGGTCTTTCGTTTTACTCGTGATGATTATCGGCTTGGCGAGCAGTCGAAAAACCTATATGTGGACAGGTGTCCTCTGTGGAATCGTATTCCCGGCATTTAACGGTTGGATCGCTGATCGTCTCCCGTATGAGTTTATCGTTAGCTGCACCCTTGGTTTTGCCATCGGCATCGCGTTTAATATATTAATTCAGTCCCATAAGCAAGCCCAAATTATTCAAGAGCAGAAGCTGTTGCTGGAGCAGCATATTAAGCGGATTGAGGAGCTTACACTAATAGAGGAGCGCAGCCGGCTTTCACATGAGCTGCATGACACGATTGGCCATGCACTTACCTCGCTCATCTTCGGTGTCGAATCGCTGCGATCTTCCGTACCTGCTTCGCAGATCGAGAGGGTCGATTCGCTTGTCGGCATTGCCCAGCACAGTCTGGATGATATCCGAAAGCATCTGCACCAGCTTTCTCATACTCCGTTAAGCCATTCGTTAAGTGAATCGCTGCGGCAATTAACCGAAAAGTTTATGATATCGACAGGTATAACGGTCAAATTTCGTGTGATCGGCAGTGAGACTCTCGTTATGCAAAAAATAAACTTTTGTCTGTATCGCTGCCTTCAAGAGTCTCTAACAAACGCGGTTCGGCACGGCCAGGCGAACGTAATATCCGTTCAGCTGCATTTCGATAGTCAGCAGCTCCGGTTACAGATCGAGGATAACGGCATCGGAATGGAAAAAATCCAATTCGGATTTGGGCTCAATGGGATGAAGGAACGGCTTGAACTATTTCACGGCACGCTGTCCGTTCATTCCGGGTCTGGGCAAGGAACTTTAGTCATATGTAATATTCTGTTGCAGACAGAACCAGTACATGATACAATCCGCCTGTTGATCGTTGATGACCAGGCGATCATTACCGACAGTTTGAAGCAACTTTTGGATCAGCATGCTGATTTTACCGTCGTTGGTAAGGCGGAGGACGGGTGCGAAGCATTAGAACATTGTGAGCGATCGCAGCCGGATATCGTGCTAATGGATATTCGCATGCAGGAAATGGACGGGCTTGAGGCTTTACTTGAGATGAAACAACGGTGGCCTGATATGAAGATTGTGCTCATGACAACGTTTGAGGATACCTTGCAGGCGGCAACTGCATTGGAGCGTGGAGCGGAAGGCTACATGCTGAAGTCGATTCATCCGCGGGAGATGAAGGAAGCCTTGAAACTTATTTATAACGGAGGAACCTGGATCGACCAATCGGTCGCTACGCGAGTTTTCGAAGAGATGAAGCGTCAACGCGAGCAGTTGGAGAAGATCGGCTCAAGTACGGAAAACTACCCGTACGGGCTTACGAAACGCGAAATGGAGATTCTGGAGCATCTGTCAAACGGGCTGCGCTACAAGTCAATCGCCGCAAAGCTATTTTTATCGGAGGGAACGGTCCGCAATTACTGCTCGAAGCTCTACTCGAAGCTCGACGTCAACAACCGTGAAGAAGCAATAAAAATGGCGCGAACGGAGAATATCGTGTAGGAGCAGGAGAACTTTTTCGATATTTCTCTTGTTTTTTTCAAATGCTTCTTCCCCGTATTAATCAAATCGTTTATCAACCTTAACAAGTTAAAGTCACATAATAGTAGTTTGAACCATTATAGAAATTTAAACTGTTTTTCAACAAAAAAAAGCGCATTAATCCTCCTTGGATCAACACACTAGTTAAATTTATAAGCGCCTTGTATGTTTTTTTATTTTAACACGTTTCTTATTAGACCCTTTTTATATGTATCTAAGTCAGAATGTTTAATAGATTACCTACAGGAATGCTATCCTGCCCCGATAGTTCATTACGGAAGACCAAAATCAAGTATTGATTTCGCATCTTTTTTATGAATATCGTGACTTTATTTCAAAGCTACAAAAAGCCCTCCAGTTAATTTGGAGGGCTTAGCATGCGTTTTTTCCATAATCATATACTAAGTCTTTCTGAATTGATTAAACATAAAAGAAACTCATTCAAAATGGAGGAATGGAGAAATAACAGCTGTTATGTTTATGGAAATGTTAGAACAAAAGAAAAACACGTTTTATAAAAAAATGAAGGACTACGAAGAAGAAAAGTAGCATCTCTCCTATAGGAAATGCTACTTTTCCTCCTATTGTAAGAATACTGGTACTCCCCTTAAATACTTGCTATGATTCATGTTTGGATGAATGCTTACTTCTGCTTAATAGGCAAAGCATGATAACCAAAAGCCAAATCGAGTAAGGCACTCGCTTCTTGACGTAGTAACAGATCCTTGGGACGGAAGGTAAAGGATCCGTCAGAATTGATGGAAGTATCAGGGTCTAGAATTCCTTGGGAGGCAAGTGCCTGAATCGATTGAATTGCCCAGTCATCCGCAGCATCAAGTAATTTAACTTTAATAGCTTTGTCAGGTTGAATCGGTTTCATGTCATGAATTTGCTTTAAGTTTTGAATCATGGTTGCTGCGACCTGTCGGGTAATCGGAGTAGCACGGTCATACCCTGGAATTCCTTTCATAATTTTTTCCCTTGCCTCCTTGGAGTCGTCTGGAAAACCGTTCCATCCATAAGCAAGTAACAACGTATCCGCAAACTCTCCTTGTGTCATGATGTCCATCGGATTGAATAGATTACCTGTTTTAGCACCCATAATATTTAGAGCATGAAGATTATCAATGTGACTTCTATAGTTACTCTTTTGTGGAACGTCATCAAAAGGTGGTTTGTTGTTAATTCTCTGGGCATCTGCTACAAAATCAAGGCTTTTAGGAGAGTTGTAGTGAAAATATGCGATTCCTCCAGCTGAATTCTTTTTGAAAGCAACTTTGTTGCCTTCCGAATCTTCAAATAACAACGGATGAATCATTTTGAGAACTTGTTTTCCAGTTGTTCCACCCTCCATGACCAAATTCCCATTTTCATAAGTAAAATGAGTGCGAATTGCAGCGAAACGCGTATTTTGGAATAAGCCCAAGTATTTATGAGCTTCTTTTTCCTCTAACGGGAGATAACTTGTTTTTACTTCATTCTTCTTAGCAGGGAAATAGTGATCCATGAGAGTTTCATATATGTCTACACTCATCATTGAATCATTATTGTAAGACATGAAGAATGCTGTTTTTTGTTCTGGCACTAAAATCAGCAGTGATTGATGTCCAGGCATGCTTCCCCCTTTTATTACAACGTGTTGACCGTTAGCAAATTCATTAAAAGGCGTTTCAAATCCAATTGTCGCAACAGGAATCGTCTTATCATCAAAAACTTGATAGGCATGCATCATATCCATGCTTTTTTTACTTGCAATTTCTTTGTCTTTAAACTTTCCTTTCTGTAGTTGCATAATCATGTATTTTGACATGTCTTCCGCAGTAGATAAAATGCCTCCTTGTGGTGTATCCCTTAAACCGCTCCCACTTGTTGGAATCGGATCGCCAGTGGGACCATAAGGTGTAGCCAGTTTTTCGAGAAGATCAGGCGTAAAGCTCATGCTTGTAGATTTCATATCTAATGGTTTGAAAATATTCTTTTCCATATATTTCGAGAAAGGGGTGTTAGTAACATTCTCCACTGCAAACCCTGCGAGCGCAAATCCGACGTTGTCATACGTATAAACTTCTCCTGGTGGCCGTACCACAGTTGGCATATGTTTAGAGAAAAATTCATCCATCGGTATACTATTATTAATATATTCAGGTCCAGTTATGTTTGTGAGATCGGGAAAATCCACCCCGCTGGTATAAGTGAGCATATCAAACAAGGTAAGAGGTTTCCCAGTTTGATTAGGTATTTGTAATCCACCAAGATATTTTTGTACGTCTTGATTTAGTTTAAGCTTTCCTTTATCGACTTGCTGCATCACAGCCAAAGCAGTAAAAGTTTTCGTGACTGAACCGATTTGAAAGACCGTGTCCTTAGTGACGGGGATTTTCTTTTCTTTATCGGCATATCCATACCCTTTATTGACAACGACCTTTCCATCATGAACGACGACAAAACTAGAACCGTTCACATTGTACTTCTTCATTTTTTCTTCAAATAACGGATCAGCAAAAGATTCTATTTCTTTTTTATTATTAGGTCCTTTCGTCATTTGGATATTAGTCGTGGATGCCGATGGTTTTGATTTTCCTGCTTCTAACGATTGTTGGGAACATGCAGAAATCATGGTTGAAGAAGTAAGAAGAATTGCAACGATCCCCAGTTTGTTAATTGCTTGTTTCATTTTTGTACGCTCCTTTATTTGATTGAAATTTTTTGTTAGCACAACGAGTAGTCAGTTCGTCAGTGTATAAACCGAGTGTAGCAAGCGGAAAGTCATAGTAGCTAGTGACCTTTCGTCATCCTCATGCATGACATAAAAAATAGAGCGTAGTACGGATAGTTTTATAGTCATGACCTATAAATCATGACACTTTGACACTACCGTATGTGACAGGCGAAAAGTTAGAATCGAAGAGCGGCTCATAACGTATTAGTAAAGAAAAGAAAGAGGAGGAGAAATTCTAATGACGAAAGAAGCAGCTCAAAAAAGTTTGCTAGATTTCTACTTTTTGTTGTTTACCTTCGGATCTGGATTGTTTTACTTTTGCTTCTATTTGGCCAGCATTACATTTGCACTCGTGATGACAGTTATCTTCGTAGGTATTCCCTTGTTAGCGTGTGTGTTGCGGACAACACACACGATTGTCCAGTATGAACGTATTCAGACGAAGGTTTATCCGGATATATCGATTGGAGGGCTATTTTTTGGCTCATGCAGAAATTTCTTATTGGGGTAATTAGCCTCATATGTACCCTTATATTGTACGTAGCTCCGCTTGTATTTATCGTTACACCGTTACTTTTTCAATATCTTGAAATATATTTATTAGGAATAACTGTGAATTCATGGAAGGAATCTATATGTGTCATGATCGCTGGGGGTATTCTCTCTTGGATACGTACTTGTATTGGAAACAGTATAGTTCAAATGATTGGAAAGTACACGATTTCCATGTTCAAAGCTATTAAGGGGTGATAATTTGTTTGGGATTTTGAAACAATGGTTTTGGTATGACTGGGTATTACTTTGTATACGTTTTGTCATCTGGCTCTCAATGATGTTAACTACTATCCAACACCAAGACCATTTGACTGTGCCACTTTGGATCATCATTCTTTGGGAAGTAGCCTCATTTTCAGTACCTTGGATTTGTTTAATGTTCAGTTATCGCTATTATCTGTTTACTGAGATAGTTTTGTTTGGTGGAGTTTGCTTCTACTTAATCTTATTATTTCCAACGGCTTATCTTGCTTTTTTAATGCCGACTTTCATGATCGCGGCAAATAGTGCCCATAAATCATACCGTTGGTCGGGTTCTATCACAATTGTTTTGTTTCCGTTTCTCATTGCAATATTTTCCCGTGAAATAGATGTATGGGTGATTATCCTACAAATTGGTCTGGCTTTTGCAATGGGATTTTCCTTTCGTTTACTCGTTGTTAATTACCGTAACAATGAAATTATTCGTAACCAGAATCATGTATTGGAACAGTATTTATCCCAGATTGAACGAATTACTTTGCTAGAGGAGCGTGATAGACTCTCAAAAGATTTGCACGATACGATGGGACATTCCTATACCTCAATCATTATGGGGATGGAAACATTACGTGCGGAATTAAAGACAAAAGATGGGGAACAAAAGCTTGACTCATTATTGAAATTGGCCCGTAACAGTATGGCAGAAGTGAGAACGTATTTACATCAAATGGATTCACAACAAGAATCACTTCCGCTAATTGTTACCTTGAAACAATTAGCGGAAGAGTTTCAGAAACATGCAAAAGTAAATGTACGCACTCGAATAATAGGGGAAGAGTACACGGTCCCCAAACAAGTGAAAATGACACTGTATCGGAGCTTGCAGGAAGCACTGACTAATGCTGTGCGACACGGACAATCCACCGAAATCATTGTGTCACTGCATTTTGAGCCGCAACAGACGAGATTGGATGTGCAAGATAATGGCTGCGGAGTGGAGGATTGGAAAGATGGCTTCGGGTTAACTGCGATGAAAGAACGTACGGCACAATTACAAGGTAGAGTCACTATATACTCCGAAAAAGGCGAGGGGACGCTCATCTCATGTGCGTTACCTAGGATGGAAAAATTATCCAACGAACGAATCCGCTTGTGTATCGTCGATGATCATTCGTTTATTCGGGAAAGTCTCTATACAATCTTGGATGAACAGAAGGACTTGCAGGTAGTGGGCATGGCTGAAGATGGAGAGCAAGCTGTGGAATTGTGTGGAAGCCTGAATCCAGATTTGGTATTAATGGATTTGGAAATGCCCAATCAGGATGGGATTCGTGCCACCAAAATAATCAAGGGGAAATGGCCTGACATTCGTGTCCTCATCCTGTCAACGTTTCAGGATACAGAACGGGCGAAGGAAATCATACAAAGCGGCGCTGACGGCTATCTGCTAAAATCCATAGAGTCACGTGAACTAGCTGAATCGATTCGCCTCGTCTATCGGGGAGCCACTATGATTGACCAAGATTTGTTCCATAGAATGTGGGATGGAAATGATGAGGCAGAGCCAGTCGGATTGAAGTTAGATGGAAAAGAGTATGGCTTAACGAAACGTGAACTAGAGGTTTTGAATCTTTTGTCTCAAGGAATTCGTTATAAAACAATTGCTTCGAAACTTTACTTATCAAACGGCACAGTAAGAAATTACGCTTCCACTCTCTATGATAAATTGGGAGTCAAAAATCGAGAAGAAGCCGTGCAAAAGGCAAGAGATACAGGATTACTTTCATCTGCTAGAGGTGTGTGAACGTTCAAGGTTTCAGGGTACCACATGTCAAAAATATGTGTTATAAGCGATTTTATAGCTTCTATAAATAATGTTTTGTTTTTGTTATTAGTTTTTAAGTAATTCATGTTTAATTTTCAATGGAAATTATATAAAGACAATCATATAAAACCCAACATAATCGATCTTATTTTGGGTTTTATAATGAACATTAGCATAAGAAAAAGCGATCCTTCTTAATAAAGAATCGCACACATTTGAATTAAGTATTTGGATTACGGTCAATATACTCCTCGATTTCATCTACTTTTAACCTATAGACCAGGTCGAAATAATCCTCTTCTGAAAGGGAACCTTTGGTTCTCCACTTTTGCATTTCTTTATAGTGAACTTACAAAATAGCTTTCCAAATCCCTTCTTGGAATACCCTGTTTCTTTGCCATTTCAGCAATAGAAAGACCTTCTTTCCAGTATTGGTCAAATTCCTTCTGATTGACTTTTAGCAAATTATAGATTGGTTTATAATCATAGTGGATTTGATTACTTTCCCTTCTTTTTTATAATTTTCTTCCGCTTGAACACTTTGTGATAAAGTTAGATACATTGCACAGAGTCTATTTAAAAAAAGTAACAATCAAAAAAGTTGTAAAAGTGTACTTTTACGAACGGGTATTTTTAGGTATATATTACTCTTTTTCCCTTTATAGACAACCTATTACTATCCAGATATGGTAGTATAGTATTTTCATATGTCGTACATAATTTAATAAAGAAGGAGCTAACTAGACATGAACATTAAAAAATATCTTGGAATCACGTTTCTATTAGTTACACTATTATTTTCTGGATCTATCACTGCTATCCATAGCTCAGCAAATAGTAATCCAAAAGAAGAGAAAGTAGAAGCAACTTCAACAAATCCCAAGTTAAACAATGTGAAAATTTTAGCTACTGGTGGAACGATTGCAGGTTCTGCTACGTCCAATACTGACACAACTGGTTATCAAGCAGGTGTACTTGGTGTTGAAACACTAATTAAAGCTGTTCCTGAACTAAAACAAGTAGCAAATGTGAGTGGTGAACAAATCGCCAATATTAGCAGTAATAATATGGATAATAAAACCCTATTGAAATTGGCGAAACGAATTAATGAGTTATTAAAATCTAAAGACGTTGATGGAATTGTCGTAACGCATGGAACAGATACCTTAGAAGAAACTGCTTACTTTCTAAATCTGGTCGTAAAAAGCAACAAACCTGTCGTGATTGTTGGATCAATGAGACCGGCTACAGCTATAAGTGCAGATGGACCTTTAAACTTATATAATGCTGTAAAAATTGCTGCTAGTAAAGATGCTAAGAACAAAGGTGTTTTAATCTCATTAAATGACCGGATAGGTTCTGCACGTTATATCACAAAAACCAATACTACCATGACAGATACATTTCAATCTGAGGAACAAGGCTATTTAGGAGCAATCGCAGGTAATAAAATATTTTTCTACAATGAACCCACTCGTAAACATACAACCAAATCGGTTTTTGATGTATCAAAACTAGATAAACTTCCTCAAGTGGACATTATTTATAGCTATCAAAATGATAGTAGATATTTTTACGATGCATCTGTGAAAGCAGGAGCTAAAGGGATCATAATAGCAGGTGAAGGAAACGGTTTAACTTCTGATACTGCCTTTGAGGGTGCTAAAGACGCTATCAAAAAAGGCTTGATTATTACTCGATCTAGCCGTGTGGGAAATGGTATTGTTACGAGAGAAAAGATTGACGATGAAAATAATTTTGTTACAGCAGACTCACTTAATCCTCAAAAAGCACGCATTTTGACGATGCTTGCATTAACAAAAACAGATGATCCAAAAGAAATTCAGCAATTTTTTAACGAATATTAGTATTTAAAATTAAAATTCCTTGATTAACTAATAGTGAAAATAAAAGCATACGATGGTATAAATCACCAACGTATGCTTTTATTTTATTTTTAACCATCCCTTGGTTGGATTATTAATTTATATTTATGTTTTAAGTTATTAGATATCGCATTTTTACCTAAAGTAACATTTATACAAAACCAATTCCAGTGGAATAGGTATGGGTGTCTTAGTTGCATCTAATAGCTCTTAGATTCAGAAACTCTACAAATTTACGAAAAGCAGCAGAAAGCATTACGTCTTTTCGCATAATAAAATGGGTAGGAACTTTTGCATACTTTTCTGGCAAAGGCGTTACATGTAGAGATTGCTGATGGTCTTTTAAAACGGATTGAACCATAACAGCTATTCCCATGCCAGCCTTAACACAACCTATAATGGCCTCAATTGTACCAAATTTAAGGGTTCGTTTTGGGTAGATTCCCTCTTCTTCCATCCAACTTTCCAATGCATCCCGATAGTGGCATCCATCACCAAAGACCAGCATATTAAACTGACCCAAATCTTCAAGTGAAGAAATGTCCTTATGACTAATCATAACCAGTTCTTCCTCTTGAAATAAAAGGGAAGTTATTTCTGGGTGATAAACTTCACCTGCTACAAACGCTCCATCCAGTTTTCGACTTAAGACCTGTCTTATTAACTCTGCACTGTTATGTGTCTCTACTACCAGGTCTACCTGGGGATACAGAATATAATATTGCTTTAGAATGGGAGGCAACCGAACTGCATCAGTTGAGTTGATGGATCCAATTGTAACCGTACCAACCGGAATAGACTCATTAATCTGTACCAGTTTGACAGATTGTTCAACCAAACTTAAGATTTGTTGAGCTTGTTCCAATAATATTTTACCGTTTGAATTTAAAACAACCCCTCTTCCATTTCGGTGAAATAAAGAAACCCCTAGCTCATGTTCCAGAACCCTTATGAGTGAATCATATTTTGTTCACGGGTATTTTTTCAAGAATCATCTTCACTGCTTCACTGACTGTCTCAACGACGTAGGTTGCTTCTTTTTTGACATCTTCATGGGCATGAGAAATCACAAAACTATTTGGTGTTAGTTTAAACATAGGGATGCCATTAAAAGAATCACCTACGCATGCGATTTCTTCGGGCTTGAGCTGCAAGTGTTTTAAAAGGATTAATAAGGCATTTCCTTTACTGATGTTTTTCGGCATAATGTCAAGACAGCCTTTTTCAGAAATGAATGTATCCACCTCTTCGTGAAAAACATCTTGAATAGATTGCTGCATTTCTAATATTTCCTCATGATGGCCCAATACCGAAATTTTAGAAGGGGTAAGTGAGTGACCAATTGCATTTATCATGTCATCTTGCTCTTCAATCGGAAAGAAAAAACGTTCTTCGATTTGGTGAATGACATCATTTTTTTGCGCTACAAAGTTGGTGTCATTTGAACAAACGATTGTAATATTACGATCTGAATATGCCGATTCATACAGCTTTTTTGCGAGCCCATACTCAAATGTTTGTGAGTGAGGAGAAACGTGGTCATTGGTCCTGACAAATGATCCGTTTTGGCTTACGCGATGGAATTGGTCTCCAACCACTTTAGCTACTTCCATAATTTCGTTGTCCATTCTTCCAGTTGCAAGACAGATGTCTACGTTATGTTCCCGTAATTTTTTCAATGCTTTTATGTCATGTAAAGCCACTTGATTCTTTTTATCAATTAACGTTCCATCTAAATCACTGACTAATAATTTAATCATCGTCTTTTTAACTCCTCTCGTGGTGAATATCTAATGTTATATTGGTTAAAACCACTTTTAAATTCATTATCGGGAAAGCAATTGGTCATAATCGTGGTGAATGTACCATCTACATAAAAAATAATGGATTTAAGCATAATAATATTCTCCCGATCAACGAGTCTTATTCTGTATCTGTAATTAGCACTTCAACACCATGTTCTTCTATAGATCTATATAAATTATTAGGCATTGATTTATTGGTAATAATGGTATCAATGGATTCAAATATCAAACCTCTGTAATTCTGTCGATGATTGTGTTTTGTGTGGTCTGTCAATAAGATGACTTGATCAGCATGCTTTATCAATTCTCGCTTAAAGTAAATATCTTCTTCAAGCCCATAATAAATGCCATCTTCCATAATACCTGCAGCTCCAATAAACACCTTATTGAAATGATAATCTTTTAGTTTTTCTATGGCGGAAAATCCCGTAACATGCCGCGTTGATTTATTGAGAGTACCTCCCAAAAAGTGTATAGTTGTATCTTCAGATTGAGCCAATACATAAGCGCTGTCAATTGAATTAGTTACAATGGTAACTTGTCTTGCTTTTAAAAATTGAGCTATAAAATTGACTGTCGTTGAAACGTCTAAATAAATCATCTCATTGTCTGTTATCATACTTGCAGCTTTTTTTCCAATTAATTTCTTTGTTTCTGATTCGGCGTGTAATCGATCCCGATAATCATCAATTTTTTTATGAAATGATGGTAATGCAACTCCACCATGAGTTCTAACTACCATTTTTTTGTTCGTAAGCTCCACGATATCTCTTCTTGCAGTATCACGTGAAACATCAAATGTTTCACACATCTGTTTGATGTTCATTGTTTTGTGGATTTCTAAATAGTTAAGGATTCGTATCAATCGTTCTTCTTGATTCATTTTTAACCTCCTCATCTTAATCATAAGCCATTTTAAGTGAAAACGAAAGTAATTATAAGTAAAAAATCTAAAAAATCACTTATAATAAGTTGTTTTAAGTTTTAAATATAGATTGATGCTAGTAAAGTTTCCTGGGCACATCGTAGTAAAAATGGTTGGACTTTTAACATTTGCCTTCTTCAAGTAACCTGCCCCGTTAGTGCCATAAGAAAAAGCTGCCTTAAAGACAGCTCTGATCTTCAGCTAAAGCACCCATTAGTTTATTAAGACAAGCTTTACCATATTCAAAAATCGCCCCCGATTGTTGAATATTGTCCCGGAACAACAACACTGAAAGGATATTCAAGATAAGCACTCGAAGTAGATTATTGCCTAAAATACCGAGACTGTTTGTTTTTAATCCGATGCTGGAACGACAGAGTCGCAATAAATACAGTTACTCCCCACAAGAACAATCCTCCGTACGTTACCACATACACCCAAATGGCTAATCCTTCGGCGTATCCTTTTGGAAGCGCTCCTAAAAATTGAAGAGCTGTCAAGAAGCTAACTAGAACTGTCAACACCCCAACTGACCATCCTAATATGATTAATAACCATTTTGGTAATTTCTCCCCCCAGGAAGTCACGAGAGCTAAAGCAAATAAAGATGCCAGTATCGCCAAGATAGCAGTAAAGTCTATTCCGATGGTATATAACGTATATAGAAAAGCAGATCCTTCCTTTAAAGGATCACCAAACCCTGCTACATTTTGTACAGCTTGTTTTGTTGTAAGTCCTACCGTTGATCCCCATGCCCAAAGCGATTTTAAAATTGCATACGGCAACAGTGCAAGAGCTGCAACATAGCCCCATCCTTTATTCAAAAAAGTTTTTTCAGCTATTTCTGACCTCATTTGTTTCTCATATTTTAAGCTCAAAAGGCATTCTCCCTTCTCGTTTAAGAAATGAAGCCTATTAGTCTTAAAAATTACCTAAAAGTACAAAGTTTTAAAAATCTTTAATAAGGTCCTCCCTTTATATTCTTATTCAATCTTAGAGCCTTTTTATTCTTTATATCCATTAAGTGAATAACATAATTGGCAGCCTTCTTATTGAAGCTAACGCACTCTTTCATATTATAAGGTCATCCAGAAAATATTTCTGGTTGACCATTCTTTATTCAAGTGTTTCCTGAATACCGTTACTTACATTCATATGTTTCTAGTTTAGTTTAATAAAGAATAACAAATTGTGAAGAATAAGGAGTAGATAAAATAATATGAGGTGAATCTTGATGATTAAACAATACATAATCTTTGGGTTATTGTTATTTATAAAAAAGTTATTGTTATTTATAAAAAATAAGGCAGAAGAATTGGGGTACAAATCTGTTTCTGCTTTCCTAGTTGAAAGTGCAAGGAATTACTTTCGTTTAAATATTGATATGAGCGTATATAGAAAACTAACAAGCGAAATAAATTACATTGGAAAAAATATTAATAGCTTAATTCGCAAGGTTAATACATTGGGTACTTATTCAGATAATGACATAGATTTTTTAAAAACTAATCAAAAATTTATCATTGATTTAATGAATAAAGAGTATGATCGTTTACTTGATTTAAAGATGAATTTTACCAGTGAATCTTTAAATCTAAAAGATAAAGAGAATCTGATAAAAGCATTGAAGGAAAATCAAATTGAAGTTCCTAAAAAGGTATTGTTAGAAGAAATATATGAACAAATAAAAGATGACTTTATATACATTGGTCAAGCTGTTGAAAATTCACCCGAACAGGATCAAGATATTGCGGAATATTTTTGGCAATATTTATATGGTGATACACTATTTGAATTGGATGAAAAACGACTAATAGAATTTGCTGATAGAATCTTTTTATATACGCAAAGATTAAAAATGAAATTGCTAAAATTAGATAATATTTTTGATGATGATGATTGGTTTGATTTGAAAGATATATTAGATGAATATGAGGTTTATTAATTAAAAAGGTTTGGGGCTGTTTTTAATGTCAATCGTGAAAATACAAAAGGTTAAAGATTTAAAAGCAGTAATAAAATATAGCCTTCAAGATCACAAAACAAACGAAGAATTAGTAACATCTTATGGGTGTAATGTTGAAACAATTGGAAAGAGATTTTAATGATATTCTATTTGATTACAATGAACAGAATAATAGCAACAAAGATATGGCAGCAAGAATGATCATTCAATCCTTCAACAGTGATGATAATTTAACGCCTGAACAGGCACATCAATATGGTGTTGAATTAGCAGATAATTATTTTAAAGGCAAGCACCAGTATGCGGTTATTACTCATATAGAAACGGAAAATTTGCATAACCATATTATTTTTAATTCCATTAATTTTGAAGACTCAAAAATGTTTGATACTAAAAGACAACATACCCTTTATGATCTAAGAAGGGAAAATGACAAAGTTTCAAAAGAACATGGGCTAACGATTATCGAAAAAGAAGGAAAAAAGGATAAATATTTAGCTTTTAATGAGTATGTAACGAGAGCAAAAAAACAATCTTTCAAAGGGAAAATTGAAGGAGTTATTGACGAAAATATTAAAAAGGCGCACTCGTTTGAAAACTTTTTAGAGCTGATGGATCAACAGGGATATGAACATAAAAAAGGTAAATATTTATCTTTTAAAAATCCAAAGTCAAACAAATTTATGAGAACAAAAACATTGGGGTTAAATTACTTTGAATCATCCATTCGTTACAGAATAGAAAATAAAGAGTTTGTGCCAATTAAACAAAATATTATTGATAAACAATGGATTGATAAATCGCAGGAGAAATTTAAAAATAATAAAGGATTGCATAAGTGGGCTACAAAGCAAAATATTAATTATTTAAATGAAATAAGCAGCAAGCTTTATAAAGAAAATATTTCACTGGAAGAATTAAATGAGGTTGAAATTAAAACGGAAAACCTTATAGATAACTTTGAAAAACAGCTAACTGCCATTGATGATGAAATATTTGATTTTGAAAAAATGAAGGACTGTTTTTCCATTTATAAAAATAGTTATCCTTTAATTACAGACTATAAAAAGTCTGATGATAAAACAAAATTTAAGCAAGAAAACTATTATCAATTTAAGCAATATGATATGGCTAAAAGGAATATCCATTTTCTTAAAAAGCATTATGGGATTGATGAAGAATCGAGTTTTCATTATAAGTTGTCTTTGATGAAAAATGAGCGTAATTTACTTTATGGCAGCCTTGGAAAACGGAATGAAAGAGCAAGAGAATTGGAGCGTCAAGAACGAGAAAGAAGGGAATTGCAGCGAAGAAAACGCTTGGACGAAAGATGAAAATTAAGAGTAAATCAAGATACTTTGTGGTATAAATTTAATTACGGGGAGGGATATTTTAAATCAGGAGGTGCGTATTATTAAGGTGTGGGACAGCATTATGACTGCTCGGGAAGCAAGCGTTGAACTTGGAAAAAACCCTAAGTATGTTTACCTTCTTTGGAGACGTGGATCTGATGTGCTGCTGAAAGACAGCGTCCAAATGAAAGGAAGTACACTCCTTATTACAAGACAAGGTTTTGAACATTTAAAGCTAATTGCAAACGAGGGATCACATAAATTGATTTAACAATAATAACCTATACACACTTACACTTACAAGCGTACCCATATACACACTTATGGTACGCTTGTTTATTTTTTGTAAAGTGAATTACTCATTGCTTTTAAATAAAGTTTGATCAAATTGATACTAATAACCTTGATAAATGAACAAAAGGAAAGAGTGTGTTTTGAAAAAAGATCGATCAAAACACGCTCTTAATATATTCAATTGACTCATTCTTTTATAAAAAAGTTTGATCATTTCTGTGAATTGCGGTAGGTCAAAGGCTGTTGAAACCAGATTCGGAATTTATTAACCTTACTTATTAAGGGGTAGCGTCAGGTAAATGCGGATTTACAACGTTAAGCATATATTTCTAACGCTACCCCAGTATATAATTAATTTGCTATTTTTATTATGGGGGTAGAAGTTAAATGACAGAAGAAGAAAAACGACAGTATGAAGAGCATTTGCGCAAATTAATTAGAACTTTGAATTGGAGTTGGATGCCAATTGTACTTGGAACAATATTAGTGGTGGGTTTTAAATGGAATTTTGAAGATTTAGGCCCTTTTGGAGATTTCTTAGCAGGTAGCACAGTTCCCTTATTCACTTTTGTTAGTGCTATAGGCGTAATATTAACTTTGAGATTGCAACAGAGACAATTAGAAATGCAACATGAGGAGCTAAAAAATTCTATTATGGAGATACAAGAGACTAGAAAGGTAATGGTAGAACAAGGGGAAACAATGACTCTTCAGCGTTTTGAAAGCACCTTTTTTAATATGATTAACCTGCATAATACAATAATTAAGTCACTTTCTGCGATAGACGACGTGGGTAATAAAAAGACTGAAAGGGAAGCCTTCAAAGTATTTTTAGAAAAAATTAGATCTAAACATAATACTTACTCTCATCAGCAGGAGAATGGGATTAATGGAATTGCTGATAAATTAAAAAGCGTTTATGGCGGATTATATCATGATAATGAGCCAATATATGGACAATATTTTAGAAATTTAAGTACGTTAATTACGTTTGTCTATACTTCTGAAATTTCAGAGGAAAATAAAGAGAAGTATATGGAAATAATTAAATCGCAGTTATCTTCTATAGAATCAACAGTATTGTTATATCATGGAATAAGCAGTATGGAATTAAAATATTGCCCATTATGCGAAAGTATAATTTAATATCTAACCATGACTCAAAATTATTCCTTAATGATGGTGATATGGATATTTATATATTTGGAAATAACCAATTTGACTTTACATAACAATCAAGATATACAATCAAGAGCAGGAACAAATTAATCTTTAATCAAATTTCCGTTTATAAGGGGGATATTTTTGAGTAATTATAATGAAACAGTATTGACCCAACAATTATATATCCTTAGAGATTTCCTTTTTCATTACGCAAGCTTTAATTGTATACATAAAAAACTTGATAATCTGATTAAATATGGTTCTCAAGAGTTTTGGGTTTTCACAATTAATGCTCATTACTTTCAGGCAATTAATCTTTGGTGTATGATTTTTGGTACCAACAAAAATGAAACCCATTGGAGAAAACTAGGTTTAAAGGGAGAGTTTAAATCTATAATATTAAATAAATTAGACTTACATGATTATGATTCCTATTGGGAGTCAATAACTGATTGGAGAAATAAGTACTCTGCTCATAGGGTACCAGGTTTCTTAGAGCCTACCCCTGACCTGAAAATAGCCAGAAGAGTGGCTTTTTTATATGAAGAATGGGTAGCAGCTAATATTGATGACAGCATTAACTTTTCGTTAGAGTTATATGAAGAAGAATTTAAAGAACAGCTTGAAGAATCATTTAATCTATTACTACCTTACACACCAGAAAAATAGATTAGGGATTTTGAAATAATTGGTATCAAACAAGAGTGGCAGTTTTCTGAAAAAAAGGAGGGAGAAGTCTTGCGTACGCTTTTTAAAATTGATGTAAAAGATGGGGTATCGATAATTTTTCTGCGTCCTTTCTCAGATAAGGAATATGAAGTTCTTACAGGGTCAAATTACCTTTAAGTAGGGTAAATCCGCATTTTCCTGACGCTACCCCAGCAAGAAAATGTAAAAAAGCCTACGTTCCTTGCTGTTCAAGGATCATAGGCTTTTTTACTCTTTTCTAACTTTTTTAGGAATAATAATGCCTAAAATAATTTTTCACTTTCTCTTTATCCTTAACATTACTCTGCTCAACAAATTAGTCCAATCTCATTAGAAACTCTTCCTTTGAGATCTGGTTCTCCTGAAATAGTGCGTTTAGCATAAAATCAATTCTTACTTCATTTGCTACCTCTATCAATTTTTTCTCATTAGTAACAATTTCTTCGTATGTATTATTAATCAGAAAGAGCTTGGCACAATTACTAACTAAAGCAGCTGAATAAAATATAGTAAATATAAAGAGGTAACTAATAAGGAATACCATACAATTAAAGAATCCTGTACCAATGAGCTTACTTGGACTGTATAACATTAAATAGACTACATAAAACAACACAATAGAAATACTTATATTAATGGCTAGGAATTCGAAACTCGATAGTATCTGTTCAATTGTCCCCTTTCCATTAACCTGTTCTATTTTTTTTACAACATCCTTTTTTAGTGTACTAGTAATTATTGCAATACCAGCTAATACAAATCCAAGCATACCGATAAGTGCTTGCGCTATACCTAAAGTTATATTTTGAAATGCAATTAAGAAAGAACTAAATGTTTCGTGTACATGTAATAAGTTTATTACTACCAAAAGTACGATTGCAAAAAGTAATGCTGCTTGACATTCCAAATTTTTAAAATTTACAAAGTCAAACCATCTCTTATTTCTTGTAAGTCTAATAAGGACATAATCTTTCATAAGTTTCTCCTATAGAAAGGTACTTAATAAAGTCGCTAACCTTCGTTTGCAGACCTTGGCAAAATCGAGCAAATTTAGGGGCTTCTCATCTAACGTATATTTTACGGGACGACTATCCTTGGTTGAATAAACTCTTCCGTTTTGATTCCTTGCCTCCACACTAACATAATCCATCTTGGTAGCTTCATTACTAGATAGTTTTGAATGAATATTATCGATTCCTTCAATTTCTTTATTAATTATCTTTGAATTAATATTAAGACCTTCCGGTGCTGATGAAGTAAACAATATGCTTTTTTCAGTAACATTCCCAGCTTGCATATCTCCTAGATATTCTTCCCCATTTTCTTGAATTCCCCTTAAGAGTTCATCATCTGGATTAGGAGGAATAACCTCTATTTTTAAATATTCTAGTTTCCCAATGTCCCTTAATTGTTGTTTAATTTCTTGAACGTTAAGGCCTTGTTTAATAAGACCCACTTCAAAATTATATGTAACATCCTGACTAAACATACATTTATTTAATAACTCTTTGAAAGCCATATTAAATTCTTTATAACCAAATCTATTAGTAGTATGGAATACTACTATTTCCTGATATACATCAAAATAGAAATTGATTACTTCCTTATTATCGATGGCTCTTTTGGTCATTTTCCCAGTTTTCTTATCGATATCGTTAATAAATATCTTTGCTGTTTTTATCACACTTCCTATAACCGTGTCTACTAATTCCCCATCTGCTTTCTCTATAAAATTGAAGCTGTAAGAAGCATCGTATAAAAAGCTTTCCCCATCTTCTTTAATTCTCAAACCTTCATTAATATACTCTATACCTTCTCGTATGTTTAGATATAAAGTTTTTAGTACATTTTTTAAATCAAGTTTCTGCTCATAGACCTCGTATATATGAGAATTAAGACTTACCTTTGAGAAATATAATGTAACCGACATATCCCCTAACCTCTTTCTCTCAACAAAATTGTTTCAAACATTATATTTATTTTAACAAATTTCAACATTTTTAAGTGAAATTTTAAATTTATCTATAATCATCCTATAAAAATGAATCCAATCACGTTCTTCTTGATAAATATAGGATAGAATATGGAAACAAGAACAGCAAATTCCCTAAACCTCCTCTAACAACGGCATTTAAATAAGAGCGTATAATGTAACACAATGATATTATGTTACATTACAGCAAAAGCTGTATACCTATGAGTATCAAGGGTTTTCAGATTTTTTATTTCTTCAACTAAACTCCCTCAATAAACTAAACACAATCTCACGATTGCTCTAGAATTCACCGGATTTCATAGTCATATCATTAACCATTATCATTGTAAGCTTGGCAT
>NZ_JBIWEU010000021.1:0-55071 GCF_044762675.1 Peribacillus sp. NPDC096448 | reverse complement strand
CTAGTTTAGTATACACTTTTTTCGATAAATCCCTACCCTTGAGGAGTGATGCCAAGCTTACAATGATAATGGTTAATGATATGACTATGAAATCCGGTGAATTCTAGAGCAATCGTGAGATTGTGTTTAGTTTATTGAGGGAGGTTAGTTTAATAAGGAATGATAAAGTATGTATATAGATAAACATTTGGGGTGTGATTGAAACGAATAACAGGCTATTAGAAATATATGTTGGATGGGAAGGTAAACTAGATAATGACGACTGGTAAGATGCCGGGCTCGTAAAATCAAAACGAAAGGGAAAGTATCGAGTAGTTATATTCAACAACGAACCACTTAAAAATTTGCTAAAGGGATGGATAGAGTAATTTTATAAATCGAAACAAGACTTCTGACAAAATGTGTGGGTCCGTTTTGCTTGCAGCCAGATTGTTAGCACAGCACCATGCGTCACAAATATCAAAGGAGGCAAAACATTATGAAAATCATTGTTACCATATTTATTCAGAACAGCTGGGATTTGTAAAAAAACAAGACGTTCCAATGGGGAAATTCAGGTGGATCACGCTTGTTTCTCCCGAAGCTCATGACGGTACCGGGCTTTTACTCGAACCGAATGAGCATCCTGCCGCACAGGAGTATCAATAGAAGATATTTGCCGAGGGCATCCCGGCAACAATGTTTGGCGTTGCAGATATTCATAAAGAGTACGAACGATTATTGGAAAACGGTGTGAAGTTTACTATGGAGCCGACAAAAATGGGTGTAGTCACAATAGCTGTCTTCGACGATACATGTGGCAACCTTATTCAGATTTTGCAGCAGTAACTTTATGTAGAAATAGATGTAACCTAGTTCTAAAAGACTTTATTGGTTTGTTTTAAGTTGGGTGAAGTGCTTTAATCAACAATTAAACAGCTTTATGTTAACCCTGTCCTAATTTTAGGACGGGGTTATACATGTTTAAGATATTGTTCTCATTCTGCAATGGAAATGTACCATCGTGGGTCTCCTAAAATAACGGGTGCGTTAGCTGATTAAGAAACATAAAAGATGTAAACGGGATTAATAATTAATTCTTATAACTTTATAGTAATTCAGTATTTTACTGAATCGCAAAAAAACGATACAATTTTTGGTATAATTACAAATATTTTAAAATGGGGGGGTGTCTATATAAATGTAGAATCAATTTTTAAAGGCCATTTCTTCTTTCTCATTTCATAGTCAAATGAGAATGGAATGATCTAATTATTGACATATTGTGTGATGAGGCTATTAATTTTTCGTTCAAGGAGGGCAACATATGAAAAAGTTTTTTGCTTTTCAAGTATTAATAGCACTGTTTATTGGAGCACTTATCGGTCATTTTTTTCCTGTAATTGGCCAATCCTTAAGGCCAATTGGCGACGCTTTTATTCATCTTATTAAAATGATTGTTGTGCCTATTGTTTTCACCACTATCGTCATTGGGTCATCAGGCGACGGAAACATGAAAAAAATGGGTTCATTAGGACTTAAAACAATTATTTGGTTTGAATTTATTACCACTCTGATCCTAGGTTTAGGTCTTATACTTGTTAACATTTTAAAGCCCGGTGCCGGGCTTAATTTGTCCCACCTTGCTCAAAAGGATATCACACAATTAAATGAAAGCGTTACCAAGGTTGTCGATTTTAAAACGATGCTTGTTAATATCATTCCAAGCAACATTGTTGATGCGATGGCAAAAAGTGATTTATTAGCTGTTATATTCTTCGCTATTTTATTTGGTGCAGCTGCTGGAGCAATTGGCAAAAAGTCAGAACCCGCAATGAAGTTTATGGAATCAGTTGCAAATATCATGTTTAAACTGACACAAATGGTCATGGTAACGGCACCGATTGGTGTACTCGCTCTCATGGCAGCCTCTGTAGGTCAGTATGGCATTGCCCTTTTAATCCCTATGACAAAGTTGATTGGGGTTGTGTATCTTGGGCTTGCTATAGTAATTTTTGTTTTATTCCCAATAATTGGTTGGTTATTGAAGATTTCTTACTTTAAAGTGTTTCGAATGGTATGGGATTTGTTCCTTATCGCTTTTTCTACAACAAGTACGGAAACAATTCTGCCTCAGTTAATGGAACGAATGGAAGCATACGGTTGTTCGAAACGCGTAGTTTCATTCGTTATTCCTTCTGGGCTATCACTGAATTGTGATGGTTCGACATTGTACCTTTCAGTTTGCTCTATTTTTTTGGCACAAGCATATGGCATCCCGATGGACTTTGGCCAACAGTTGATTGTAATGGGGGTTCTTGTTGCAACCTCAAAAGGAATTGCCGCTGTTCCATCCGGTTCACTAGTTGTCCTTTTAGCTACCGCCTCAGCTGTAGGACTTCCTGCAGAAGGCGTCGCAATTATTGCAGGAATTGACCGTGTGCTGGATATGGCACGTACTGCTTGTAATACTCCTGGACATGTTCTCGCTTGTATTGTGGTTTCGAAGTGGGAAAAAGAGTTCCGTCAGGGAGAATGGAAAGCTCAAACAGAACAGTCAAGCATTCGGCAGGTGCCACCAACATTCTGATGATACGTTAAGCAGCATCATTACATCAGAAGAATGGGGAAAAGCAATGATACAAGTAGCAAGGACCTGATATTCTCGCCCGGTTGAAAGTCATGAGGATGGGGTGTGAATAGTCATCTTGAAGACTTTTAGACATTGATCAGGGAAAACGTTAGTGAAAGTTGAGAAAGAAAGTATTCCTTCACTAACAGCTGCGTTAGCTTAAAATCGGAACTGCCTTTTAAGGCAGTTCTTTCTTTATGGAATTAAATGGGCAGGAAGTTCAGGTACAGGGAACAGTTCGGATGGACTTGAGGAGAGCCACTTCATGGTCTGTAAGAAGTCCTTCGAGAGAATTTGAGGGGAAATGGTCATCATTAGTAAAGTTCAATGGCAATCTTAAAAAGCATTCAAAACAGAAAAAGTAGTCTCCGATTTGCCTGAAATTTTAATAAATCCTCTTTTCGATTAGAAAATGAAAGAGGATTTTTTTATCCTGTAGAAGTCTACTATGGCAATCTGTTGAGCAGATGTAATGAGTGCGAACGCATAAGGTCTTTATTAGTAAAAATTGATGAAGAATATGGGACTCCTTTAGCAGATGCTTACTGGGATAAAAACTTAGCATCGGGAGTTACAATAGCTAGTTATTTTTTGCTTTATTTAAAGAATATTAGTGGTTTCAAATTATCTTAAAGTTGCCAATTCCTATTACTATGTCCTATTGGTGTTTTACGGCTTTTAAAGACGGTACAGCGAGAATCTTTAGGGATTTTCACTGTACCGTCTATAATTAAGCAGAGCAAAAATAAAATCTCTTAAGTTTTTTATGGTATATTAGAATTTTTTTGGGGATATGGCTGTATATAGAATCCATCCGTTTCTGACCATTCTCCATATAGGATATCCTCAATTGTTTTATAATTTCTTTTCTGAAGCCCTTCCAGAAGCCATTCTTTTGATTTTTTCACGGATCGAAGCTCTTCCTCTTTTATTTTGCCTTCCTCAATTACTAGGATAGAAGGGGCTTCATCCCCAGGATTAAGGCCAAGCATTTCTGGTGTGACGCTTCCTGTCTTGGTATGAAGCTTTACACTGATGTCCCCGCCAGGCTCAAGATATAAATCACGCACTTCCCGGAGAGTAAACACACCCTGTTTCCGTAGCATGGTTCGAACCTGTTCAATATCCAGATGATTTTTTTTCATTTGTTTTATGTCCAATTCGCCATTACGAATAATCAAAGAAGAATGTCCTTTGAGCAATTTTTTCATGCGATCACTTTTTTGAGCGCAAACCTCTATGATATAAACGGAAATTCCCCAAAGGCAAATTGCAAATAGAATCTGCCAAATCGACACTTTTTCATCGTAGATGCCTTCTTCTAGAATGCCGCCTAATACTAAAGCGTAAATAAAATCAAAAGGGGTAACTTGAGACATTTCTTTTTTTCCAAGAAGTCTTGTCAAGGCCAGGAGTCCAACCAGCCCAATCACCAGCTTTATTGCTATTTCCAGATAAATCATTTTATCACCTCACCTTTTATTCCTTTTCTCCCTTTTAACAATCATTTAAACCAAATTGTACCTGGTATTTATTTTCTGCAATTATTTTTGAAGTCAACATTTGTGGCGGGATTATCAACCAGTGAAAGTAAAGTTTTTATGGAGCTAAATGAATTTTTCTTGAAGTGAAAAATATGCTTTGAATGAAGAACAAGCGGAGGTAATTGCCCTATTGGAGTTTTACGGCAATTAAAAATAAAAGCAGACGGTACAGCGGGAATCTATAGAGATTTTCACTGTACCGTCTATTTTTAAATGAACATAAGGTTGTTAAATTGCATATTAATTACCAATTATTTTTCAAAACAATTTTTCCTATCGCCTTGCCTGACTCCATATACTCATGAGCTTTTGAGACTTCATCAAACGTGAACATGTTTGGATCCACAAGCGGGCGCAGCTTACCTTCCTCCACAACCCTGGCAATCTTCTTCAAAATTTCTCCATATTGCTTATGCATGTCCTTATTTAATATCTTCAACAACATAAATGTAACATGTAAAGAAAGTCCCTTTGAATGCACTGGGGAGAGGTCATGAGTCGAACGGGCAGCAATGGCTGCTACCGTTCCATGTACCGCAGCCGCTTCAAAAGAGCGATCAAGGTTTTCCCCACCTACCGTGTCAAACACAACGTCAAATCCTTTTCCGTCTGTATATTTTTGTACATAGTCGTGTACGCTTTCTTCTCGATAATTGATCGTTACATCTGCACCAAGGCGCGTGCCAATCACCAGCTTCTCTTGCGAAGAGGCAGTTGCATGGACTGTCGCGCCTCTCCATTTGGCTAGCTGAATGGCAATATGGCCTACACCGCCGGTTGCTGCATGGATCAGTATATTTTGTCCAGGGACTAGATTTGCCCGATTAAATAATGCTTCCCATGCAGTAATGGCAACTAGTGGTAAAGCAGCGGCTTCTTCCATCGTCAAATTTTTCGGCTTGTGAGCAAGTAAATCAACATCTGCAAGCATGAACTCTGCAAGTGCACCGCCAGTCCCTTTAAAACCGCCCGCACATCCAAACACTTCATCGCCAACTTTAAACTCAGTCACTCCTTCACCCACTGCAGATACCAAGCCTGCAACATCACCATGTAAAACGGCTGGAAACTCGGGGGCAACGGCTGGAACTGCACCAGCACGGACCTTCGTATCAATAGGATTTACACTTGTAGCCCTGACTTGAATAAATGCATGTCCAGGTTTTAATTCGGGTTTTGAAACCTCTTCAAGCTGAAATACGGATGGATCGCCAAAAGATTGAATAATTTGTGCTTTCACTTTAGTCACTCCTATTTATTTTTATGGGGAATGTCTCATTACCTATGCATGTTAAGGATCGTAGGGAATAGCGCGAAAAGTAAGAATATTTAGTCTTAATCAATGATACTTTATCTACTATAAAATTAAAAGTTACGCACATTTTTTAAAAGGGAATTTAAGAGAAGTTCTTAAATCATTAAACTATTAATATGATTGTTATTACTAATATATCAGTGATGGTAGCGCGAAGGTTGAGCATATAATTAAGTGCAGTTTTATATCTCTATTGATTGAAGAGTGAGCTCCCGTATAGGCGGCTTTATTTTATTGATCCAGAAGGTTTTTATCTTCATAAATAAGCTGAAAGTCCGATATAAATGGTGAGTGAAATGTTAAAAATCTATAGATTTTAGGAGATTACAGAATTGAAAATTAAAACGAGGATGATAACTACAGTATCCATTCTTATTGGAACAATTCTAATACTGGGGAGTTTTGCTGTTTATGTAATAGATGCATCATCTGAAAGGAATTCTACACTTCAGGATAAGTTGGAAATTCAAAAGATTGTTATTGGAATTCAATATCGCCTGGCAGGCTTATCAAATGATGAAAGGGCATTTATCATAACCGGGAATAAACAAATGGCCGAAGGGATGGAAGAAAAAGCAAATGATGTACATAAGAAAATCGAAAAAATCAAGGAGCTTAATAAGGAAAAGAAATACAGTGAGAGTATAAATAAGCTAGAAGAAAACTTTGATGATTCTTGGGAAATGAACCAGCAGGTAATTAGGATTTATAAAGAAGATCCTGAAGGTGCTAAAAACCTGCACTTTGGAGAAGAAAGAACTCTTAGGAAAGAAGTGCTTGATCCTTCAGTGGATGAATTGGTGGAAGCTCTTCATGCTGATGTTTCCAATATCCAATCGTTAAATGACCGCTATTCCCAGTTGAGCAGGGAAGCCTTTCTCTTCCTGGCTATTGCTTCATCGATAGTTGGGATTGCGTTAAGTGTTTTACTATTAAGGTCAATTCTACTGCCACTAGGTAAGTTAAACCGCCAATTAGAGGAAATAGCCACAGGTGATGCTGATTTGACTAAGCATATGGAGGTTACAGGCAATAATGAATTTGGTCAACTGGCTAAATCGTTTAATACCTTCGTGGACTCGCTTAGACAAATGATTTCTCAAATTGGCATATCATCTGAACAAGTGGCAGCTGCTTCTGAAGAACTGTCGGCCAGTACCGAACAGTCCATAGTGACATCGGATCACATCTCGGAAACGATGCAAGCGATAACTCAAAACAATAGTGAACAAAGCCGATTGACAGTTAACAGCCTAAAGGCGGTTACTGATTCACTAAACAGCATCATTTCGGTAGCTTCGAATACATCAAAGGTAGCAGAGGTTTCATCAAATATGACAGGGCAAGCTGAAAGCGGTGAAAGCTCAGTAAAAGAAATGCTCGAGCAGATGAAATCCATCAATCTGTCTGTAGACATGGCGGATAAAGGAGTCACCTCATTAGTATTTAGCGCGACACAAATTAAAGAAATTTCCACTCTAATTACTGATATTTCAGGTCAGACGAATTTACTTGCATTAAACGCTGCAATTGAGGCTGCTAGAGCCGGGGAGCATGGCAAAGGATTCGCAGTTGTTGCGGAAGAGGTCAGGAAATTGGCCGATCAAACCAGTCAATCTGCAAATAATATCCATAAGCTTGTTTCGACCATCCAAAATGAATCAAACGAGACCGTCAATAATATTCAAATTGTAAGAGATAATGTGGACTCTGGAATCAAGCTTTCAGAAGAAACGGTTACAAACTTTGAAGAAATTTTACTATTCATTGAGCAGGTGACATCCCAGATTCAAGAAGTGGCAGCAGCTACCCAGTTTATAAAGAATGGTTTCGAAGAACTGCAGCAAACCATAGAAATAATTGCTGAAGGGTCACAGGAAACACTAGCTGGCACTGAAACGGCAGCAGCTGCAAGTAAGCAGCAACTGGCTTCCATTGAGGAAGTTTCGAATGCAACCATTTCCTTGACCAAATTGGCGGAGGAATTGCAGGAGATGATTTCTCGTTTCAAGGCTTAACTAAAAAAAATGCCCCAAAGCGATTAGGTTTTGGGGCATTTTTTAGGTTCCACAGTCCATCTCTAAACTTTGATCTGAATTTGGTTAAATGCTGGGATGTCCCCGGTAAAAATCGCTAAACCCAAAGTTGAACAAAGACTAGAAGGGGATAAGGTGAAAAAATCCTTTATAGCTGATTAAGTGACTCGTTTATAATAGAGATGCCAATGAAACATAAATCATAAGGTGGTTAAAAAATTGAAGTGGGAAAATGTTGCCTACAGAATTACAATATTCATTGTAATACTCTTTCTTAGTCCGTATCTTGATAGAATGGGTAACTCATATTGGCTTAATTTATTGTATATTGTAGTTCTAGTTTTGGTCATTGATTTTACTTTATCTAAAATCAAATTCCTTCAGAAATCTGTAACAAAAAAAGTAGGCTGGCCGATTTTGATCACAGTATGTATATTCGTAGGTGTTTTACATAATTTAATCAACTAACAGGGGCTTTACTTCATTACCAGGAGCTGATGAGCAGCTCCTTTTCTTATGCAATGATATGGTAAAATGAGTAAAAAAGGAGGGGCAATATAAAAGTGATTCTTCAAGCAATGATAGGTTCAATTTCGATTCATGCAATCTATGTAGTCGTTATGATGTTAGTCGGTTATATAAAAACAAAAAACTATAAATCGGATATTGAGAATGCATGGGGAATGGTAGAAAACCTTCAAAATGAGGTAGAGTTTGTGAGTGATACGCCCAATCATTTTTATGTATTATCATTTTTAGGAGTTTCAGTAATATGTGGAATTGTAATTTTATCGTATGAAAAGTTAATGAACTAACGGGGTATGTTATTTTAGCATGAATAACGTGAAAATGACCTTAGTGATTAAAGGGGGAGAAGGATGGAAATTCGTTCAGTGAAAGGGTCAGATTACTATGTCATATCGCCGCTGATCAATGAGTGGTGGGGCGGAAGGCAAATGTCTGATATGTTACCGAAATTATTCTTTGATCATTTTACAAATACAAGTTTCATAGCCGAAAAGGAAGGGAAAATAGTCGGTTTCTTAATAGGGATCCTATCTCAATCTCAATCTGAAGAGGCATATATTCACTTTGTCGGAGTGCATCCTGAATACAGAAAAAATGATATCGGAAAACATTTATATAATCGATTTTTTAAGGTCGTTAATCAATATGGACGCAATGTTGTCCGTTGTGTAACGTCTCCGGTCAACAAATCTTCAATTGCCTATCATACTAAGATGGGATTTGAAATGGAAGCGGGAGATAAATTCATTGATGGTGTTTCAGTCCACTCTGACTATGACGGACATAATCAAGATCGAGTTTTATTCATGAAACAGTTATCAATGAACTAAGGTCGACCAGAAAATTCGGTCGACCTTTTTTATAGAATCCGCTAAGGCAGGACTAGCTAAAGCGTTTATTATTCATTGCTAATGATGCCTAGAATAGCACTTACAATACCTGTTCTTTGTAATATTTCTTTTTAGGACCTTAATTATCTAATCTGCTCATTGTATGCCCCTTCATGATTGATTGGTAGTTTCGGTGATTTTCTTCTTCTTAGGCAGCTCTTCTTTTATGGTCCTATAGGAGCAGGTTAGTTCAACGAGGATAAGATATAATTTGGATTAATATACAAAATTTTAATGAAAATAGAAAGGAAGCATGAATATGACAGAAATGATACCACTGACATCGGGGAATTTGGAGCTATGTATCGAACTTTACATGAACGTTTTTAATCGTGAACCATGGAATGAAAGATGGACATATGAAACGGCTAAAGAGAGACTTTCCGACTTATTGCATACGCCTAAATTTCTTGGCTTTTTATTTCATGTTGATCACCATCCTGTTGGTTTTGTTGCTGGAAATAGTAAGGTGTCTTATCAAGGTTTAACGTATTATTTGGCAGAGCTTTGTGTGAATAATGAAATGCAAGGCAAAGGGCATGGCTCAAAAATGCTTCGATCTTTAGAAGCTGAACTGCAGAAGAGAGAGATTAAAAGTCCTAATGACGGGCTCGCAGAAGCATTTTATCTGAAAAATGATTATGTTGTAAATGAAGATAGGGTGGTCATGAAGAAAAATTTATTTTGAAAAATAGTCAAGGGATGTGATGGAACATTGTCGAAATCTGTAAAGCTGTATCAATTAAGCCGAAAAGTACATAAATGGACAGGATTGATTTTATCCATTTTTTTTATGTTCATCGCAGTCACGGGTCTCGTGCTTGTTTATATGATACCACTCGGAGTGGCTGATGAGTTACGGACGGGGAAAGAGGCGAGCCCGGATCAAGCGATACCAATGGAGAAGGTCGTATCCATTGCTGTGTCTCAGGATCTTCCAGGTGCGGACTCGGTTGAAGATATATTTAGAATCGAATATAGACCAAGTGCAAATGTGTACCAGGTTCGCTTTAATAACGGTCAAGGTGTTCAAATGGATGTAAGTACGGGAAAAGTGTTATCCACAAATCCAGATTACTCGACTTTCCTCATTACTCTGCATGATGGAACCTTCTTTGGCGATTGGTATAGATACACTATCCTCACAATGACTGGTTTATCCTTAATCCTGCTGTCATTTTCCGGATATTACATGTTCGGGTATCCTCTCTATAAGCGTCTAATGGCGAATAAAAGGCAATCTTAATATGAGGTGGTAGAGTGTTTATAAAAGGTTTGAATCACTTTTTATTTTCAGTTTCCGATTTAGAGAGTTCCATAGAATTTTATCAAAAAGTTTTTGATGCAAAATTATTAGTAAAGGGAAGAACCACAGCCTATTTTGATTTGAATGGAATGTGGGTTGCCCTGAATGTAGAAAAAGATATTCCCCGTAATGAAATAAGCCAATCATACACACATATAGCATTTTCCATAGAAGAAGCCGACTTTATGAACATGTATGAGAAACTAATCGGATTGAATGTAAAGATCCTGTCAGGACGTCCAAGAGATGAAAAAGATAAGAAGTCCATTTATTTCACTGATCCAGATGGCCATAAGTTTGAGTTTCATACAGGTACTTTACAAAATAGAATAGATTACTACAAACAAGAAAAAACACATATGGAGTTTTTCGACTGATAAGTAAGCTATTTTCAAATGAAAAGGGGAATGTTCATGAAAACTATTGGGCTTATTGGCGGCATGAGCTGGGAGTCATCGTTAGAATATTATCGGATCATCAACGAAGAAGTAAAAGCCAAATTGGGAGGATTGCATTCAGCCAAGTGCATTTTATATAGCGTGGATTTTGAAGAAATCGAACGCTACCAAGCTGAAGGGGATTGGGAAAGTTCCGGCAAATTATTAGGCGATGCAGCTCTGTCTTTGGAAAAGGCAGGTGCCGAAATGATTGTAATTTGTACAAATACGATGCATAAAGTGATTGGATATATTGAAGAAAAAGTCAGTTTACCGATTTTACACATTGCTGATTCAACGGCAAAACAAATTCAAAAGTCCAAAATCAGTACGGTTGGTTTACTGGGCACTAAATATACGATGGAGCAAGACTTTTATAGAACACGAATTGAATCTAATGGTATCAAGGTCCTGCTACCAAATGATGAGGATAGAAAAGTCATCAATAAAGTAATTTATGAAGAATTATGTTTAGGGGAAATTCAACAATCATCAAGGGATCATTACAAAAAGGTAATCAAGGGGTTAGTGGATGATGGAGCGGAAGGAATAATATTAGGCTGCACAGAAATTGGATTACTAGTAAAACCAGAGGATTCAGAAGTGCCATTATTTGATACAGCTGTAATACATGCCATTGAATCCGTTAATATGGCAATGGAAAAATGAATGAATGACATTGTGCTTCAATAAGGAAGGTTGCTGCGGCAGCCTTTTTTTTGTGCTTAATAAATAGTTATTATCTCTCCATTCCATTCACCTTTGCTTGGTTACATTACTTTCAGGTCATTTAATACAGTAGAACACTTTTGAATTTATATTGCAGTAAAGGAGAAGGTTGGATTTGATTAAGATTGATACAGTTTTTTCATATGTTCTTCTCGGTGTGATTGTTTTTTACGCCTTGGAGTTGGTAGCTGTCGGGTCAGGTTTCGGGATACTTGTTGGCGGCAGTTTTGGTTTACTTTTATATATAGCCAATCATATTAGTAAAAATCAAAAAACAATGGGCAATACGGAAGAACCTGATGACAAGCAATAAATATTAATATACTAGGATCTAGGGTGCTTACATTATAACAGGGTTGCTGTGGCTGCCCTTTTTCTTACGGAACTAACGAGAGGCAGGATAGTTGAATAAGGAAGCAAGTGATTTAATGTTGTTTTATACATAAATGTCTCTTTAACACAGAAAAAGTTTTACTCTCGTTTATGATATAATTTTGATTGAAGAATATCTAATTATACTATGACTAATAGATTGGTTGTTGAAGATGAAAAGGAAGAAAAAGAAGAAAAACGAATCAAATACAATTAATATGACATTTGGAAAGAATTCTTATGTTAAGGACAATGAAACAGATTTTATATTTGCGTGGTTACATCCTATTATTTCGTGTAGGTTATGTATCAAGTATTTTATAAAATGGATGACGTCTGTGGATTCTTCTTTAGCACCTAATGTTCATCGTTACTACATTTTATTCTTTACATTGATATTGAGGTCATTTTTGTGGATTTATATGGGAATGGGGATTGGGGTAATCTCAAATGATGAGTCAGATGGTATGAGGTTAGTGACAGAGATTCCAATGACTATCGGAATGTCATTTTTATCTATATTTGTACTGTTGTTGGTTATACGGATTGTCATTTCTTTCTTTGAACTGATCAGACTATTTAAAAAAGATAACTTATTTTTATATGGTTTGGGAGTTACAGTTGTATATGGATTTATTGGCATGGTCATGTTGGGAAGTGCAATGTGATAGTTTTATACCATGTCATTCTTCAGGTTACGGGTGCGTTAGCTGAAGATCGGAGCTGTCTTTACGGGCAGCTTTTTCTTATGGAACCATCGGGGCAGGATAGTTCCTTGATCATCATGAGCTTGGAGCATGATTTTCACCTTATTTCTAAGGCAACTGATAAACACCAGTTCTATAAAAGAACAAAAAGGTCTCTAATCTAAACTTTTAGAGATTTTTTTAATGCAAAAACACAACTTTTATTTAGATATTACGTCTAAGTATTGAACATTCAAGAAAAGGAGGGGTGGAGACTTGTCGGAGTATAGAAAATTAGAAATTGCAGATTGGTATGACCAACATAGTAAATCCATTTTAAGCTTTATTTTATTGATGGTTAAGGATTATCAACAAGCAGAGGATTTGACCCACGATACCTTTGTAAAAGCGTACTTATATCATAATTCATTTAAACAGCATTCCAGTGAAAGAACATGGCTATTCAGTATCGCTCACAACTTAACGGTCGATTTTTTAAGAAAACGGAAACCCAGCAGGTTCTTTAAAGAAGTATTTCTTTTGCAAAAGGACAATACCTCATTGCCTGAAGAAATGATTCGAATAAAAGAGGAATCATCTGAACTATATAAAGCGTTAGGGGAAATGAAAGATACATATCGAAAGGTGATCGTTTTAAGAAAAATCAAAGGTTTTTCCATTGAGGATACAGCAAAGATATTGAGTTGGTCTGAGAGTAAAGTTAAATCAACTCTTTTTAGAGCTATTCCAGCATTAAAAAACCAACTAATAAAGGAGGGGTATTTGGATGAAAAAACAATATGAAGATACTGATTTAGATAGCTCCTTAAAGAAGTTAAATGCCGATCTATTGTGGAAAACAAAACAAAAACAAGAACTGAAAAACCGAATCATTACTGATATTGAAAAGTTGGAATCCCAAAAGAGAAATAAGAATCCCCTCCTATCAACTCGTATCAAAAAAGTAAGTTTGATCAGGAAATTAACATACTCTGGAATCGCGTTGATCATAGTATTGGGTTTATTTATTGGCTCTACATTTGTCTCTCCAGCAATGGCAGAGATGGTCTCAAAGATTCCATTCTTAAACTCATTTATAAATGAAAAATCGGTTGGTACTATTATTAATGAAGAATTAACAGAGAAGGGTTACAAATTTAGTGGTCCGAGTATTACGTATCACAATAAGACAATAACTATAACTGTTGATGGTTCAAATCAATATTATAAAAGTGTTAAAGGTGAAATTGAAGGTATTGTGAAGGAAATTTTACTATCAAACAATTTTGATGCTTATAAAGTTAAAATAGAAAAATACGTGGATGTACCTTATAGTGAAGAAGAAAAGAAACACATTGAAGATCTAGAAAAACAGATTAAGAAGGACAGAGAACTATCAATGGCTCTTGATAAAGTGTATAAAAAGTATAATATCTTACAATTAACTAAAGAGCCCTTAAAGAATACAGTAGTAATAGATATAGCAGAAACTGAGACAAGATCAGATGAAATGAAAAAAGAAGTTAATAATATACTGCAGAAAACAAAAAAGGAAAAATACCTTGTTAAAATTAATAATATAGACATGGAAAAAGCAGATCAAGACAAGAGATGGAGTATAATTCTAGATTCTATTACTGAAGAATTAATCGGTAAAAAGGATTACAAAATTACTTTGACTGGATATTCTATTAACCCTGAACCAAGAATAGATATATGGGTTTCTATAAAAAGTTCGGATTCTGGTTCAAGGGAACATGGCGAACAGATAGAGAAGGTTCTTAAAGAATATTTGAACTCTAAAGAAATGCAAAAAATGGTTAAAAATGATTCCTACAAAATTAATGTATACGGTAAAGACAAAAAGAAAGTAAATTAAACTAGAATAAATTTATACTGGGGTTGCTACGGCAGCCTTTTTATTATTGAACAAAAGGGGCAGTTTAGTTGCATAAGGATAATGGTTTTTTGTGGTAAAATTAATAGGAAAAGGATAATAAGGGGGATGATTATGGAAGGGTTGGAAATATACGATTTTTTAAGATTAGTTTTTATTATTTTTATAATTAGTTTAATTGTTATTTTATTAATTCAAAAGAAACGAAGCAACCTCGTTAATGGATTCACAGTTAGTATTACTTCAATAATTTCAATAATTGTTTCTGGTATTAATCTTATTATTATAGGATACATAGCTGATGAATTAAATTTAGGAGGAGATGTTATTTCCTCATATTTGTTTCTTATAATTTTAGGGTTAAGCATATTTAATTTGTTTATTTACTTTAAAAATAAAAACAGTATTATTAGTGATTAATAAATAAATTTTGTTCTTAAAGGAGTTGTTAGGGCAACTCCTTTAACGGGTGCGTAAGCTGAAGATTGGAGCTGTCTTAAGGCAGTTTTTCTTCTTTAACTAACAGGTGTTATTGTTTAATGAAAAATCTACTAATCTAGTATAATAGTTTTTCTTTTGTCTATACTGTCTATTAATATGGTATAGATTGGAGAGAAACAGGTAAGATCTTAACTGATGTATGGGGTTTATATAAGGCAGATAAGCAAATCCAATTTATCGAGAATAACGGGATAGTATATCCATTAGTTCTTGCTTGGCTGTTTCTACACTTTCTTTTTGGAAATGTTTGTATTGCACTCGGATCTTGGATTCATCCATTCCTGCTGCACTTTCCAAAAACCCAGAAAGTCCTCTTGCTTTTCTATCCACTTCGATGAATAAATCTACGGATTGAGCGTCCGCGACGAATCCGATTTCAACCTCATCAAGGCTTCTTTGGAATGGACCGCCCTTTGGCTTGTATTCGAATTCCTGAAAGACACCCGTTTTGCTACGTTTGAAGGGTACATTTTTCACTTTGTTCAAGTAAAACCCTAGTGATTCGATTGCTTTTAGGAAGCTACTGACTGTTTCATTTTCAAATACGTTTATATAATCGTTATCTTTAGGGTCCAATGCGAACGTCACATCCATTTCCGTCTTCATCCACACAGACACGTCCCCTATCGTGATTGGCGTTTCGTACGGAAGTTGCAAGGAAAACGGAATCACCTTTTCTTCGCCTTTTTCAATGACGAATGCATCCGAAACCTTTATTTTGTAAAGGGTAACATCATCTAAATACTTACGGTCATCCTGTTCCCTCAAAACCTGTGTCATCACATGGATGTACAGCCCATTGATTTCCTGTTGGGTGTTTCCGCCAAGGATAAACACGTTCCCTTTTACCGTTTCTCCTTGTTTGTATGAATCTTTTTCTAATTTTGTATCCACTTTCGCCGCACCGATTCCGATGCTTGCTTTCATTTTATCAAAAAATGACATGTACATAATTCCCCCTTTGTAAGTCTATAAATAGCATAGCATAATAGGTTCATGAGCGCCTCTAGAAGTGGTTCAAAGTTTAAAGGGTCATGAAAAAAGTGAAACCACAAAAATTTATGTATATCTAACACACGTATAGGCGTTTGTATTAGAGTTCCCCCGCATGACTTAAGTGGCTATCTTAAAGCTTGGAAAGAATGGAGAGTGTATCTTCCTTCTATGTAAATAGGGATTCTTAATGAACTAAAAGGTGCATTGAGAAGTATGGAAACTAATCACCCCTCCTTATAAAAGAAACATTCAATCGAATAGTTAAGAGCATGTTTCTTTTAGTCAGGACATGCTCTTTCTATTTGCTCATTTACCAAGGTGTTTTGTTTTTATCAATCGTTATTTCAGAGATACAGAACAATAGTTGTTTCTTACTAAAATTCGAAACTATTTACTAAAAAACTATTTTGTGTGATTAAAATTGTAAACTTTTCTTAAAGGTATACGTCTAGTAGGCAGGAGGACGATGATGGATGACATAAATAAGAATAGCGAGCTTAATTCAGAGCTTAATATCGTATATAGATACTTGCGGAAATTGGGTATTTCACAAGCCGATGCAGAGGATGTTGTTCAGGAAACGGCTTATAAGTATCTGCTTTATTACGATACGATTCAGACTTCCAAGATAAGGAGTTGGCTGATACGTGTATCATTAAATTTTCATTATGATCAGTGCCGGAAGCAACGGCGGTACGACCTCAATTTAAATGAAGGACTTTTAGAGACGGATAAAAGGGAGCTTCCAGAGGTCGTTTTTCTTGAAAAAGAAAGGAATAAAGAGGTTGGATATGCACTATCAAAGGTAAAGCCGCACTTTCAAGAACTTTTGTTATTAAAGTATCAATCAGGCTTATCGTATGAAGAGATATCCAAGTTATTAGAGAAACCTATCAGTTCTATTAAGACGAATTTATTCAGAGCCAGGAAACAATTGGCGAAGATGTATAAGGAGGCAAACCATGAGCGATAATCACGAATCAAAAAAAGAGGAAGAAATCGACTTTATCAGCACACCTTCCTTGCAAAAGGCCCTCAAAAATACGAAAAGGAAGCAGACGATCAAGTATGTTTTTATTGCTGTACTTACAACTACCATCCTGTTGACCATACTTTTCACAGGCAGTCGATATATCCTAAATAAACGGCTAGAGAATCAGAGTAGTAGTATATATGAGATGATTCATGGGGCAAATATATCATTTGGGGATAGCAGCCGTAATTACAATTTATTTAGTGTAACAAAAGAAACGACATATCGTAAAAGCATTGGTGACCGTTCAATAGTATGGGATAAAAAGACCGAGAAAATTCCATTGTTCGGTAGGATAGACACCATTGAACGAGGAAGTGGGATGGTAGAAGTCAATATTTTTAACGAAAAAGAGAAACGAACGGTCCGTTATAATGACTTCAATAATGAAAGGAAAATCGATTTTTATTATCCAGGTTTGTCCTATGACTTTTTACCGGATGAACTTGATACTGCCGTTGGTTTGGACAAAAATATATTAATCGAGGTCGCCTTTTCCTTTGATAAGCCAATGACTTTAGCAGAGTTGGGTAAGCAGCTTGGCTATGAAAATGTCAATTGGCTATGGGTCGATACAACAACTGTCGCCCAAATGGACAGAATGACAAAGGAGCTGGATTCTGATAGGTTAAAAACTAAGGGCGGTGGCGGTGCCTTTGGATTCGAAGTCATTCAAGAAGTTCCTTTTTTTGATGAAAGCGGGCATGGATTCATACAGACTTTGGAACAACTGAGTAAAACAGACAGCCATAAAAGCTCTATTAAAGAAGCTCTGAAGGGAATCAAGGAAAACACCCAATCTTCAAAAGGGGAAATCCGTTTTAACGGGGCCGTTGTGACTGGTACGGCAGAGGAGCTTAGACGTTTCCAAAAACTAGATTTCATTCGTGCCTCCGTCATTGGTGCTACGATAGATAAATATTGAAAGCCGTGTAAAGAATAACAAAGGGTTGCTGCGACAACCTTTATGGAACTAAGGGTGCCAAATTTCTTAAAGAACCATAATAGGATTTTTATTCTTTTAAAGGTTTTAATAAAGTTGAATTGAATAATTAATAAGGGTAAATCAAATAAAGTTGAGGTGTAATTTTGCAGATACATGGTGAGTACGAAGAGATAAAAAGATAACAGATCAAAGGGCAGGGAAAGCTCCTTTCGCCATATTGTTTGCAGCATAATAAAATGGTCTTCTCCACATGGAGAGGGCTTATTTTTGTTATATCATACTTTTGTTTTATATCTCCTTGTCGTTATTATAGTCATTATTTCTTATTTATTTAATTTTGAAGAAACCTATTTAGTAGGAAAGGATGGGAAAGTTGCTATATAATGTAAGGGGTAATAAAATTATTTATAATTGACGGGAGAAAGATAATGAATGCAACAATGTTTTTTTTATTAAGTTCTTTGGATGTTCAACGTGGTGGATTAACGAAGGCATCGTTAGCTCAGGCCAATACATTTGCAGATATGGGCTATGATACTCATATACTCACATTTAATTTTGATACGAGGTACGAAAGAATACGAGAAAAATTAATAGAGCTTGGACAACTAAACGAAAAAGTTAAAGTTTTAAATCTCTATGAAGAGCTTTGTGGAAGTGAAGAAGATTTAACGATTACACAAGTTACACCCGAGACAGGATATTTAGATCCGCATGTTGGACATAATGCTTTTAGGGTTTATGAAAATGGACTTTACACTAAATATAAAAAATTTCACGAAGATGGGTCTTTAGATTTCATTGATTATTTTAATGAACAAAGATATCGAATCAAAAAAGAAGTGTATGATGAGTATGGCTTGATAAGAAAAGTTTCTTTTATGGATTTTGCTTCCAATAAACCACGACAAATGAATTTTTACAATAGCAGCTCTCAAGCTTATTTATCAAAATGGGTAAATCCCGAAAACGGCAAGGCCATTCGAGTAAATTGGTTTGAAGAAAATGGAGATATTAAGGCTATTTATAGCAATGATGATCAACTAAAATTAGATTGGATCGAACGAGTAATAAAAGACGTAGACAACCCAGTATTAGTTGCAGATGCTCGAAAAACTGACTTATTAATGATAAATGTAAAGAATAAGAAGGCGGCGAAAATCTGGCGGTTACACAGTAGTCACCTTACGGCACCATGGGAAGCTGATTCTGACATCGCTTCAACTGTCCAAACAGGAATTAATCAATTAGATAATATTGATGCTGCTTTAGTTCTTACAGAACAACAAAAGACAGATATTGAAAATAGATTTGGGAAAAGAACGAATTTGCATGTTATTCCTCATGCGTCGAGGACAAATTTAAAAACTGGATGGTTTGGCCGCTCTGGTTTAATTAAAGATGAAAGGCTAGCGGTAGTTATTAGTAGGTACTCAGCCATTAAAAATATAGATCATATTATTAAGGCATTTGAACTCGTTGTAAAGAAAGTCCCGGATGCGAAGTTAGAGTTTTGGGGAGATGGTTCGGAAAAAGAGAAGTTACAAAAAATTATTAATAATGCTAAACTTACAGATCACATAAAATTGAATGGATACACCCAGGAACCATCTAAAATGTATCAAAGTGCTCTTTTCAGTATCTTAGCTTCAAAAACGGAAGGGTTTTCTCTTTCTGTATTGGAGAGCATGTCTAATGCTACAGCTGTAGTGAGTTATGATATTAGATATGGCCCTAATGAATTAATTGACAATGGAGAAAATGGAGTTTTAATTCAAAAAAATAATATAGATATGCTAGCAGAAGCGATGATTTCAATGTTCAATCATCCGAATACAACCATAAAGATGGGTAAGGCTGCTCTAAAAAAGGTAGAAAGAAAATTCAACCAAGAAGTTTATGCAAATTCTTGGGAACATGTTGTTAGAGTAGCAATTGAAAATCGTCAATTGAAAAATAAAGACATACCATTAGCCAATAAGGAATATACCAATTCGCAGCCAAATTAAAGAAGCGGATGAATAGGTTCAAATGGCTTGAACTATTTAAAATGATAAAGAAGCGATAAAGGTAAAGAACTTTGTAACCTATGCTTATTTAAAAGCAGCAGATTTTAAAGAATGGGATCCAATATTTTTAAAGGAGATTGAGGTATGACGGAAATCTGGGAATCAAGTTTTATAGAAAATCAAATGATGTGGGGATTTGAACCTTCAGACTCCGCAATCTTGACAAAGGACTTTTTCCTTGAAAAGGAAGTTAAGGATATATTGATTCCTGGTATTGGATATGGAAGAAATGCAAAGGTTTTTACTGACAACGGAATAAATGTAACAGGTATCGAGATTTCAAAAACAGCGATTGAATTGGCAAGGCAAAATGGGCTTAATCTTAATATTTTTCATGGTTCAGTAACCGATATGCCTTTTGATAATAAACTTTATGATAGTATATTTTGTTATGCCCTTATTCACTTATTGAATAATCATGAGAGAGATAAGTTTATTAAAGCTTGCTATAATCAGTTAAAGCCAAACGGATATATGATTTTTACTACTATTTCAAAAGAAGCCCCAATGTTTGGTAAGGGCAAACAACTGGGTAAAGACTATTTCGAAATAATGGAAGGGGTAAAAATGTTTTTTTATGATTCTGACTCGGTTAAACAAGAATTTGGAAATTATGGACTGATAGAATTTTCGGAAGTTGTTGAGCCGCATAAGAATATGGAAAGTAAACCTCCATTTAAATTTATAATGGTAAAGTGTCAAAAAGGACTATAATGACAATTGCAAAATAGTTATTGATAAGGTAAGACCTTCAAGTGCTTACGCATTCTTAAAAGGGGAATTAAGCGAGTCATAGCACTCACCTTAAAAAGTAACGGGCAGTTTAGTTGCATCAGAATGGATTCCAGAAGATCGCCATTAGTGGCGATCTTTTTCTTTTGAAAGCACGCTGCGACCAAATTAATAGTAATAATATTTTATGAATTAGAAAAAACTAGTGTTAGGGAAGGAGGGATTGCGAATGTCTGTGAAAAAGTGGGTAACAGGATTGGTCGTTGTGCTTGCAACGGTTGTAGTTGTGACAACTCTAGGCTCACTCGGCGTATCTGCCGAATCCCGTGTTGTAACTCAGCCTACGGTGAAATCGATTGAGGTCGAATTGAACGATGATTTCTTTAATCCGGAAGTCATCACTATTCCGAAAGGGACAGCCACAACGTTGATATTGAAAAACAAAGGTAAGAGAGAGCACACCTTCACGGTGGAAAAGCTCGGAATTGACGCAGAGGTCCAGCCAGGTAAAGAAAAAACCATTACCGTGCAACCGAAACAGCCCGGTACATATGAACTGATATGTCGGTACCATTTCCAGGAAGGAATGGTTGGGAAAGTAATAGTCGAATAAAAGGCAGGGCCAATAAGGCCTTGTTTTTTTTTAGCAAAGGGAAAATTATTTTTCAATACAGGATACTGATGTTTGGATAATTAATAATTGTTCCGCCTCTAATGATTGGTAAATATAATGTATAGTAACGTATAAACCATTTAGAATGAGGTGGAAAGGTGTTTTTTTTAAAACCTATTTCTGATGAGGTTCGTTTATCCCAAATAATATTCAATAAACATAAAAAAACGATGAAGCTCATTTTAGTGTCTATTTTTGGTTGCATTGCTGCTATTCTACAGGCTGCTGCTGGCTTTTTACCAGGTATAGGATATTTGATAAGCCCGCTAGCCACAGCACCTATTCTGTTGTGTTCCATGTTTTCCATTCCATATGGAGTGATGACCTACTTTTTGACAATTATGTTGTTATTCATCCTACAGCCATCTGAACTAATTGTATTTCCTTTTACAACAGGATTGTTAGGACTTGGCATAGGGGCATCTTTTTCCTTTTTTAGGAAGAGATTAATTATTATCGCTACTGGTGCAATTCTTTTAATGTCAGGAGTTATGAGTCTACTATTTATTTTTCACTTTCCGGTTTTAGGTCCAGCCGTGTCTGTTTCCTTTTCATTTCTTATAACTGGCTTTTTATTTGCTTTCATTTATAGCTGGTTATGGGTTGATATTGCTTTAATCATTTTTAAAAGGGTAAAAATGATTTTAATTTCGATTCATTAAATCCAAATTTTCAGGATTGAGTAGAATTTTATAGTTATGATTCAACAATTTCAAAAACGGTACCTTGGTTAAAATCAGTCACTTTCATAGAGCCATAAACCCCTAAATATAGTCTGGTTTGATCCAGATTCGTTCCCAAATTAACATAATAAGCTGATTGAGACCCAAAATCATATTCGGTTTGTATCACACTAAAATCATTTTGTCCGCCATTTGGTCTTACGGTTGTATAAGCTAAAGCCCCTCTAACCTGAGGTTGAGATTCTTTCCGGGCAAGATCGGTAAACACAACGCTTCCTGTTAACGCAGGGATTCTTTTCCCCATATAGGCTTGCACTCCTGTGATTGCAGTTCCTCCAAACTTATCGGGTCTGGTATCTTCATGAAAATAACTGGTTAAAGGCTGAAGACGACTCCCTGAAAGTGCTGCTGCTTCATTGTAATAAGCAGTTGTTTTCTCATTCAAAGTCGGATTTTCAGTGCACTTTCTTATAATCGAAGCAGGAAAAGCACCTTCCCAACCTCGCCATCCAAAGTTAATGAATCCTTCTTTGTCAGGTTCAGAATTCATGAAAGAAGCTTGAATAAGCTGAGTAACCGGTATTGGTTTATATTGAACGAATGAAAAAATCGACTCGACCAAACGCTGGCCGACATTTCCCGCATATTTAATATACTGATTATAAAATCTTTGAAATGAAATGCCTGGTATATTGCGAACCCCTTTGGCCATTACCATGAGCGTTTCCTGAATGGGTGTTGGAAGTTCATTAAAACGTGTGACAATGGGTGGATTATTGATGTATGGATTCTTACCTACATCAATTTCAATTATTTTACCAGCGATTTCTAGATCGTCCTGGCTTAAGTTAAATGGATCATAGCCTGATCCGCCATCTCCTGTTGTTAAAACAAGCTTTCCTGTTTCAGGTGAAAAGTTTAAACTATTGAACCCATTATGATTTGCAAATGGTCTTCTTAAGTTAAGCAATGTCCGTCGTTTTTGGGGCTGACCATTCGATTGTAAAATCCATTCTTCAATTGTATCAATATGATCATATTGAGTTTCTCTATTCATCCACCTTAGGTTTAAAGTTTTGGGATCACACGGGTTAGGCTTAAAGGATTCAGAAAGAGCGCCTGGTCCTTGTGTTCCAGCTACTGAATAATGAATATAAAACAGACCGTTATAATAAAATTCAGGATGAAACGCTAGCCCCAGCAATCCCCGTTCATCATATCCGCCACCAGAAACACCTAGTTTTAGGATTCGCGGGCGAATATCTAAAAAAGTCCTTATATCTCCGTTTCCTATGTAAAAGATCTCTCCTACCTGGGTTGCAATAAATAATCTTTCAATTGAGTCACCTGGAAGTATAGTTGTTTTCAAAACAGTAGGTAAATTAATCTTACTTACAATGGGCCGTAAACCAACCTTAACTTTTATCAACTGACTTTGCCCCCCTTTCTTATTGTTTTCTTTAATAAGAATATGATTGGAACTGTCCATTAGTACCAAATTAGGACGGGGGAAACTGATAAGGCAATGCACCACTTTCCGCACGAGAATAATTAACGGGGAGGTTTAAGATGAAAAACTATAAAACCAATACATAAATCACCTGTATATTATTGAAAATAAAATAGTGGCTGTTATTCTTATGATGGAGCCTGATGATGGAAATAATAAATCAATATATGTATTTGTGGCTTCCGTCCGTTCTGGAATGGGTGCGATTGACAAGCAACCATACAGTTGCTTATACTTGTTGACATGCAACTATTGAGTTGCTTATAATTGATGTATGTTGGATAAAGACGCTATATTCAAAGCACTCGGCGATTCGACTCGGCGGCTGATATTAGACGAGCTATCTGAACGCAACGAACTGACGTTGTATGAACTTACGGTACGTCTCATTACGAAGCACGACCTTGCCATTTCGCGACAGGCGATCGCTAAACATCTATCTGCATTGGAAGATGCAGGACTCGTAAAATCAAAACGAAAGGGAAAATATCGAGTACTAATGTTCAACAACGAACCACTTAAAAACTTGCTGAAAGGATGGATAGAGTAATTTTATAAAATCGGAAGAGGACTTCTGACGAATGTGTGGGTTTTTCGGCTTGGAGCCAGATTGTTTGCAGACCACCAACGTGGTAAATACCAAAGGAGGCAAAGGATTATGAAAATCATTGTTACCAGTTTATTCGTACAAGACCAAGACAAGGCACTGGAATTTTATTCAGAAAAGCTAGGGTTTGTAAAAAAGCATGATGTTCCCATGGGGAAATTCAGGTGGATTACGCTTGTTTCTCCCGATGACCATGACGGTACCGAGCTTTTACTCGAACCGAATGAACATCCTGCCGCAAAGGAGTATCAAAAGAAGATAGTAGCCGAAGGCATCCCAGCAACAATGTTTGGCGTTGCAGATATTCATGAAGAGTACAAACGATTATTGGAAAACGGCGTGAAGTTTACGATGGAGCCGACCAAAATGGGCGAAAGCACAATAGCTGTCTTCGACGATACATGCGGCAACCTTATTCAGATAGTGCAGCAGTAACTTTATTGTTATGTTTTTAGTTGCGGTGAAGTGTTTTTACAATTAAATACTTTAAGTCAACCCTGTCCCAATTTTAGGACAGGGTTATATATTTTTTGATTTTCCTTGGTCAAGTCTTGAATGAATTAGGTCATCCCTTTAACCTCCAGACATTATAGCAGGCAGAAACTAATATGCTGTCAATGGAGGTGGTTTAATGGGCGGGATTTCAATTAGTTTATGCATGATTGCTTGTCCATCCCCCCTATGATAAGTAGTCTGGCTGTATCCCGTTACGCGTAGTGCTTGTGTTATTTGAGAAGAATAAGAAATAGTGATGCTTTATGCCTTATAGAACTATCGGGGCAGGATAGTTGAAGAAAGTAATCTCTGTAAGTTGATTTTAGTCTGGGGATATTTGATAATAATTGGTGTATAAATTCGTTTACAAAAGGATGACTGTCATGAAAAAAGCAGAGGAAATAGCCTCCTAAATCAAATAAAACATATTAGGAGGCATTGCATATGAAATTCAATATAATTGATCGTGAAAATTGGTTTCGAAAAGAGTACTTTGAACACTATTTACAACAACAAACAACATTCAGTATAACGAATGAAATTAATATTACTGTTCTTATGAAAAACTTAAAGAAGAAGAATTATAAGTTATATCCTGCGTTTATTTTTATGGTTACAAAAATAGTTAATTCCCGTCGAGAATTCAGAACCAGTTTTAACCAAGAAGGGGATTTAGGTTATTGGTCAGAAATTTTGCCTTCTTATACAATTTTCGATAAGAAGACATGCACATTTTCTAGCATCTGGTCACCAAATATAAGTAGGTTTTCTGAATTCCATTCCCAGTATGAAGAAGATGTAGAAGAATACAATGGTACGGGTAGTTTATTCCCAAAGACTCCTATACCAGATAATAATATTCCGATATCCATGATCCCTTGGAGTTCTTTTACAGCATTTAATTTAAATATTAATAATGGTGGAGATTTTCTCTTACCCATCATAACTGGGGGGGAATATTCACAAATAAAAGATGAATGGTTCTTGCCTGTTTCGTTACAAATTCATCATGCAGTTTGTGATGGTTATCATGCAAGTGTTTTTATGAATGACTTACAAAGGTTTGCTGATGATAGTGCAGACTGGCTCTAGATGTTCATTGGGAAAATATCTAAAAGGGAACTGTGAAAACAGTTCCTTTTTTATAGAATTAAAACCAAAGTTTGTGTAAAGGGTGCGTTAGTTCAATAAGAAGATGTTTTTGGATATGGTATTATATGGATATAAGAATGGCTTACATAATTTAAAGGGAGATGATTTAATGTCACTTAATATTTTGATACCAATTATTATAATGGGTCTCATAATTCTTTGCGGCTTTGGAATTTTCAAGATTGCCAAAATCATAAAAAGGTGAGGCTGACCGGCCGCTTTTACTTATGGAACTAAAAGGGCAGGATAGTTCGATAAAATAAATTTGAAAATGTTTTTTTCTTGGACTAGAAATTGTAATTAAGCGATAAAATAAAAAAATCCCTACAATTAAGTAGGGAATGAATTTTAACTGGTGAGTTGTGTTAATTAGAATATGGCTTCACGCATTTTATGTGTTTCTTTTTTTTATATTTCGGGCATATAGCCTTTTAGTTATGGATATATTTTTCCCGATTACTGTTCGTGTTACAGATTCTGATCAAGAATCTTTCCTTGTACTTTTATTCAGAATCATAAGCTACTTCTTTATATTTTCCAATGCTCTATAAGCATTTGCTTCTCCTGAACCAAATAAAGCATCTTGTCCTTTCTTTCCATAGTCAAGGGTTGTTTGCTTAATGCGTGCTGTCACTTGGGCAGGTTTATACTCCGGATGAGCTGCCTTAATAACTCCTGCAATTCCAGCAACTTGAGGAGTGGCCATGGAAGTACCAGCACCAAACTCATATGAAGCACCTAAATAGGTAGGCCAAGTACTTAGGATCAAGTTACTTGGATCAGCCGCCGCAGGATCATTGGTTTCTGCATATTCAGGCCCGAAATCTCCTCCGGGAGCCGCTACGTCAATAGCACTGTTTCCATAATTAGAGTAGAAAGCAAGCTGCTGAGTTGACCATTTTGTGGAGGCAGACACATTAATGACTCCTGGCATTTGTGCTGGTACTACAGTTGCAGGCCCTTTCACGCTCATTCCATATGGTTCATACAATTTATTTAAAAATTCGTTAACTTCCTTCTTGTCATCTAAATTTAAACTTTCATTCCCGCTGCCGGCTACAACAGTTACCCCATTCTTTACTGCATATTGAATGGCTCTCTTCCAAAGTAACGTTTCAGCGATTGATTTATAACTTTCTCCCTCAATTGTCATTTTGGTATTATTATAGAAACGTAGAGACATATTAATAACATCTACCTTGTCATTTGTTGCTTCAATGATTGCATCTATAATCCAAGTTGGTAATCCAAGGGCTTGCTCTGAGTAAAAAGCGCGATAGGATCTGATTCCTAAATCTGGCCCTACACCCTTTACTTTACCATTTGCTCCAATGATCCCGGCAACGTGAGTACCGTGCCCATTGCGATCTTTTATATCAGTAGGATCACCTGTTTCAGATTCATCCATTCCAGCAGGAACAAGATTACGTCCACCTATTATATTATTCTTTAAGTCAGGATGAGACTCATCAATTCCGGTATCAATCACTCCCACCACTGCTTTATGAGTAATACTGCCATCTTTATTTTTATATCCGCCTGTTTCTAAATCATATGATTTCCCATTGTTGGTCACCCTTTGAATATCCCATTGGGAGCCCCAATAACTCTCTGAATTTTGCTGGCTGATGATACTAGACTTATAGTTATAAGGGCTGACTGCCGTTTTGTCTAAGGTTAGGGGAATTTCTCTGTTAGCAGCTTCTATTGAAGCATTGCCTTTTAGGTTTGTAAGAAAAGAAGGCTCGTCAGATTGAGCTTCTATTCCTCCAACTTCTGGAAGAACTTTGGTTACTTTACCACCGGCTTTCCGAATTACCTCTTGATAATTCTCCGGTAATCCAATTTTAAAAGCTATTGCGTAAGTGTCATTCATCTCCTGAATTTGGCTCTTAGCTTGGGCAGGAACACCACCAACGGACAGTATCCCTGCTCCTACTGCAATCGAAAGTACCGTATGTAGAATTTTCTTTTTCATATGTCTCCTCCTATATAATGGAAAATTTCATCATATACTATCTTAATATACAACAACTGAAATTCCAAGTATTCCTAATAAATCTCATATTATTGAAATTAGCAGCTCTTTTACTTTATGAAACTATCGGGGCGGCTTAGTTTAAGAAGGGAATTGTTTTTTTGTCTAGAAATATGTCTATTGGGAACTGTTGAAAGGTGCAGTATCAATCAATATATGAGGAGGGTTCAAATGGATAAAAGAGTTCAATTTGACTTTGAAATAAAGTTTACTAATGGCGGTGGGCTTCAAGGGCAGGAATTCCGCCTTGATATTGATGGGGATGACATCACTGACCAAGAGTTAGCCAAGTGTATTGTAGAGGATATGAGGTTACTAATGGTTGGAGAAGTTAAAATATTTAATAAAAAGATCATCAATGAAAAACATAAACGAAACCCTGTTGATGAGAACTCCGGAAAGTAACTGACTTCTTCAGCTAACAAGTACGTTAGCTGAAGATCGGAGCTGCCTATAAGGCAGCTTTTTTCTTTTGCAATTAAAGGGGCAGGGTAGTTCATAAAGCATTGTTTGTTCCAATTGTGGAGTCTACAATGTTTAAAATAATTGTGGTTCCATATTATAATATTTCTTTAAAATATCATTAATCATCTGTACGTATCCATCTTCATTCTGAGCTTCCATCGAAAATACCTCACTGCAGTTATTCTTTCTTAGCTTAAATCCTGTATAAGTAATATCAATATTATCCTCCAGGGTAGTTCCATCAATATTATCCTCCAGAGTAGTTCCGCCTGTTCCAAATGTACTTACACACTTATGATCTATAGGTGTTCGATGTCCTTTATCATTAACATAGAAGTATTTGTCTGTTACTGTACCGTAATCCAAGTCCTTGGTCCGGGTCGCATAATAGCCTTTTTCATTGATTTTATGCACCTCATAGCCATCTTCTTTCTCAACTTCAGGAGCTCCTTTAACATTGTAAAATACAAAAACATCTCCTTCATATCCTTCAGGTATTAGATATATATCATTTGTCTGACTTTCTTCACTTAGCGCTGACGAAATGATTATTCCTAATCCAATTGCAACCCCTAAACTAACAATCACCTTAACCCATTTTGGTAAACGCCTATTCTTGCGTAACGATGAATAGACTACAAAAGAACCTACACTGAGTATAATCAACACAGGAGTAAAATAAATCACACCGTAAATAAAACTTTCAACTATTGTAGGATAATATACATCTGGTTCTCTATCTAAATATGGAGTATAGGCCATTATTGATCCAATAATAGAGATAATGAAGGATAAAATCACTGCTGCTGCTATCACTTTTAATAAATTCACAACTAAATCATCTTCTCCTAAGAACATGTAATAAAAACAACTTTATTTTATCAAACTAAAATGTGGAAGAATACCCCTTACTGAAAGAGGAATCCATTTAGAATCCTCCTATTGATTTATTCTATTTTTCATAAGCACAGTTTGTACTAACTCAATAATACGATTTATAAAACTTACAGGTGCTTTACTTCACTGACTGCCATGAGCTGATCCTAACAGCTCACTAATGCACGGGCAAGATCGTTCATTAAGAGTAATTACTTTTTGGGAATAATTGTTATAATTAAGTTTCATATTCGTTAGGAAGGTTGTTGTTCAAGGTGGAGTATATTTATGAAATCTAAAAAGACAGTATTAATTATAGCTTTGGGGATTATTTGTATAGCTATCTTTATAAATCTATTAAAGAAAGATTTATGGGATGTAAACGAAGTGTTGTTAAAAGAAGAAGTGTTATCAATTGGACATTCCGCTGAAACAATAAATTTATTAGAAGTAACACCGTTTGACTGGGATGTGGTATATTCCTTTCCACCATATACCCCGAAAGATCATATATATGAAACGGTAGGTTATAAGTGGGATACTATTAGCGAAACTGTAAATGAAGGAATGAATCAAATTGTATTTTTAAAAGATGGAAAAGTGGTCTGCTATTTATATGGTTATCCTGAGAATAATGGATATGGCATATCTTTTGAATTAGAGAATAATAAAGATGTTGGTTATATGCTTAATAGTAAGGATGATTTAAATTTTCAAGTAGAGCGAAGAAACGGTATTGTTTATTTGAGAAGCTAAGCAAGGATAGGTTTTCTTCAAAAAGTGAGGTTGCTGCGGCAACCTTTTTTCTTACGGAACAAACGAACGATGTATAAAAACATACATATACATAAAACGAAAGACATCCCCCCTTGAGGCCCTTAAGGGGTTTTTAGAATGCATTGAATCTGCCTTTTCCCTAATGGAAATTTTATTTGAAGTTTCCTCTGCTTTTGGCACTGTAGGCCTTTCGCTTGGCATTACACCGGAATTGAGTACTGCCGGGAAGGCCGTAATCATGTCTTTAATGTTTATAGGGAAAATCGGGATGTTTACCTTCTTATTCAGTATGGGGGGCAAACCATTAAAACATGCGTATCACTATCCAAAAGAGCGCATCATTATAGGATAAAAAATTTACTACTGCAAAGGTTGTGGTCTATTTCTTGGTCGAAGAAAAATTCAAGCTGAGGCGCATTGTACCCAATAATGTACATTGCTTTTATTTTCCGCTAAAATAAAAGGTATAATGAATGCTTATATAGTTTATTGATGATAAAAAATAATGAGGTAGGAAAAAAATGATTGCAAAAACAGAAGATGATTTTAATGGTTTGAAGGAAATTGGCAAAATTATTGCCACCATTAGAGATGAATTGGTACAAAGAACAATTCCTGGCATAACGACCAAAGAACTTGATGATATAGCCGGGGAACTTTTAGAAAAAGCGGGTGCAGTTTCAGCTCCAAAAGGGGAATATGATTTTCCTGGCTTTACTTGCATTAGCCTTAATGAAGAAGTGGCACATGGCATTCCGGGTCATCGGGTTATTCGTGAAGGGGATCTAGTAAATATAGATGTATCTGCTTCGAAGAACGGTTATTTCGCAGATACGGGAATCTCATTTGTAGTAGGAGAAGGAGAAGAAGTATTAGCGAAATTATGCGACGTTGCCAAAAAGGCATTTGAAGCAGGTCTTAAGAAAGCAAAACCCGGTTCCAAAAAAAGTAGAATCGGAAAAGCAGTGTTCGAAACAGCGAGACAGCATGGATTCACGGTTATCAAAAACCTTACTGGACATGGTGTTGGACGTAGAATACACGAAGCACCTGACCATATTTGTAATTATTATGATCCATGGGATAATGATATATTAAAGGAAGGGATGGTTATCGCATTCGAACCATTTATCTCAACCTTTGAAGAAGAAGTATTCCAAAAAGAAGACGGTTGGACCTATGCTACAGAAAAAAGCTATGTAGCTCAATTGGAACATACGATCATCCTAACTAAAAACGGTCCGATTATTGTCACGCTTTAATTCGCGGAAAAGGACTTGTAATATAAGTAGTTGGAAACTTAAATGAAGTGAATTATAAACATCTAAAAAAAGAATGATTCGATTGGTGTATTTCACATCAACCCACTTAAATAAGGGAGTTGCTTTTGCAGCTCTTTTTCTTATGGAGCTATAGGGGCTTAGACAAAGTCTCTTTGGACTGTTTCCCTAACAGATAATTTTTTCACCTTGTAATCGTTATTCCATATAATGAAAGTAGATAGGACAACTCTCTCCTGTCCTATTTATTCCAATCCGGTTATTTTGAAGTAACTATTCTTTAGAGAATAGTTACTTTTTTTAGTTACAAAGAATCTTCACCAAATAAGTCAAATGACAAAGGTTTACCTGGCAATTCCTTTTTTCGTAATGAAACAGGAACTATTAAAAAAACTGGATTTTGAAGTTATGCACTAAAGTAATGGTTGTTTTAGTAGTTGCAAGGACATCCCCTTTCTTATGGCATGAAGATCGGTGCCCTAAAAAGGTATTGTCCTTTTTACATAGAATATTTTAAGAATGGTTTGTAATTAAAGGGGGACATATATGGAAATTTGTTTAATTGGTGGTGGAAATCACACGAATAATGAATTAGGTGAAGTGTTCCTGGAACTTTCAAAAATGATTAAATCTGAAGCTAAGATTTTAATAATTCCTTTTGCAACCGACAATTCCAGGTATGAAAGTTGGATGGCAAGTATCAAACAAGCCTTTTCAATCATGGGGAATGTAAGTATTGAATTATTAAATGAAGACCTTTCAGGCAAAGAAATGAAAAAGACTATAATAGAACATGATATTCTTTATTTTATTGGTGGAAAGCCAGAAAGGTTAATCCATGTAATTGAAGAAAAAGGACTTACCCCAATCATCAAAAACTTTCAAGGTTTAATCATTGGATATAGTGCGGGCTCATTAGCTTTCTGCAATGATTGCATAATAACAAAAGATAAAGACTATCCAGAAACGGTAGTGATCAAGGGCTTAGGATTAGTCGGGTTTAGCGTTGAGGTCCATTACGAGGATAATGTAGATGGAGAATTAATTCCCCTATCAAATGAAAGAAAGATATATGCAATACCAAATGGAAGTGCAATTTTCTCCAAGAACGGGGAACTATTTAAAGGTATAAATGATATCTATTCCTTTAAAAATATGAAAAAGGAAATAGTGAATTCCAAAGTCTTATAGAGCTGGCAGGCGCTTTATCCCAATAAGCTGCGGCAGCTTTTTTCTTATGCAGGTGCAAGGTCGTCGGTCGCTAAGGATAGAGAAAAGGAGATTGCAATGAAAATAAATTTAATGATCTTCATAACATCAGTAAAAGAACAAGAAAAGAATAGATTAATGATGAAAACATTTGAATCTCATATTCGTCCTGTTAACGGGGATATAATCGATGATCCTGGGTTCGATCCAGGATTTCATAATGGATATGAAGTTGCAAAGGTTACCATAAAATATGCTTCGAATGAATGTTTAGTATCACTGCACCCGCTTGCGATCGAAATTGAGGAAATCAGGATGGAAACCTATATAGGGAAACTGGAAGCACACGGTTGGCGTGCTGTCTCAAAAGAAGAATTGAAAAGCATGTAAAAATGACGTAAGGAGTATGTAAATGGAAAAATACTCAACAACCACTTTATAGATGATTAGAAATTTTGATGTAATGGCTGAAAGGGTATTTGATGCATGGTTGAACCCTGAGATGATGAGAAAATGGTTTTTTACATTGGAGGGACAAATAAAGTGGCACAAAATGATCCTCAAGTGGGAGGGGATTGGGAAATTATTGATCATCGCGATGGAAAAGATTATCGGGCGATAGGGGAGTACCTTGAAATGGACCTCCCAATAAATTAGTGTTCACTTTTAAAATGCCGCAATTCAGTGAAGCAGTAGATACAATTACAGTTGAGCTGAAAGAACTTCAAAAGGGCTGTGAAATGACATTTTCACAAAGAATCATCGTTCCTCATGAAGAAAATTGGACGGAATCCGATATCGAAAAAGCTCTTGGAGAGTATCACGATGGATCTGAATATGGCTGGAATTTAATGTTTATGGGACTGAAGGAAATGGTTGAAACTGGACAAGTTAGCTATAAAGGCTAATGGTCGTTATCCGTAGTTTGTAGACAAAAGGGAGTGCGGATGGTCTCATCCCGAACCCTGATTATAAAAACGTTGATTGGAACGCAGGGCACTCGCTTATGGATGAAACTCTAAATGGATGGAAGAAATTTGCGACACTCCTGCCGGATAACTGGCTAGCCGAGACCCCCCAGACGCTTTGCTTTGATGCGGCTTGGCAGACAGTCGGCAGCGGATTTCTGAAATCAGTCGCAACGTTTTTCCAAAACTGTAGAAACTCAATTACCGAGTTTTTCTAAGTCTGGGGCTAATAGTCGAATGATAAGCTCTCCAAATTAACTGGAGGGCTTTTCGGAATGTATTTATATATATTGACAATTCCCTTTGGATTGGTAATATTTACTGTATTATTACATATGTGATTATTAATATAAGGCGGTTAAATTATGGATGGGAAAATCATTTACGACGAGTTTAATAAACTGATAGAAAGTGGGCAATATCGCAAATTGGTCATTTTATTATGACTAACTTTATGTACATATTTTGTTTATTAGTATGGGGACTTAATTTTATTGCCGTTAAGATTCAAGGTACACCTGTGAGTTTAGAATTATCTTTAACATATCGTTTAGGTTTGACGGCGATCCTATTCTTCATTTTATTGTGCATTCTTAGACCTAAAGGAAAACCAAAGAAAAAGGATATTCCATTTATTATTGTGTTTGGAATTTGTAATTTTGCTTTAAGCTATTTATGCCTTTATTACGCCACTATCTTAAGTTCAGCGGCAATGGTTACTTTAATATTTTCATTGAAAGTCATTTTAACGCCCATTGCCCTTCGTATTTTTTTGAAGGAACCATTACATTCACGTATCTTAATTGGTGGGATGATTGGAGTGCTGGCTGTTTGTATTGTTATTTATCCGAGTTTAAATAGTATTCATGGATTCAATGATATAAAGGGTATCATGATGGCTGTCCTTGGTACGATCCTTACTGCATTGGGCGATGCAAGCTCCGCCAGAAATGCCAGGAAGAAAGTGAACCCAATCTATGCGAATGTGCTTGGATTTGCAGCAGGAGGAATTCTTTTAGCGGCAATTGTGTTCATTCAAGGACAAGCAGTCACTTTACCGACATCCATTACATATTTATCTGCTTTGTTCTATTTAACTATATTCGCTTCCTTTGGAGCTTGGCTATTCTACCTCAAGCTTGTAGAGAAAATAGGTGGGGCGAAAAGTGGATACATGGTTGCCCTTTTTCCTGCAATTGGAGGTATAGCTTCAGTGATGATTGGTGAATCAGATCCAACCATTTTCTTGGGAGCTGGTTGTCTTTTCAGTTGTTTAGGTGCGGCTATTGCATTAGGTTTTGGCATCAATATTGGTAAAAGTAATTTGAAAGAAGAAATATAATTCGATTTAAGAGAGGGATGGGACAATGGAAAGTAAATGGCCAAATGAAATGAAAGTAGCGCAAATCCGGGTTGCACGTCCTACTGATCAACTAAAAAAGGTAGTAAACTTCTATTGTGAAGGATTAGGTTTGAAAAAAATCGGTTCTTTCGAAGGGCACGATGGATATGACGGCATCATGATCGGGCTTCCTGATTCCAGCTATCATTTAGAGTTTACTCAACATAAAGATGGCAGTCCTTGTCCTGCCCCATCAAAAGATAATCTGCTTGTCTTTTATATTCCTGAACGTAAAACCATTGAGGAAATCACGAATAGGTTGAAAGGTATGGGCTATGAACCAGCTTCTCCGGAAAATCCCTATTGGGAAAAATCCGGTGTTACGATTGAAGATCCGGATGGTTGGAGAATTGTATTGATGAATTCGCCCGGCATAGGAAATTAAATTTCAAAATGAAAACGACCGAAAAGCACGATGCTTTTCGGTCGTTTCGGTTTTATGAGGACATCGTGATCCCGCCGTTGATGTGAATGCACTGTCCTGTTATATAAGCACCTTCATCAGATGCTAGCAGCACATAGGCGCCTGCATGATCGGCCGGCTGCCCAGGGCGGCCGAGCGGGGGTACTGCCTGTATGCTTTATATAAGGATAACCAGGTTGTATCCTTGGCCGGATTAAGCTGGAGAGTTAACTTTTATAATAAACGTCATGTATTCATTTATGACCTTGTAACAGATTCTGCACACCGATCATTTGGATATGGAGAGAAGTTATTAAGCCATATACATAACTGGGCAAAAGAAAACGGAGCTGCATATGTTGCATTGGAATCAGGAATCCAGCGAAACGAAGCCCACCGTTTCTATGAAGAGAAATTAGATTATGATAAATGGTGCTACTCATTTAGAAAAACGCTGTGAGTGGAAATAGCGATGTAAAAGAGCTGAGCATTCAGCTTTTTTTTGTGCCCATGATGGAGTGAATGTAAGACACATTGACCACTATGTGTATCGGATTAAAAACATTTTTAGTAAGAATAGATCAATTTAAAATAAATTCACGAGTAAAAGCGTGAAACTCACGAGTGAATTGCTGAAATTCACGAGTGAATCGGCTAAATTCACGAGTAAAAGCGTGAAATTCACGAGTAAAAGCGTGAAATTCACGAGTAAAAGCGTGAAATTCACGAGTAAATTGCTAAAACTCACGAGTAAAAGCGTGAAATTTACGAGTAAACGCCGATTCACGAATAAATCGCTAAAACTCACGAGTAAAAGCGTGAAATTCACGAGTAAATCGCTGAAGCTCACGAGTAAACGCCGATTCCCGAGTAAAAGCGTGAAACTCACGAGTAAATTGCTAAAACTCACGAGTAAATCGGCTAAATTCACGAGTAAACGCCGATTCACGAGTAAAAGCGTGAAATTTACGAGTAAACGCCGATTCCCGAGTATATGCCCCATTGAAAAATGACGATGGTTCCAAGGGGCACAATGTATAACTTTCCACGTTGAAGTTAGCTAGATAGTTATTTAAGCTTCAGGGTGCTGGGGCGGCCTTTTTTCATAATGACGTCAGGTTGAAGTGTTGGTAGTTTTTGTTTTTATAACGGGGGGCGTGTTTCTATATTTTGGTTTGTTTCGATACAATTGGCTGTATAAAGGTGTAAAGGAGATTGAAGTAACAATGATTTTCCTTTCATAAGCAGTTATTGGTTTTGGCGGATAATCTGTTTATTCATCATTTTTACGACTGTAAATTCATTCTTTCACTGAAAAACCCAAATTTTTGTAATGATTTATTTAGCCTTGGACATACTTAATTAAGATATCAAAAAGTAACATTTAATTAAGGAGGAAACCCAATGGCTAACGAAAATATACAAATGAAAATGGAACATGTTTGGCAGGATACATGTGGATCATGGGAAAATTGTACGGAAACTACAATTCAGTCATTTTTGGCAAAATCTCAAGAAAGCAATATCGACCCGCAATATTGCATGAGCTGGGTGGAACAACATAAAGCCCAAATACCTGAATGGGATGCCGTTTCAAAAGTATCGCTTGACTGGGTTAATCAACATACCTCAACGGGTTCACCCATTTCAATCAAGGATGATTATTAAAAAGTTAAACTTTTTCTGCTTATGAATGGTTCGGGACTCTACTATGTATAAGAGGTGAAGATAGTTGTCAAATAATGAGGAACAAAACGGTAAATCAAATCGTCGGGATCCAGATTACAGTGTTAATGAGTGGGATGAAATGAATGGTGAAGATAAATTTGTACAATCAGCCATCCAAGAGGAATTCAATAATCCAGTAATCGAAGAAACGATCTTGAAGTTCAATAGAATAGCGAATGAAGAGGAAAAGGAAACTTGATTTTTGGACACGCCCTATAGGGCGTTTTTTTTTTGATGTATGAGAAAGTAGGTGCTTTCGTTGGATACCTCATTTACCCGGATGCCGCTTTATAAGCCTTGTTCAAAATCATATCATTCTCCATAAATGGACTTTTTTAGATGTGTGTCATCTTTTGAATAAATCACAATACCGGTGTGTAAATTTGTGCCTGAAAAACGGTTGATGCTGTCCTTGGATTAATCAGGTCCACATCTATTTTAAGGATATCTGCCAGTTCCTGGGCGAGTAAAATAACTCATATGTAATATGTGATGAATCTTGACTGTAGAACGCCACATTTATGTCACTATCCCTATGTGTAGTGTTCTTTGCGTAAGAACCAAACACGATGATAAAGGAAGGAGCTTCAGGAGGGAGCAAAGTCCAAAGATTTATAAAAAAACAATGATATACAAATAAAGGGAAAAGGCATCTTGGTATCGTATAAAGATAGTATAATCGTTTTTAAAGTTAGCAATATCATTAATGGGAGTGAGAATCATGGAAGCGGCGGTAGAACGAATTTTTTCTAATGAATTGGTGAAATTGGCTGGGGATTTTTTTCAAGTGAATGCTGGGAATCCGGTTAAACTTGGAGATGCAGAGAACTACGTTTTTGAGGTTTACAGGGATGGAACGCCATATATCTTAAGAATGACACATCAATCACATCGTACAAAAGATCAAGTTCTTGCTGAGTTAAAGTGGATTGAGCATTTACAGAATAATGGAAGTGAAATTCCTAAAGTTCTCTCTTCGAAAGAAAAGAACTTAGTCGAAAGTGTAAAGGGCTCGGATGGTACGGAATTTTATTGTTGTCTGTTTGAAAAAGCTCCTGGTGTCAGGGTGAAAGTCACAGATGAAAATTTCGACGAACCTTTATTTTTTGAATGGGGAAGAACCATTGGTCAAATGCATAAACAAACAAAAAGTTATAAGCCTGAAACAAAATATAAACGGCTGGATTGGCATGAAGAGGAATTATTGAATGTCCAGCTCTATCAATCCGATGTACCGAAGCAAGTGATCCGCCAGCAAGAAGTAATCAAGAAGAAATTGAATGCCCTTCCAGTTCATCAAGATAATTTTGGCTTGATTCATTCTGATATACATAACGGCAATTTCCATTATCATGAGGGGAGGATTCATGTTTTTGACTTTGATGACTGTTCTTATCACTGGTTTGCCAGCGATTTGGCGATACCTCTGTACTATCTGATGTGGAGTTTGGAACGTGAAGGGATAAAAGGGCTCGATGAATATGCTGCCAAGTTCATGAGGGAATTCATAAAAGGGTATGAGACGGAAAATATCCTGGCACCTGTGGAATACGAAACGATTCCTCTATTTTTAAAGCTAAGGGATTTAACGTTATATAACTTTTTTCATAAAAAGTTTGATTTGAAGAGTGCGGATCGTTCATTATACAACAGCGTTCAAAAAATCGAACAAAGAATCATGGAAGGCCGAACTATTGTTCACTTCGATCCGAACATGGTTCATTAAGGGGGATTGGAATGTCAAATGCATATATGATCCGAACTGGTGTATTGGAAGATGCGGAAGCGGTTTTGGATGTACAGAATTCCGTTATTTCCGAAGGCGAGTATTTTATTGCCGTATCGGGGGAGTTCAATAAAACACCTGAACAGCAACGAGATTGGATACGAAGGTTATTGGAAAATGAACGGGAAACCATCATCGTGGCCGAAATGAATGATGAAGTGGTTGGATGGATAGCATTTCAATCGGAAAATAGGAAGAGAATGTCCCACAAGGGATCATTTGGGGTGATGATTAGAAAAAATTTCAGAGGGATGGGAATTGGAAAAGAGCTTATTGAAGCGTTATTGGATTGGGCAGAAGCCAATCCGTTGATTGAAAAGGTGAGTTTAGGAGTTTTTTCAACAAATCATCAGGCAATATCATTGTATAAAAGGCTGGGATTTGTTGAAGAAGGCCGTAAAATCAAAGAATTCAAGCTGAGCGAAAGTGAATACGTTGATGATATTATCATGTACAAATTGGTTTGATCAGGCCGAAAGAGCATGAATGGATTCAATACATGCTCTTCCGGTTTTGTTATGTATCTAAACTAAAACGATGTTTATGTCATGCATCATTTAATTACTCTTACCTTCACTTGCTTTCTTCCCCACGTCAAAGCATCCGATTCTTTTGCGATGAATACATCGATTCTGTTTCCTTTGATCGCACCGCCCGTGTCTGCAGCGATGGCTTGTCCGTAGCCTTCGACTTCAACGATGGAGCCTAGCGGAATCACGTTCGGATCGACTGCTATCAGTTTGGCATCATCATATTTTTCTAAATCGACACCCATTCTAGTCGTGCCTGAACATCCCTCACAGCTCGCAGTATAAGCTGTACTTGTAACCGTCAGTTCTTTAACGGCAGAGCTCGCGGAACTGGCTCTTTCTTCTAATTTACTGAAGGTCCGTGCACCGGCTATACCGTCAGCGGATAATCCCTTTTGCTTTTGAAAGTTCATGACTGCTTGTTTTGTACCCGTTCCATAAATGCCATCGACCGTTGATGTGTAAACATCCCAGGCTTTCAATAGCCTTTGCAGTTCAGCTACAGGTCTTCCCATATCCCCGCTTTTTAGTACCTGTATTTTCTGATTCGTTTGTGTTCCTGATATTCCATCGACTTTCAGCCCTGATTTTTCCTGAAACTTCTTTACGGATTCCTTTGTTATCGGTCCATAGTAACCTGTTGCTTCATGATAGGGAAAAACCCCTTTTGTCAGTAATAATTCTTGTAATTGTTCTACATCACTATTACTCATCCCAAATGAAAGTGTGCGATCCAAAGCAGCGGCTTCGCCTTTAGTTGGCATACAAACTCCTAGAATGAATACAGAAGCCGTTAGGATCGTTAATAATATTTTCTTCATGTTTATCCTCCTCGTTGTTTCCTGCATTAAACCATTCGTTAAACTATCACCCTTTTAGGCGCAGTTAAGGAAAAACACCGCAAAGGCACTAAGTAATTGTTAAAACATGTAACAGAAAGAAAAGAAATGAGGCAGAGATCGGGTTACCATATCCTTATTAATTAACGAATTATGGAAAAAACCATTTTCATATGGAAACGGAATGGAACCGTTTGGTTGAACAGGGGCATTCATTCATGTACGTTTAAGTTACTAGAAATTCTTTTCATGATTAAAGGAGGAAATCGATTAAGGCAGTTATTTTCGACTTTGATGGTTTAATTTTAGACACGGAAACGGTTTGGTATGAGGCTTATAAAGAAACGATGGCTTTTTATGAATTTGATTTGCCTCTCGAACATTTTGTTACATGTATCGGAACCGATAATACTGAACTAAATCAGTACTTCAAAGATCAGCTGGGGGAAAGGTGTAATATTGAAGAAATTGAATCCAGAGCAAAAAGCCTCCATGAAGTAAAGATGAAAACATCACAAGCACGTGAAGGTGTGAAGGATTATTTAGAAGAAGCAAAAAGAAATGGATATAAAATAGCCCTCGCTTCAAGCTCGACAAAAGAGTGGGTCACTCATCATTTGGGGCAACTCGGACTGTTAAACTATTTTGAAGTTATCATTACAGGGGATGATGTCGATAAAGTCAAACCAGCGCCTGATTTGTATGTAAAGGCAATTGAAGTCCTGGGCATTCAGCCTACAAAAGCCGTAGCATTTGAAGATTCGTTAAATGGGCTTCAAGCGGCCCTGACTGCTGGATTAAAGTGTGTAATCGTTCCTAATCCCGTGACGGACGCTTTAGCTTTTGAAAACCATCATTTACGTCTCCGATCCATGGCGGATAAGAGCTTGTCTGATGTTATCAAGCATATTGAGCAATAACAGTTCAACGGTAATTATAGTAAGATATAAGAAAGAAACCGCGCCGAAGAAGGCAGAGTCTTCGGTTTTTCTGGTTATGTTTTGGTGGGGAGGATGAGTTTATGGGATTGCAAACAAATGACGAAGGAGTCCGGCTGCGGGAGGTCAAGGAGAGTGATCTTCCTATCTTTTCGAGCAGCAATTGGATCCTGCCGCAAACTATATGGCTGCTTTCACATCCAAGGATCCATCAGACAAGGCGGCTTTTTTGACACACTGGAAGAACATCTTATCGAACCGGGATATTCAAAAAATGACGATAATCCACAACGGATGTGTTGCGGGCAGCATTCTCATGTTTGAACAGTTTGGTAACCCGGAAGTGAGTTATTGGATCGGGAAGCAATATTGGGGGAAAGGGATTGCTACAGGTGCACTGCTCCATTTTTTGCCGAAAATAAAAGTCCGCCCTGTTTATGCCCGTGCAGCCAAGGATAACCTTGCATCCATCCGGGTGCTGGAAAAATGCGGATTTGAAAGATTCGATGAGGACAAAGGGTATTCCCATGCAAGAGGCAAAGAGGTGGAAGAATTCATTTTGAAACTTGAAAATTAAGATAATAATAACAATATCGTTTAGCCTATGAGGAAACGGGTGACAGACAATGGGATATAAGATTTTTTCCATCATTTTTATTTTATGCGGTCTTTTTGTAATGTGGTTCTCCATTTTTGGCAAAAAGAAAGGGATCAAAGAGATCGGCACACCAACGAATTTCATCGATGTAATTTTAATGATGATATATAAGCTCTTACCTTCCAATATTAGAAAAATCCTTCTATTTGCAATGGGTCTGGCCATTTCTATCGGATTTACCTATATATTGTTTAAATTGTGGTAAATTTTCCTAATCCTGAAACTTTATTCTTACGGAATCGTATAAAATGGTAACGATATATAGGAGTTGTTGCTATTTCGAAGAAAAAAAGTGAAGGCAGTGTTTTTGGATAATGGGGGCGGGAAGTTGACGCCGACGGAGGCATTGGTTCAATATACCCAATTAGAAGAATATCAGTATAGTAATAATATGCATAATATGGTAATGTTGAATTTGTGTGATTTTGGAAATTCATAAAAAAGGAAGGTATTATATGTCTGAATCGGTTCTTAAGGTTCAATCCTTAACTAAAAAAATTGGAAAAGCAACCATCGTAGACAATGTTAGCTTTGAAATAAAAAGCAATGAAATATTTGGTTTACTTGGTCCGAATGGTGCTGGTAAGACCACGATCATCCGTATGATCACGGGTCTCATCAATCGTACGGGCGGTATGGTCATGATCAATGGCAGTGACCTCGATCATGATTTCGAAGGTGCGATGAATGAATTGGGGGCCATTGTTGAAAATCCGGAGTTCTATAAGTATATGACAGGCAGAAAGAATATCCTGCATTATGCCCGGATGTCATCCAATGACATATCCAATGAGAGAATAGAAGAGGTCATTAAGCTTGTCAAACTGGATCATGCCATCGATAAGAAAGTTAAAACATATTCATTGGGAATGCGTCAGCGCCTTGGCGTTGCACAGGCCATTTTACATAAACCGTCGTTATTGATTTTTGATGAACCGACGAATGGCTTGGATCCACAAGGGATTCGCGAGTTTCGTGATTATTTGAAAGTACTGGCAAGTGAAGGCGTCGGAATATTGATTTCATCACATTTACTATCGGAAATGCAATTGATGTGTGATAGTTTTGCCGTTATCGAAAAGGGAAAACTGATTCATACGAAAGAACATATTGTTGATGAAAAAACCGAAACGATCAATGAAGTTTCATTCACCGTCAGTGATGGGAAGCTAGCTAAAAAAATCCTTCAAGAACAGTTTGCGGATATTGCGATCCTGAAAAATGGTGCAAAGACAATCTCCGTATCGGCCACCCGAGAACAAACGGCCAATATAAACAGGAGTTTTAATGTAAATGATCTGGATGTCTTTGAAATTGGCATTACCAGAAAATCGTTGGAAGATAAATTCTTCGAAATCACTGAGCAGGAAATGAGGGAGTCTGTATGATGTCCTTAGTAAAAAATGAATGGATGAAAATCTTTTCAAAAGTATCAACTTATATATTCATCGCTTTTCTATTATTGGCAGCATTAGGGGCTGCGGTCATCGATTATAAACTAAGTCCTGACGAAACGAATAAAGATTGGAAGCAAGAGTTAAACGCCGATATCCAAGAACAGGAAAAGGCTTTGGAAGCTAAGGAAATCAGTGAAGATGAAAAAGCCGCCATCATGGACGACATTAATTACAACAAGCAACTATTGGCCGATAATATAAACCCTGACCTAAACACGAATTGGACCTATATGGCTGAATGGACGACATCATTAACATCATTTGTCACTTTATTCGTCGTTATTGTCTGCAGCTCGCTCGTTTCTTCGGAATTTTCCGATGGGACCATTAAACAACTGTTGATCAGGCCTTATAAACGTTGGAAGATCCTGCTTTCCAAATATATTACTTCCTTGTTATTTGCAGCGTTACTACTTGCGAGCCTACTTATATTCAGTTATCTAATCGGAATCATATTCTTTGGCAATGGTTCGTATTCAGACAAAATCATGGATCCTGCATCTTTCGAATTCAGTCCGGTGGTAGTCGGCGAATATTTCGTGGACATGATCGTTTACTGGATACCAGGATTTCTAGTCATCACGACCATCGCTTTCATGTTAAGCACATTATTTAAAAACCAAGCACTTGCAGTGGGTATATCCATTTTCATCCTATTTGCCTCTTCGACATTAAATATGGTCATTCAATCATTCATCGGAAAATACGAGTGGTTAAAGTTCGTCTTATTCCCGCATCTTGATTTAAGGGGCTATATTTCCGGAACCATAGAAATGTTCGATGGAGCTACACTTGGATTCTCGATGGGTGTACTGGGAATCTATTATCTTATCTTTTTAGTGCTAACTTTCTTCTTCTTCCAGAAAAAAGATATCACTAATTAAATAGAGCGAAAAACCGAAATCAGTGGCTGATTTCGGTTTTTCTTATGTACGGGAAAGTTACTGCTTTGAATCTGGCCTAAAGTGAAACCTTTATCCAAATTTATCCGTATAAGATAATATGAGGATATTCAGTTGGATATAGGGGTGTAAAATGACTAAAAATAAGGTTCTATTAATTGGACTTACAGGATTTTCTTTATTTCTAATGGGCATGATCATATCACAATGGACAGTTGCTGGCGTAGTGATCGGAATAGGCGGAGGATTCGCAATGGGGATCAGTTCCTACCTGTTTGCTAGTCAGTAGCTCCAATTACATATGTACAATACACTATTTAATTGCGGCCTGCGCGGAAATAATCTGATAGAGATGGAGCAGATTTAAAGATGGGGAAAATGCATTATAAACGAAAGTTAGTCATTGTTTTTACAATTATTGGAGCAGCGTTAGGGCTCTATGTGTACTCGGCATTCTCTGAAAATTTGACAAAATCAACAGATTTGTCTGATGAATCTATCGGGGGATTTAAAGTGTTGGATAACATATCGAGTCCAGAATTCATTAGGGAATATGGTGAACCCATCGATCAAGATAATAATAATGCTTATGATTATTATTATTGGAAAGGCGGGTTAAAAACGGCCTCTATCAATACAGACGAGGATAAAGGGAAAATCATGCGGTTAATCATTTCAAGTACGGACGACGCCCAATTTGAAAACTCCCTTCAAACAAGCAAAGGTATTAAATTAGGAAGTAAGAAAGCGGACGTCCTTTCGAAGTACGGAGATCATTATTATAAAAGTTATGAACAGGGAGCCGATATTATCGGATACATTGACCATAAACGAAATATTACCTTGGAATTCTGGTGTGTACCAGGTGGAAGGGTCGCAGAAATACGATTGGATGATGCAGGTGTCATTTAATGTTTTTTCACAAGCGTCCCCGATTAAGGGTTTTTGCTGTTTAAGTCAATAAGAAAGCGATGCGATAAAGAATATGTTCACATGCTTTGCCTACTTTAAAGTTTAAGGGGAAATATCAAGAGGTAAATTTCCATTTTTTCATAATTCTTGAAACCATTTATTGCTTTATCCGTATAATTAATTGTGTACGGTGCTTGGGAGCACCGGTATTTAACGGCATTTATCATTTTTATAAATTGGGAGATGAAGGATCATGAGCGAAAAGGGTTGTATGAAATGCGGTAGCAATGATGCTGCCAAGAAGGATGTAGCCATGACAGGAACAGGCTTGTCAAAAATGTTCGATGTCCAGAATAATCAATTTACGGTTGTGTATTGCAAGCAGTGCGGTTATTCGGAGTTTTATAATAAGCAATCATCTGCAGGCAGTAATCTGCTGGATCTATTCTTGGGATGACCATCGGCACAACAAGAATCCCCTTTTACAGGAAAAGGGGATTCTTGTTTTTTCATACTGCCCATTACCCGATGAAGTGATCTTGAACGACTTTTGTAAATTCCTTGGCGACGGGTGAAAGGTGTTTAGATGATTTCATGACCAATCCTATCTCCCGGGAAAGTTCCGGGTTCAAGGGCAGGCTTTTGATGTGTTCGTTTTTTTCCGGTAAAGCCAGGTCGGGCATAATCGTGATGCCTAATTTTCCTGCTACCATTGAGAGCACGGTTTGATTGTCTTTTATGTCGTATGAAATATTTGGTTTTATCTTGGCTTCCAGGAATCTATCTTCTATGAGTGTTTCACAGCCAGATCGCAGCATGATGAATGGTTGATCAACGAAGTCTTCTAGCTTCAATACGGTTTTCCCTGAAAGTGGATGGCCTTCATATACCACAGCTGATAAAGGATCATTTAGCAGAGAGATGAATTCCACGTTCTTCACTGGTTTTGCTGCAAAGCCGATGTCCACTGTTCCTTCTTCGATCCATTTTAAGATTTCCTCATATCCACCTTCATGAATCAGCAAATCGATATTAGGGTATTTTTCTTTAAAGATAGAGAATAGCTTTGGTATGAATCTGGCAGTGAAGCTTGGAAAACTGCCAATCGTTATTTTACCGATTTCCATTCCATTCACAGCTGCAATCTTTTGTTCGATATGTGCAAGGTTGGCAGCGATGGCCCGCATATGTGGAATTACTTGTTCTCCCGCAGTCGTGAGTGTTATACCTTTTCGGTCACGCTTCAATAAAGTCACACCAAGTTCCGTTTCAAGTGCTGTAATGTTATGGCTCACGCCTGATTGAGTCAGTCCGATCCGGTCTCCCGCTTTCGTAAAACTTCCGTGTTCAACAACATGTAAAAAGACTTCCAGTTGAAAAAAATTCAAATGCCCCACACCCTTCTTCTAATTGATTATACATGAGAAACTCTAATCGAAGAAATGAAAAACATTCATTTTACTTATGATGCGGTCGAGAATACAATAAAATTACAAATTTAAATACGAATGGGTGATGGGAAAATGATGAAACGAAAATATGGGCAAATTCTTTCACCGTACACGCTTTCTAATGGAACGGTTCTTAAAAACAGGATTGTAGTTGCCCCGATGACCACTTATTCAGGTCAAGAGGATGGCTTGGTTTCTGACGAGGAATTAGCTTACTATAAAAGAAGGGCAGATGGACCTGCCATGTTCATTACTGCCGCTGCCGCCATTTCCCCTGTTGCGACAAGCTTTCCCAGGCAAATGAAAGTATATGATGAACAAAGCATCGCTGGACTTACAGAGCTTTCAAAAACAATCAAATCAAAAGGTGCAAAAGCCATTCTCCAGCTTCATCATGGCGGAAGCGAGAGTCTTCCAAGCTGTACAGGCGGAGAAAAAATGGTTAGTCCGAGCGGGGTCATTGCAAGCGTTTATACAGAAATGGGCGGGGAGTACATTCCAAGGTCAATGAGCCACACTGAGATTCTATCCACTATTCAAGACTTTGGAAGAGCCACCCGCCATGCCATTCGTTCAGGATTCGACGGCGTGGAAATCCATGGAGCGAATGGATATCTCATTCAGCAGTTTTTCTCACCCCACTCTAACAGACGGAGAGATCATTGGGGAGGGAGTTTGGAGAATAGAATGCATTTTCCACTTGCCGTCATTTCGGAGGTGAAGCGGATCAGTGATCTATACGCAGACAAGGAATTCATTATTGGGTATCGCTTCTCCCCCGAAGAACCGGAAGAAGGCGGATTGAAAATGGAGGATACAGCTGCATTGGTAGATAAATTGGCAACCCAAGGGCTTTCCTATTTACATCTTTCTGTTAAAAATGTCTGGTCCATGCCTAGAAGCGGATTGAACAGGGGATTGACAAGGACCGAAATTCTCCGTGATATCATCGCTGGCAGGACCAGTTTCATATCACTAGGATCGATTCATACTCCAGAGGAAGCAAATGCTGTGCTTGAGAAAAATATACCGCTTTTCGCATTGGGAAGGGAATTACTGATGGAACCGGACTGGGCAGCCAAAATAAAGGAAGGCAGGGAAGATGAGATCATGACAACCTTGCCGCGCGATAGCAGGTGTAAATTAAGTATTCCGGATCGAATGTGGGCGAATATCATTACTCGTGACGGCATGCCCGAGAAATGATAGTATGAATGTAAAAAATGGAAATTTTATGAGGGGAAATTAAATGAATAAAATAGCACTTCTTCAACTGTCTCTAGCCATGACAATCTTTGGTTCTGTCGGTTTCTTTTCGGAACTATCAGGACTTCCTGCATTGGAATTGGTTTTTGTTCGCTGCATTTGTGCTGCCGTATTCTTATGTGCAGCCTGGATGATTACAGGACATTTCAAGAACGAACTATGGAATGGTAGAGAGGTAATGCTCATCATTTTCTGCGCGGTGGCGAACTTGTTAAACTGGATATTCCTCTTTAAATCTTTTGAGATGATATCGGTGACAATCGCCATTTCGCTTTATCATTTAGCGCCGATCATTGTACTCATTATAGGGAGCTTCATCTTTAGGGAGAAAATGAATGTATTCTCCATCTTGGCCATTTCCCTTTGCTTCATTGGCACATTACTCATTATGGGAACAGATGGATTTCGATCATCATCCCCTGAATGGGAAGGCATCATGTATGGAATCATTGCTGCATTTTTTTATGCGGCAACCATGCTTTTAGGAAAGAGCATTGCAAAGACCAGTGTATATGCGACTACATTTCTGCAAATGTTCATTGGATTTTTAGTACTGATTCCTTTTGTCGATTTTTCCGTATATACAACCTTAAAATCTTCCGAATGGTTTTATACGGTGCTTACCGGCATCATCCATACAGGCGTCGTGTATTTGCTGTTTTTTAATAGTATTCGCCATTTGCCTACAAATGTAGTATCTTTCATGATTTTTGTCGATCCGGCAGTTGCCATCCTTTTGGATATTCTGCTTTCAGGATTTAAACCGGACGGCATTCAAATTCTGGGCATTTCCTTGATATTTATTGGGGTGGTCTATTCACTTAAGACGACTGGACCGACCGAAAATGATGTCATACAGAAAAGGCCGCACACAATGTGAGGCCTTTTTCCTTTATGATTTTTTCATTAACTATTGATTAAAATGATAGACATCCCAAATGTCAGGGGTTTCCGATCCAATGTACCAAGCAGCTGCACCGCCTAGATGATTTTGTTTTACCAGGTCAACACGGAGCTTCATCGATTTTTTATCCTCTATCCAAATTTGATGCTTTTTCCCTTTGGAAGTATACATCACGTAATTTTGTTGAGTCTGTTTATCCCATACCTTTTTAAGATTTTGAGATGAAATGATTTTGTTGACCTCAGCCATGGTACGGTCATGACTTTTCACTTTTTTGGTCGACAAATCGGTTACCCATTCCCTCGTATAAAATGGTACAGCCAATATGATCTTATGGGCAGGTACTTCTTTCATTAAAAGCTTGGTTCCTTCTTTGATCCAAGGTAACGAGGAAACGGACCCGGCTACCGGGCTCCCTCCCCAATGCTCGTCATAACCCATTATGATTATATAGTCCGCTATTTTGCCAAGTGCTTTCCTATCTAGACTTTTTGACCAAAAAGGATCGTCATTTTCTCGGGTGACATCCACAGACACTTTAATTCCATGCGGTTTTAGTGCCTTTTTTAGTTCGCCTATGAAAAGTACAAAGTCCTTCTTATTTTTTGGATCGATGTTTTCGAAATCTACATTTATTCCATCACTTTTCGTTTTAACAAGTGAATCCCGTAAAGCTGAAACTAATTTCTGGCGTTTTTTTGTATTGCCTAGTACAGAACCAGTTAAAACGGGGTCAAATTTATTCCCGATAAGCTGCCAAACTTGTTTTCCTTGTTTATGGGCAGATTGGACGTATTTTGTATCTACAGAAACGGAAACGTAATTACCGGTATCCGTTAGCGTGTAAGAACGGGGAGATACTACATTTAAATTGGGTTGTTTAATTTGCTGGGTATAGCTTTCTTTCGATCCATTATGCTTCCAGCCCATGACGATACGGTTTTGCGCCTTTTTTTGAAGCTGGGATTTCTTTATCCATCCCTTTTTTCCGCCAAGCAATTGAACCTGGTAGTAATAATCCGGAACCTTCAATTTTTGGCCAACTTTAAGGGTAACCGTATGTAAGTTATTTAATTTCGTCAAATCACTTGTTGTTACCTTGTATTTAGTAGAAATCTTCCATAATGTATCTCCTGATACAACCTTATGGAACTTATATTTCTGGGGAATCTTCAGGTTTTGGCCAACAGTTATTTCGGAAGAAGTTAATTTATTCACTTTTTGCAGCTCGCTTACTGAAACATCATATTGATTTGCCACTTTCCATAATGTGTTTCCAGACTTCACTTTATGAATGATAGGACCCGCAGAATCTCCGACGGAAGAAGAAATGATGGGAAACTCCTCGCCCTTCTTCAAGGTCTTTAATAGAGTAGAACCTAATTTGGGAGAACCAAAAACTTTCGTATTGTCCACTTTAACAGAACCTATAGAACCTATAGATTGGGTTTTACTTGATGAATAACCACTGGTTGGAAAGAGACACATACAAAGAAGGCTTAACATAATAAAACATCCAAAGAATTTTTTCACAATGATTTTAATTCCCCTTTGTAAAATTTAACTTTACTAGTTTACTATGGAGAATAGCCATAAAATAGAGGTACATTGTGGAAAGGCATTTCTAACCTTCGTGTGGGACGAATTATTCCGTATGAAGGGCAATTGATTCGTAAGTAAAGGGGAGAGTTCGAATGTCACATTTTGCATTACAGTTTTATGATTTTAACATATGGGCAAATAATCAGATTTTCAACCGTTTAAAAGAGCTTCCAAAGGATGTTTACCATCAAGAAGTTCAAAGTGTGTTTTCATCGATATCGAGTGTGATGGCCCATGTGTATCTTTCCGATCTGGGGTGGGTGGAGGTTTTTTCCGGTAAAAGCCTGAAACATGCATTGGAGCTGGCTGAACAACTGAAGGAACAAACAGAGTCAAAGGAATTGGAGGAAATGGAGGCCATGTTTTTTGAGTTGTCCGAGCGGTACAAATCGCTGCTTGGCGAAAAAGAAAATTTAAATAAGCCTCTTATGATTGAGAATCCAGCTGGCGGCCTAATGAAAACAAGTGCAGCCGAATTGGTGCCGCATGTCGTGAATCATGGAACATATCACCGCGGCAATATCACGGCCATGTTGCGCCAAATGGGTTATGCCTCTACTTCGACGGATTATGGTCTTTATTTATTTTTAAAAGGAGAGTAACGGGATTGCATTTGCTTACTGATAGGACTGTAAGCATTGACAGTCCTGTCCTTAAAGTAAGGCCACCTGTTATTTTGAAGATAACGAAATAAATGTGAACAGGTTAACCGGTTCTTACTGGTTGGCCTTTTTTACGTTTGTCAGTGGAAATGACTTGTACATGACATTTGTCATCTTCTAGTCATGACACCTGGTACTAATAAAATCAAGTTGGTTTCTTTATACTATGAATAACGACAAATAAAAGGAAGTGCAATTGAAATATGACCATGCAAAATACGAAATCCTTGAGAAAACAAATTGCTCCTTTTGAACAATCAACGACAAAGCAAAGTATATGGCAGATCATCAATACCTTGGGGCCGTTCATCATTTTATGGTACCTAGCATATATAAGTCTTTCCGTTTCTTATTGGTTAGCTTTAATCCCTGCCGTGTTTGCTGCTGGATTCTTGACGAGAATATTCATCATTTTTCATGATTGTACGCATCATTCATTTTTCAAAGACCGCCGTGCGAATCGAATAGTCGGTACGATCATGGGTGTTTTGACTTTATTCCCGTTTGATCAATGGGGACATGAGCATTCTGTGCATCACGCAACAAGCGGTAATCTGGATAAGCGGGGTACAGGGGATATTTGGACCCTTACTGTTGATGAGTATTTGGCTGCACCGCTTAAACTTCGTTTTGCCTATCGTTTTTATCGCAATCCATTGGTCATGTTTGGTCTGGGACCAATTTATGTTTTCCTTCTTAAAAACAGATTTAACCGTAAAGGTGCTAGAAAGAAGGAAAAAATGAATACGTATTTGACCAATGTAATAATCGTCGCTTTAGCGGCATTGCTTTGCCTGGCAGTAGGCTGGCAGTCTTTCCTTCTGGTACAAGGTTCCATTTTCATGATTTCTGGTTCAGTCGGCATTTGGCTGTTTTACGTCCAGCACACATTTGAGGACTCTTATTTTGAAGAAAATGAGGAGTGGGAATATGTGTTGGCAGCAGTGGAAGGAAGTTCTTTTTATAAGCTTCCGAAATTGATGCAGTTCCTTACAGGTAATATCGGTTACCATCATGTTCACCATTTAAGTCCAAGGGTGCCTAACTATAAATTGGAAATGGCGCACAATAATACGCAGCCTTTAGAGAACGTTCCAACGATTACTCTTGCGACAAGCTTGCGCTCACTCCGTTTCCGTTTATGGGATGAGGAATCCAAGAATTTTGTCAGTTTCAAGGACATAAAATATTTAACGAAAAAAAGTGTTCCCGCTCAAGTGAAATCTGAACTGTAACGTTCATGTATCATTCCAGACTCCCTTAATAATCCTCGGATTTGGGGAGTCTTTGCTTCATATAAGGAACTCGATAAAGGAGAGAACTTAAAATGATTCGAATTGTCATTGCAGAGAATCAGCAAATGCTGTTAGAGGCAATAAGTTCTCTACTCAATCTTGAAGAAGATCTAGAAATTGTCGGGCAAGCCAGTAATGGAGAAGAAGCGATGGCTCTTGTACACCAATTACAGCCTGATGTATGTATCATGGATATGGAGATGCCTGTAATGAGCGGACTTGAGGCAGCAGAAGCATTAAGGTCATTTGAGTGTAAAGTGGTCATTTTAACGACATTTCGAAGGAATGGTTATTTTCAACTCGCATTAAAGGCTAATGTAAGTGGTTATTTATTGAAGGATAGCCCGGGTGAAGAGTTAGCCTGTTCGATTCGCGGCATAATGGATGGCAAGCGAATATACTCCCCAGAACTTATTGATGGGTCTTCCAGCCATAATGGCCGGGAAATGGGAGTGTTAGGGCTGTTGGCCGATGGTCAATCCAAAATGGAACCGTCCAATCAGAAAGGCGACACAATAGGGACAGTAAGGAAATATTTTTCCAACATCAAGGATAAAATGAAGTTACCGGCTGGTTAGGATTTGTTTCTTAAATCCTGTTGACACGTTTTTTTAAATTGTGTACGATGGATTAAATTATAATATTGAAAATTCTGTGATGAAGAGAGTAGTTCATTTGGAAATGGAAAGCGAGTTAGGGATGGTGGGAGCCTAATGCAGGACGGATGAATGAAGCGCACTTTGGAGAAATTTCTTGAAACGTTTAGTAGGGAATATCGGGGAGTCACCTCGTTAACAATGGAAAGTGGCCGCAATTTGTGGCAACTAGAGTGGTACCACGGGAATTCATGCTCTCGTCTCTTATTTAGAGGCGGGGGCTTTTTTGTTTAGGAGGGAAAATGTCGATGAATAAACCAATTGCAGAATTGATTTCAACTGCTTTGAACAATGAAATGCCAGCAAGTGAAATAGAAAAATTAATGGAAAAGCCAAAATTGATGGAGTTAGGCGATGTCGCCTTTCCGTGCTTTACTCTTGCGAAAAAATTCAAAAAATCGCCTCAGGTGATTGCCTCGGAAATAGCCCAACAATTAAACAGTACGTTGATTCAAGAAGTGAACGTAGTGGGAGGTTATCTGAATATCTTCGTCAATCAACAGATGGTGACGGAAAACGTGCTGCAAACGATATTAAGGGAAAAGGATCAGTATGGTTCGATGCAGACTGGACAGGGAAATGTCGTGATTGATTATTCCTCCCCGAATATTGCCAAACCTTTTTCCATGGGGCACTTACGTTCAACGGTCATAGGGAATGCACTGGCCAACATTGCCGAAAAAAATGGCTACAATGCCGTGCGTATCAATCATTTAGGAGATTGGGGCACGCAATTCGGTAAGTTGATTGTCGCGTATAAGCTGTGGGGCGACAAAGAGGCAATCGAAGCTTCGCCGATTCAGGAATTATTGAAAATCTATGTGAAGTTCCATGAAAGAGCTGAAACGGATGAATCGTTGAATGAACAAGCACGCGCAAGCTTCAAGTCGCTTGAAGACGGCGACGAGGAAGCATTGGCATTGTGGAAATGGTTCAGGGATGCGTCTTTAAAAGAATTCGAGATGATTTATGATTTATTGGGCATCCGTTTTGATTCCTATGCCGGCGAAGCGTTTTACAATGACAAAATGGATGCTGTTGTCGGGGAACTAAAAGAAAAAGGCCTGCTTGCCTTATCCGAAGGTGCCTATGTCGTGCAATTGGAAGATATGCCGCCTTGTTTGATTACGAAAACGGATGGTGCGACACTTTATGCCACACGTGATTTAGCTGCAGCACTGTATCGTAAAAAACAGTATGAGGCAAAGAAAACATTTTATGTGGTCGGAAACGAACAATCGCTGCACTTTAAACAACTCTTTAAGGTCATTGAGAAAATGGGGTATGAGTGGTCAAAAGACTTACAGCACGTGGCATTTGGCATGATGCTAAAAGACGGTAAGAAAATGTCGACACGTAAAGGGAAAGTCGTGCTGCTTGCGGATGTATTGGCAGAGGCGATCGAAACTGCGAAGCGCAATATTGAAGAAAAAAATCAAGCGCTTGAAGAGAAAGAATTGGTTGCAAGACAGGTTGGTGTCGGAGCGGTAATCTTTAATGATTTAAAAAATAACCGCATGAACGATATTGATTTTTCATTAGAGCAAATGATGAATTTTGAGGGAGAAACGGGCCCATATGTACAATACACATTTGCGCGAATTTCCTCATTGCTTGAAAAAGGTGATTTTAAAGAGCAGGCCATCCATTTTGACGCTTTAGGGGAATATGCGTGGCCAGTCATCCAGCTGCTTGAGCAATACCCGATCATTGTCCAAAAATCATTTGAACAAGCCGATCCATCCCAAATCGCGAAATTCAGCTTGCATGTATCGCGTGCATTCAATAAGTATTATGCACATTCGAAAATCTTAGTTGAAGATGAATGGAAACAAATGAAGCTCTCATTCGCTTTTTCCGTAGCGATTGTATTGAAGGATGCGCTAAGTTTATTGGGAATTTCAGCACCGAATAAAATGTAAGGTGAAAAAAACACCAGGATAATCATCGTAGGTGAAGGCCAAAGCATTTGCGATGCGATTGATCCACCTTGGCTTAACGTCTATGCAATTAGAGTGAATTATGGCGGGACCCCTTCAGCGGGTACCCGCCTTTTCTGAATTGAAAAATGCCCTTACTCCCAACCGGGAATAAGGGCATGCACCGTGAACATGTCACGGCGATAATGAATTAATAAGCTAGGCTGAATAGGGCTTTGATGTGTGATAGGTAGCGAACATTACTTGCTTCTTTCATCAATGTAGCCGGCAGGCCTTTAAGTGAAGTGTTATTGGCCCCGACGGTTGCCACCGCATCCTTACGGCCAAGGCTCGCAAGTGTACCTGAGTTTACAGGTGAAAATACTTCAAGTTTCTTGCC
>NZ_JBIWEU010000020.1:0-56558 GCF_044762675.1 Peribacillus sp. NPDC096448 | reverse complement strand
TCGTCAAGGGGTTAATGGGTTAGACTCTATTTTTGAGTTTAGATTTTCGTAGTAGATGGTGGCGGCGAGGAGCGCCGCCATAGGAGTTTCTTATGTAAATAAAGGGGCAGGGCGGTTAAAATTAAAAACAATAGAAATAATGCCTCTAATTAAAGAGGCAGAAAATTTTAGTTATGGCATTTTAATCGGTGTGTTTAATTGATCATAGTCCCTATATGATCGATAGCATACCATTTTTTTATTCTTATCATACCCATCCAATTGCAAAATTTTGGATGGGTTGGTTTCTAAATAATAATGATACCCTTCCGTTTCTAAACTATAGAAGGCATAGGAAATTCCAAGCATTTGTTTCTGGGTGACTTTTGTATCAGGGTGATGTTGTATAAAATCAGCCAGTTGCTGTACAGATGTTGATGGAATGTCTGCGATATTAAATATTGTTTCCTTAATATTAGTCTTTACTTTATTCAAAGTAGTTTTTGCTTTATGTTTGATTTTGTTGGAACGTCTTGTCATAAATATCACTCCTACTCTGATTATAGTTAAAAGATTTATTATGTTATTTCCAATCAGCAAACGGAGTAAACACAAATTTGAACTTGGGAGAACTTCTAGTAAAAGAAAAAAACTGGTGGTAATAATTGATAGGTGACAAATAATGTTTTTTGGAGAGGTTTAATACTCAGGTGAAGTGGTATGTAAATGGTATCGGTTTATATCAGTTTCCCCTGCTGCCTTAACTTTTTAGATGATTGAGGTTCTTTACGAAAGAGTATCGTTTCATGAATAATGTCGACAGGCAGCACATATTCTTCTTTTGATTATTGCTAATTATTTTTGGATGAAAAAGGAGTGATATATCATGAGGCAAATGTGTATTTACTGTTTTAAATGGGCTGACATAGATACGATGACACCAATTTTTGACCAAGGTCGAGAGTTCGTCAATTATTATTGTGAAGATTGCGTTACTGCTGTTATGGATAATTTGTTTAAGCTCCCATCCAAACATGTATGCGAACAATCAAGAATCCACTAGCATCATGCAATGCGATTTAAAAAAGTTAAGCGATTGCGCTGAAACAGCATAACTAGAGGCCATCTCAACCGAGAAGGGCTTTTTTTGTTCGGATTTGTCATCTTCTTAATATAATCGCATTTTAAAATTAATCTAGTCGACCCTTGTGGAACTTTGGTACATAGTCCTTTTTTCTTCTTTTTTATTTAAAGATGAATGGAGGGCATTAAATCTCCCTGTTATAGGGAGATCACCCTAACATGTGAAAGATTTAAATTGAAGGCCTCCCGCAGTTTACTGATGGGAGGCCTTTTCTTATCAAGTAATCCGGAGGTTTAACCCTAGTTATTTCAACCCACTTAAACAATATGAACATACCGAATATTATTAAGTGGTACTCATGAGGTAGTATATCGGATTGAGGAAAAGTATGAATTTGGATTAGCTATGAACAATAAAAACAGTTACGAAACTAAGCATTTAAGGGGAAGATTAACCTGTTAAAGGAATTCAATGTTTGTTATACTCTTGACGCTGATGTTAAGTGGGAGAAAATAAAAAAGGGATTGAGCAGTAAAAAAGAGGATGTTTTACAAGAAGTCTTAAAAAGGATGGAGCACTGTGAGTATTTTATTGTAAAAAGTGATAGTAAGAATCATATTATCAATACATCATTAATACGTTATATACGTATTTTTGAAAATAAGTAATCTCATTGCTGCTTTCTTGGAATATAAGTTATGGTTGTATTCTCCTAACAGTCTATCTGGGAGGGGATTTTTCTATGGCAAAAAAGGGGTAAACCTTTTCATTCATATACAGAGCGAGTCAGGTTGATTGACACTTTTGAAAGGAGTGTAAAGATGAATAAAGAATTGGATGATGGTTTTATTGAGGCATTAATGGTTTCCCTTCAAGACGAAAGAGTCATTGAAAAGATAAAAGCTATAGCAGAAGCTGGTCCGTATAGTCAATTGGGGGAACAAAAGGAACTGCTGAAGGAAAAAGAAAAAGAAATAGCAAAACTCCAACAAGAGATTGAGTCGAAGAAAGAAGAAATTAGTGAGTACCAAATAAAGATTACCCATCTAAATGAGAAAATGGAATCCTATTATAATGAATTGCAAAAGAGAAGAGCAGACTATCGGGAAGCAGAAGAACTTTACGAAGCTGTTCAACAATTATCCGAAACCACGAAAAGTTCCTTAAAAGGAATCTTCAAGGGCGGTTCAGTGCAGGAATTCATTGTCTGTGGTGTACAATATGAAAACATTTCATCACTGTGGGATTTTATTAAAAACGAGATTATGGAAGGACGGGAGCAGGAAAGAGAGATTTTGCTCGCCCTTTTTCTGTATTTCTTTCAAGAATACAGTAAAACATACGATACCCCTTTATATAAAATCCAGGAAGTGAAAATGAATGAGGTCTTCAGAGAAGACTTGTACATAAGGACCATCAATAGCAAAATATCCGGGAACATTACGGACATCCTGCTGCCAGGATATATAAGCATTAATGGTAAAACCATTAAAAAATCCGTTGTGAGAATCTAGCAGGCGGAATAGAGAATGATATAAAAGGAGAAATAACAATGACATCGATTATTATCCCAGAGATTGAAGAGGGCATTGAAAAAATCCTTCTTGTACAATGGTATAAGCAGCCAGGCGATTATATTACGGTGGGCGAAAGCTTGGCCAAATTCAGCTGTGAGGGCATCGAATTTGACCTTTTTTCAGAGAAAGAAGGCACCCTTAAAGAATTGAATGTAGCGGAGGACACTATAGTCAAGATTGGTGATCTGATATGTTATTTGGATTCTGGTGAAGATCTTTCAGAAGAATTATTAAAAGAAGTTGAAAAACAAGAAACGATAGAAGATAAAGAGCCGTTTGAGAACGTAACAAGTTTAGCTGAAAAAAATAACATAGACAGTTCCATTTACTTAATGAATAAGAGCGAAGAGCAGGTTCCATTTTCACCTGATTCCCAAACCGTTCCGGTCTCTGCCATTTCAATGACTTATGAAGAAGTGAGATCGTTAATCAGCCATTTATATCAGCGTGCCGAAGAAACCCTTTTTAAGGATGAAGCGAGCTTCTTTCAAGACATTAAAAAGATGCTCCGTTCCAGATGGGTTTACATGAATGACGGGAATGTTATATATGATCACAATATTGCGGCTTTATTCCCTTATAAAAAATACTATGAATTAATGGATGAAGATTTTGACTACAAAAAGCATCTGGACGTTTCCGGTTTTATAGGTGATGCCATGACGCGTGAAGAAACTGCCAAAAGTTTCAATACACCCGATCACCCTGTATATAAGAAAATAATAGCTCTGGATGATTACTCCGCAAGTAAAAATCCTTCCATTTCAAGGATATTTGCCAATCAAACGGCGAACTCTTCTAAATCAATAGCGTTTAAATCAAACGGGTACGACATCCAAAGCTTCGATGTAGTAAATCAAAAAACGAATTTGCTGGGAAAAGGATTTTTCGTTCCTGTTTTCCGTTTGAATGGGGAAAATGCTTTTGAAATCAATGACCGAATGGCTCTCCATCTCTGGCTGGAAAACCGGTTAGTACCAAGTGGATTAAGCGCAGAAAGCCAGAAGGAGTATGATTATTTACTGGAATTGTATCAATTAAAGGGCTTAGATCATGAAAGTTTTCTTAAAGAATTGCCATCGATCGCTATCGATTCCAAAACGTTTTATGAGAAGCTTTTAAACTCTGAAAAAGTAAGAGCTGATATTGATACATATGATGAAAAGATGTTAACAGATCCAAACCGGGGACATTGGGATTTATGGCCTGTCCTCTCTGATGAAAAACCTTTAACGATAAAACTGAACGAAGAAATAATGGCCAGAAACCCTAAAATGGATATTAGGGAGGACGGCATAGTTGGCATTGATTTTGGAACGAAAAGTACAGTTGTCGTTCATCAAGAAGAAAGTGATTTTACCCTTCCCATGCGTATTGGGGTTGGCTACCTTAACACGGAAGTACAAGACTGGCATTATGAAAATCCAACCGTGATTGAATTTATTGACTTAGAACATTTCCTGGAGCTTTATCAAGGAAAAGAAGGAAGACCGGATACAAGGTGGCAGGATGTGACGGTTTCCCACAATGCTCTTAACAACTTGATGAATGGGAAGAGTGACCATTATTATTCCATATTGAATAATCTAAAGCAGTGGGCTGGAGAAAAGAATAACGAACTCCGATTAAAAGACAAGAGGGGATATGCGGTTGTACTGCGTTCCTTTTTGGACTTAACCGATCAGGAAATCAACCCAATCGAGTTATACGCCTACTACCTTGGTTTGTATATCAATAACCAGAACAATGGAATTTACCTCGATTACACCTTATCTTTCCCGGTGACGTATGAAAAAGAGGTAAGGGAAAAAATTCTAAAGTGTTTTGAGCGTGGGTTAAAAAAGACGCTGCCTATGCCGATTCAGCAGGATGAAGAATTAATGAAAAAGTTTCGTGTCACCGCTGGGGCGAGTGAACCTGCTGCCTATGCCGTTTGTGCGTTACAGGAATACGGGTTTGAACCGGAAGAGGATGAAAAAACATACTATGGTGTGTTTGATTTTGGTGGAGGAACGACAGATTTTGACTTTGGGATTTGGCGTGAAGCGGGCTTGAAAGAAGGCAGATATGATTATGTCATTGAGCATTTTGCAGCGGGCGGGGACCGTTATTTAGGTGGAGAGAACATGCTGGAGCTTTTGGCGTTCCAAGTGTTTAAAAACAACCAAAGAACAATGCGTGAGCTAAACATTCCTTTTACCCTCCCGGCAGAATGTGTGAAATTTCCCGGAAGTGAAACACTGATTAATGAGTCACAAGAATCCTATTTAAATACGAAACAATTGGTGGAAAAATTAAGGCCGCTTTGGGAAAGGCATGAACGGTATGAAGAACAGTTTGGAAAAGGCATGATCCGGGCAGACTTGTTTAACAAAGCCGGCCACGCAAAACTCAATGTGGAACTTTTGATCGATCAAGATGAAATGGAACATCTGATTGAGGAGAGAATCGACAAAGGCATTAAAAATTTCTTTGAGTCTTTACGGCGCGCTTTTGCCCGGTCAGAACACAGCAAAATTAATAAAGTGAATATACTGCTTGCGGGTAATTCAAGTAAATCCCCGGTCGTTATGAATCTATTTAATAAATGGATTGAAAGGGAAGCACAGAACACTCAGAACTGGGGAGAAGTGTCTAGTGATCTTTTTGAGATTCTCCCGCCACTCGGGACAGCGGGCGCTTATATAAAGCAAGAAGAGAGAAACAGAGTGGTTAACCGAGATATATTAACTGCTCCCACAGGAAAAACAGGCGTTGCCTTCGGACTTGTACAAAGCAGGAAAGGCGGAAGTATAAAAGTTATTGACCGCGATATGGTGAATGGTGAATCAAAGTTCAAGTATTTTCTTGGCATAGGGAGAAAAGGGAAATTAAAAACAATGATTGACCAAGAAGAAGAGTATAACAAGTGGCATCTTTTCATTGATGCGTCAGAAGAGGATTTTGAAATTTATTACACAAGCCTGCCGGAAGCTAGTACCAACCAGCTTGATATTAAACAGGCACAGAGGAAAAAGCTTCGAATTGGGCATGTGGATGATTCAGCTTTTGTTTATATTCGAACCATAAGCCCAACTGTTATCGAATATGTTGTTGCAGACGAAGGCTCGATTTTAAATGGGGGTTATTTATCTGAAATTAATAAAGTGGAATTAAGCTGATCTTTCGATGTGAAAATTCACGAAAAGGCCTCCCGTAGTAAACTATGGGAGGCCTTTTCGCGCTCATCGCATTTAACCGTTTAATAGCTTCCCGTGGCACTTTATATGTCCTGGGGCTCTATGTGTATATCAGGAGGTTCACTTCTTTGATCCTCCTGATGTTCCATAATCATTAATAGTTATTTTTACATCGTAGTTGACCGGAGTTTCACTAAATGTTTGGTCCCAATCCTTTTTGACCTTATTCCATACTTTGGGGTGCTCAATTCTCAATCGATTTCCGAAGCCGGCGACGTCCACTTGGTATTCTTTTTGCATTTTTTCCAATACATTCCCCACCAGGCGTTTCACTTCTTTTTCAGAAGATTTTTCTGCTTTTTTGAGAAATTCATTTTTAAAAGTATCTCCTGGAACTACCCAGTTTTCAGACAGTCTTCCCACTGATTCTATGTTTACATCAAAAGAGATGCTGTCTCCTTTAACTCGTGGTATTATAGTGCTTTTCATGGATTCTATTTCATACACGATCAGTTGGCCGGTTTCTTTATCAAAGCTTTTCACCACACCGCCTTTTCCCTTGCCTGTTATCCAAGTTACACCCTCCAGTTCCTCTTCATTCAAAGTACCAGCCATTTTGTGTGTCTTTCCTTTGATTACGGCAGCTCCGGCAAATTTGACTTCCCCTTTCACTGATAGTACATTTTGCAAAAGAAAACTTGATTCTGAATGGATCTTGCTCTCTATTTTAATAAGTGGCATAGGAGGCAAAATCCTCGTTGTTCGATAGGCATTTTCTACAATGCCAACAAGTCGAAACGCTGGAATCTCTCCTGCAGTCTTTGTTTCCAGTGTTTTGCTTGCTCTTCCTTTACTGATGAGCACAAGACAGCTTGGTCTAAAATCATTATCCCGAAAATTAAGATCAAGTAATTTTTCCAAATCATGTGATTTTGCAAGCTTATCACTGATAACAATCACTTTCATATGGTGAGCAGTTAAAGGTTGTTCGCTTCTCAATGGTAATTCACGAGTCATCTGAAGGATAGAATCTCCCGTTTCAGAAACATTCAGATAAGATTTTTGTTGTGGCCCGGCTTGTTTCGTTGTTGAACTTGCTACTTGTGGAGTGATAAGTTGATAGGTTGAAGTAATCAGGTCTTTTTTCAAATATCCCTCCCCTTGTTCATTTAACTCTTTCTCAACGAAGGACTTCTTGCCTTTATCAAATGCCATACCTATACCTAAACTTTGCTCTTCAATTTCATGACTGCTCCAGCATCCTGTAAGGGATAAGAACAAAAGAACGGAGAGGGAAACGAAGAGAGGCCGTATATTTTTATGTGTTTGTTTCATATTTTCCTCCCTTTACTCTTGAGATAATAAGCAGGAGAAGCGGGAGTAAACCAAATAAAAACAGTGCAATATTGCCGACGAAATCTCCTAGTTTAAAGAGGTCATTGATATTTTTTGGAATCATGGCAATGATGTAAAGAATCGGAAGCAAGCCAAACATGAATGGGTGAATGCTCTTTTTCGAAAGTTGTGCCAGCCCTAAAGCAGCTGCATAGTAGGTGATTGAAAACGTGGCAAATATTTGCATGATCCAAACTACGAGCAATAAAGATTCAAACCGTTCAAAGATCAACCCGGCGACCTCAAAACTTCGGATAAGATCAAGGGTCGGCCATGTTCTCGTGACCACTCCATCAATAGATAATGCCCCGATAACCATTACGACCGTTATCACGTAAAAAATCAATGGAATGGAAACTCCAACAAGAACGGCTTTTACTGCTTTTTTTGGCGAATTCATAAACGGAATAAGCACTAACATGATTTCAGACCCTGTAAAAGCGAGAGCCGTTGTTTTTACTCCTTTAAGTACAGGGATAACTCCTTCTCCTAATACCGGACGCAGATTATCGATCTCAAATATTTTAAAGCTCATAAAGGCAACAACCAAAAAAAGGATAACTGTCAAAGGTAATATAATTTCAAAAAGACGGGCAATCGGGTTAATGCCGCCGATGATCAGATAGAGGCCCACCCACATAAACATTATAATAATTGCCCAGTTAGGCGTACCTTCAAGAAGTAAATACCTTATTACTTCCGCCATTGCACGGAGCTGAAATCCGGAAGTTGTAAGAAAATAACAGATTACAAATAAACTCAGTAACCCACCAAGCCATTTTCCTACAATTTCATTGATGTATTGATAGAAGGTTTTTTCGGGAAACCGTTGGCTTAATTTGACCATGATCACCCCCGCGATTATCGCGATAACTCCGCCTAAAATAACGCTTATCCATGCATCTGGTGTATGTACCTTTTCCGTAGATGATCTGGGTAGGGTGAGTAATCCTGTACCAAGTATGAAGTTGATGACAATGACAGCTGCTTGAGGAGTTGTAATTCTGTCTTTCGGACTGAGAATCATTCTTTTAACCACCCTTTCACCGATAGGTTATCCTTTACGCATGGGGTTTTTTGTATGCATCATCTTTGGACGGCGTTTCATCATCATAAGCGGCATGCGAACCATCAGGTCTTTCCATTCACTAAAGCGATAAGGAACGGCTGGACTCAAATAGGGTACACCAAAGCTTTTTAATTTAACTAAATGGCTGGTCATTAAAAGGAAAAAGAGAATGACCCCGTATAATCCAAATGTGGCAGCACAAATCATAGCTGGAAAACGCAGAATCCGTAATGTAATCCCAATACTATAGTGCGGAATGGAAAATGATGAAATGGCGGTTAAGGCTACTACAATGACCAAAACAGGGCTAACAATCCCTGCCTGTACAGCAGCTTCCCCAATGATTAAACCGCCGACGATACCCATTGCGGGACCGATTGGCTTAGGCAATCTCAGTCCTGCTTCCCGCAAAATTTCGATGGCTATTTCCATGAATAATGCTTCGATAAGTGCCGGAAACGGAACCCCGGACCTGGTTCCTATAATGGAGATGGCCAGTTTGGTCGGAATCAACCCTGAATGAAATGAGATGAAAGCTATATACAAAGACGGTGTAAAGAGAGCCAGAATAGCTGCGAGGTAACGAAGCATACGTATGAATGTGCCAGGAATCCACCTTTCATAATAATCTTCTGGCGATTGTAGCATCATGCTTAATGTAACTGGAACGATCAAAGCGAATGGCGTCCCGTCTAATAAGATGGCCACTCGGCCTTCCATCAACGCAGCGATCACGCGATCAGGGCGCTCTGTATTCTGTACCTGTGGAAAAGGACTAAGGTAATTATCTTCGATAAGTTGCTCTACATAACCCGATTCCGGCACACTATCAATATCAATTCTCTTAATTCGATTTTCCACCTCTTGAACTAATTCGGGATCAACAATATCTTTTATGTATGCGACTACCAAGTCTTTTTTCGAACGCTTTCCTACTTGGAATTTTACTAACGATAAATTCTCATTTTCACCGCTACCTCTTAAAAAAGAGGTATTGTCACTCAATGATTCAGTGAAACCGACCCGTGGACCTCTGACTAATGCCTCTGATACCGGCTCTTCAACCGTCCTTGTTTTAAGTTTTGTAGTTCCAAGGATCAGCGCATCCAATGATCCATCAATTAAAAGGGCGGTAGAACCTGTGAGCACTTTAGATGCTAACTCTTTAATGGAACGAACAGCTTCAATTTCACTAATGGATAACACTTCATTTTTTATAAATTCTTTTGAAATGCTTCCTTTGAGGTAGGGAAGGTCCTGTTTATATTCTGCTGAAAAATCAACCATCAATGATGGCATAATATGTTTATCAATAAGATCTTTATCCGATAGTCCATCCACAAAAATGATAATTGAACGTATACCGGTACGCCCTAGATTAAATTCCCGAAAATGAACATCCCAATTATGTCCAATTTCTTGCCTAACCATTTCTAGATTTAAATTAAAATTATCTGTAAACTGATACGTTGTATCTTGGGAGGTATTTGCTTGTTGTTTGTCTTTATCGGTACCTTTTCCTTTTTTACCGATCTTTGATATCCACTCTTTCATTTTCATCACTCATCCTTTGAGTTGCGAAGCCGATTAAACAATTTGGAGATTAAATACGGAATAACAAACACAATGAAAGCTTGTATAAAAACCTGCCATTCTGGAAGGTAGGAAACAATCGTTTTCCACATTTTCATCACCCTATACTTGTCTCAGTTAGCAGCCAAAATTCCTTTATTTCTCATATAGTATTAATATCTTCTGTGTTTCTTATGCAATGAAGTTAAAAGCCATTTATAGTTCACGTTAGCTTTGTGGGAAAATTGATTTTGAATATAGTAGAGGAGAGAAAGAGGAGAATCGTGAACGTTGCTTTTACTGGGCGATGAAATGATAGAAAGATTATTGGGATGACTTAACCTCAATATTTGAAATATAAAAAATAAATATCAAATTGAAATGATGTTAGAAATGATATATACTGAAAAATTGAGAATTATTGGTAAATATTATCTTTTAATCCGCGTTCATCAAAATAATGTTAAAATATCCCAATGGTAATTCCGGAACGGAAAAGGATACTCCATTAGCGCTTTTAGTGATTCCTGGTGAAGAAAGAACCGAACTTTCGGTAAAGTTGTTCTTTATTTTCTAAAGTGATTTCAAAGGGGTGGAAAATGATGAATATATGGACAAGCTGCACACTGAGTTCAATTCTGGCACTTTCCTTATTAGCACCATCCGTGTCTTTTGCTAATGAAAATCAAAATCATGAAGCCGCTGTGAGTAAGGAAACTTCCAGCCAGTATCCAATATTAAAGAAAGTAAATAAACCGGAAGAAGCGGGCTTTTCGTCTGAAAGGCTGGAAAAAGTGGATCAGCTTATTGAAATGGAAGTGGCTGCCGGTTTCCCCGGTGCTGCCCTGATTGTCATAAAGGACGGAAAGATCGTTAAAAATGAAAGCTACGGGTACAAACAGAAGTATAATGAACATACACCTCTTAAGAAGTTCCGTAAAATGGAAAATGACACGTTATTTGACCTTGCTTCAAACACGAAGATGTATGCAACCAATTTTGCCATTCAGAAATTAGTCAGCGAAGGCAAGCTGAATATCCAGGCAAGAGTCCAGCAATACATTCCTGAATTCAAAGACACGGAGGAGGATGTGATCAAAGGAAAGGACAATCTGAGAATTATTGATGTTCTTCACCATACAGCAGGTTTTAGACCCGATCCGCAATACCATAATCCAAAGGTTTCGAAAGAACTTTATTCCCAGGAGCGGGATAAAACCATCGAGTTCATTTCCAAAACACCGCTCACATATGTACCTGGAACACAGAATGTCTACAGTGATGTCGATTATATGCTGCTTGGTGCCATTGTTGAAGAAATAACGGGTCAGCAGCTTGATGTCTATGTTGAAAACGAATTGTACAAGCCGCTTGGGTTGAAAAATACTAAGTTCAATCCTCTTAGAAAGGGCTTTAAGCCAAAGGATTTTGCCGCAACTGAATTGCTTGGCAACACGCGGGATGGCGTGATAGATTTCCCTAACATTCGCACATATACACTTCAAGGGGAAGTGCATGATGAAAAAGCCTTTTATTCGATGGGGGGCGTTTCAGGGCATGCGGGCCTTTTCTCCAATACGGAAGATATGGCTGTCCTTCTGCAGGTGATGCTGAATGGCGGGGGATACGGTAAACATACGTTGTTTGATCAAGAAACAATCGATGAATTCGTCGCATCTTCCGAGATGAATCCTACATATGGACTTGGGTGGAGACGAAATGGCGATGCTAGCATGGAGTGGATGTTCAGTCCTTATGCAAGCGATAGTGCCTACGGTCATACTGGATGGACCGGGACGGTCACGATCATTGATCCGGAAATTGGTTTAGGGATTGTTTTACTTACAAATAAAAAGCACTCTCCGCTCGTCAATCCTGTAGCCAATTCCAATCAGTTTTTTGGCGACCTCTTCAAAACAGGAAGCTATGGAAGTGTTGTAACTGCGATTTATGAAGCATTGGAAAACGAATGAATAAATGTATATCTCCATAAAGTTTAAGGCCTCCCATTAATGTCGGGAGACCTTTCTTCTTGTTATCAGAATGGCTGGAAGCTTTATTCTAAACAGTTTGGGCAAGGATCAGATTTTTTATATGCTCCGTCTTGATGGAGCAAATGATCATGGGCACCTTGTTCGGTAAAGGATTGGACAACGCGGATGCCGCTAATATTATTTTCGATACGGGCATTAATTCGCGATATCACCAAACATCCTTTTGAAAGCCCTTGTCATTTTACGGCTGAAATAAACGGATAAGACTATCAAAAAGGGAACAACCGTAAATACGATAATGGCGAATTGCCAATTAATTTGGAACATGACGAAGAAAGCGCCCAAAATGGTCATGAACGCTATGAATAAATCCTCTGGGCCATGGTGTGCGATTTCCCCGATGTCCATTAAATCATTCGTTATCCTGGATACTAAATGCCCTGTTTTATTATTGTCAAAAAATTTAAAGGATTGCTTTTGCAGCTTGGAGAAAAGATTTTCCCTATGGTCCGTTTCGATGTTTATACCAAGTTTATGTCCGTAATAATAAACGATGAAGTTTAATAAAGTACTCAATAAGTAGATGGCAAGAAGCGCTACGCATGCTATTACATGATTCAAAATAGTGTCCCATTGGGGAAACAGGCAGAAGTCATCACTGCCTGTGATAGCCTTGGTTATTATTTCACTAAAATTTTTAAAACATTATCAATGATTTGTTCATTAGCGATTGCCCCGGTGTATAACCAGCTTTCATCAGCAGAAAACTCATGAACATTTCCGGGTTTCAAAGCTGGTGTACTTTTCCATAAAGACTCATTCAATGCTTTAGAGCCAGTGGATTCATCACTATTGATCAAGAAAAGGTGTTCGGTATTCATCATGCCTTTCACTGCTTTAGTGGGTTCATTCCTTGCCGTTTAATTTATGCACTATCTTGGAAAAAAGGGCAGGTGACGCCTGCTAGACTATTATTGGTAGGCATAGGAATTAATGCAGCTTTCGGTGCAGGTCTGGTCATCTTCCAGATGAAAATGGAACCGAACAATTTCATGAAGGCATTAATCTGGTTATCAGGGACGATCTGGGGGACGAATCGTGAAAAACATTTTATATAAAGTTACAGAAAAAAACCATTTTCCGGGACGCTAATGAGGATGGGCTTTTTTGCATGAATGGTTGATTGATAAATGTTGATGATGGCTGTAAGGGTAAAAAGCAACTTTGGGGAGTGATGAATCATCCCCTAAAAGAACTATTTTAAAAAATATATTGACCGAATAGCTTGTATCCGCTTACAATGATATTTAGTTATTAGTGTATTTAGAAAATTGTAAAAGAGGTACCTGCATGACAAAGGAATTCGACAGAAGAATCGGGCGCCATGCAATCATGTACGCGTTTGCGGACGAAGAGGAAGAAGTCATATTGACGAATGACCTTAAGCGGATGGATTGGCTTTATGGAAAAGGTAAAGTCGGTTCAATGGAGCTGCAGAAAATAGTTGCGGCCATTGAGACATCGGCGAAAAGACTTGGATTGGTCAATCCCGATATGTATCGTGAAATGCATGCGCTGTATCATGCGATCATCGAAGCACTCCAAGGAGTGACACGCGGCCAAGTCGAGCTTGGCGGTCTTTTGAGGACTGCGGGCCTTCGGTTTGCAATCGTTCGGGGCAGGCCGTTTAAAAACGGGGACGAAGGTGAATGGATTGCTGTCGCCGTGTATGGAACGATTGGGGCACCGGTTCGGGGATTTGAACATGAAGCCGTTGGCTTGGGAATTAACCACATTTAAATAATTAAAAGCCTATAGTTATTTAGTGAAATAGGGGGCTGTATTGAAAGACTGGATAAGTCTGTCAATATGGCCTCCTTTTGTTTGTTTAAAAAAAGAATAGGGGTGCAGGAAATGATTATGTTAACGGGCCAAACTTTAACGATTGAAGAAGCGAAAAAAGTATTGTATGGAGAGGCATTTGTCTCTGCTTCCGCCGAGAGTGTTAAGAAAGTGGAAAAAAGCCGGGAAGCGGTTGAAAATATCGTGAAACAAAAGAAAGTCGTCTATGGCATCACAACAGGTTTTGGAAAGTTCAGCGATGTTTTGATTGATGCAGAGGACGCAGAGCAGCTACAGTGGAATTTGATCCATTCCCATGCGTGCGGAGTCGGGGAACCATTTCCAGAGGTGGTTTCGAGAGCTATGGTCCTTCTCCGTGCCAATGCGCTATTAAAAGGGTTTTCCGGCGTCCGTCCTGTCGTCATTGAACGTTTGATCGATCTTTTGAATGCTCATATCCACCCGGTCATCCCTCAGCAAGGTTCTCTTGGGGCAAGTGGGGACTTGGCGCCGCTTTCGCATTTGGCGCTAGTATTGATGGGAGAAGGGGAAGTGTTTTATAAAGGAGAGCGAATGGAGGCCATCGTAGCCTTATCGAAAGAAGGCATTCTTCCAGTGACGCTTAAAGCAAAAGAAGGCCTTGCATTAATTAACGGAACACAGGCCATGACGGGGATGGGCCTCGTAAATTACATTGAAGCCGAACAGCTGGCCCATCAAACTGAAGCGATTGCTTCACTGACTTTAGAGGGATTACGCGGCATTGAAGATGCCTTTGATCCGGATGTTCATCTCGCACGCGGTTACCGCCAGCAAACAGAGGTCGCGGAACGGATTAGCCGCATGATCAGCGGCAGCCAGCTCATCACCAAGCAAGGAGAACTGCGGGTTCAGGATGCTTATTCCCTCCGCTGCATCCCGCAAGTGCATGGGGCATCATGGCAAACGCTTGATTATGTAAAAGAAAAATTGGAAATTGAAATGAATGCTGCGACGGATAATCCGCTTATTTTTGACGATGGGGAAAAGGTTATTTCAGGGGGGAACTTCCATGGCCAGCCGATAGCATTTGCGATGGACTTCATGAAAATCGCTGTTGCCGAGCTTGCAAATATTTCAGAGCGCCGGATTGAGCGACTCGTCAATCCTCAGCTAAATGATTTACCGCCATTCTTAAGTCCGTCACCTGGCTTACAGTCGGGAGCGATGATCATGCAATATTGTGCAGCTTCACTCGTCTCTGAGAATAAAACGCTTGCACATCCTGCAAGTGTTGATTCCATTCCATCTTCAGCGAACCAGGAAGATCATGTAAGCATGGGAACGATTGGATCCCGGCACGCACATCAAATCATTCAAAACGTTCGCCGCGTTTTGGCGATTGAGCTCATTTGTGCCTTACAAGCGGTGGAATACCGTGGAATAGAAAAGATGGCTCCGTTTACAAAAGAGTTTTATACGGAAGCAAGAAAGCTCATTCCAAGCATTACACAAGATCGTATCTTTTCAAAGGATATTGAAGCGACGGCAAGCTGGTTACAGCAAATCGATTGGAATTCATTTATTCATAGGAGTTTACCTACAACATAATATGAAGCTCGGAATATCCGAATCTTAAAAAACGGTGTTTCCTTTTTCAATAAACGTTAGGCTTATAGCCCTTTGACTTGGGCTTTTAAGCCTAACATCGTTATGTAAATGCTACATAGATCCCTGAAATCCAAAAAGGTCTCAGCATTAGAGAAAATGACCTTGAAATAGTAATAAATGCAGGAAATGACTATTGATGGAATGATCGACTTTACCTATTCGTGCTAGATTAAAAATGCATTTTTGGAGGGGAATCTAATTTGGAAAATCGGCAATTGCAACCACCTGTCATAAATGAACAAAACCAGCCGTCAAATACTTTACAAAGAAAGCTAAAAGCGCGCCACCTTACGATGATTTCGCTGGGCGGTGCAATTGGAACAGGGCTGTTTCTCGGAAGCGGTCCAGCCATTCACTCTGCAGGGCCTGGCGGTGCTTTGGTCGCTTACACCGTAATTGGTATAATGGTTTATTTTATTATGACAAGCCTTGGAGAACTGGCATCGTTTATGCCGGTCAGCGGCGCTTTCAGTACCTATGCTACGCGTTTCATCGATCCGGCATTAGGGTTTGCGCTTGGTTGGAACTATTGGTTCACTTGGGCGATGACTCTTGCCGCAGAACTGTCTGCCGCAACGATGGTAATGAAGTTTTGGTTTCCTGACAGCTCGTCTTTTTTATGGAGTTCTTTGTTTTTAGTTTTGATATTCTTATTGAATTACGTATCTGTTAAAGGGTATGGCGAAGGGGAATATTGGTTTTCCCTCATCAAAGTGGCGACCATCATCATTTTTATCGTTGTCGGAATATTGATGATATTCGGGATCATGAACGGAGAGGCGATTGGTTTTAAAAATTTCACAGTTGGTGACGCTCCGTTTGCCGGTGGTTTTTTGGCAACTTTGGGTATTTTCATTGCTGCTGGATTTTCTTTTCAAGGTACAGAAATAGTCGGTGTGGCAGCCGGTGAAAGTGAAGACCCTGCAAAAAATGTACCTCGTGCAGTTCGCAGCATTTTTTGGAGAATCTTCCTCTTTTACATCCTGGCCATACTTGTTATCGGATTGATCGTTCCTTATACGAATGGCAGTCTGCAGGGACACACAATCATGGTTAGCCCGTTTACGATGGTGTTTGAAAAAGTGGGACTGGCATTCGCTGCTTCCGTGATGAATGCAATCATTTTGACAGCTGTATTATCCGCTGGTAATTCGAGTCTTTACGTGACAAGCAGAATGTTGTACTCAATGGCAAAAGAAGGACTGGCACCACGTATTTTTGGGAAGCTTAACAAACGCGGTGTTCCCATTTGGGGACTGGTCGTCACTTCACTTGTAGGGATGCTGGCATTTTTTGCTTCCATTTTCGGTGATGGAGTTATTTATATTTGGCTTATGAATGCGGTTGGAGTCACTGGATTTATATTTTGGCTCGGTATAGCGGCAAGCCATTACCGGTTTAGAAAAGCTTATATTGCCCAAGGCCATTCACTGGACGATCTTCCCTATAAGTCAAAATGGTTTCCTTTCGGTCCGATATTTTCCTTTGCTCTTTGTTTTTTCGTTTTATTGGCGCAAAACTATCAAGCCTTTATTGGCGATCATATTAACTGGGCCAGTGTGTTCGCTGCCTATCTTGGCATCCCATTCTTTCTGGTAATGTGGCTTGGTTATAAGTTCATTAAGAAAACAAAAGTAATTCCGCTAGAGGAATGCCAAATTGATTTTGATGAACATAGGAATGCTAATTAGTATGTATCGATAATATGCATTAACCTTGAAATGAAATTGTTGTTTCAAGGTTTTTTTTCTGTTTATATGACACATTTCCATGTATGTCTGCATAAAAAAATGTGTGAAATCCCAATCTTGCCATGTCATTTTTAAGCAGGAAATTACATTTTCCACTTTTTGGATGAATTTAGATTTTAAAAAAACTGAAAAAAAATTGTGGCGGATGATGGACGTTTATGATTATAGGAAGTCGAAGTGTTGGTATATCAAGGTTTTTAGAGCCTTCCGTAACCTTTAGAATCGATGGCGTAAATGGGCTTTTTAGGCAAGAATTCCGTCCCACATCATTTGAACTTATATTCATTCTTTGTTAAGGTAATTAAGTACTTTAGGGATACAGGTTCATTCCTTGTGCTGGGACTGAACAAAACTCTAAAAAAAACCATTATATTTCAGTTGGTATATGCTGTGCCTGTTAGTTTCCTCAGTTGTATTGCACCTCTTTTCCCTGCAAAGCTCAAATTAGACATATTGGGAATCCCATAATCATATTTCTATGCGTTTTGGTGTTATACTGCACTGCAAGTATCATTCCACCTGGTAAAGGAAATGAAGTACTTTAGAGGGTAGTCGTAAGTCCATCATCCGGACAAAACTCTAAGTGGAAATCGTTTATATTACAGTTGGTATATGTTGTGCCTGCTAGTTTCCTCAGTTGTGATTGCACCTCTTTTTTCCTACGTGAAATGCTCAATTTATCACACAAAATATAATCCAAGTAAAGAATTTTTTCTTGGGAATAATAAATATAGATTATTTTTCTACGCACGTATGCCCTGTGCCGCTTAATAAGTGTCACTTCCGCTTTTTTGAAGAAAAAGTAATGGGTAGAATTTCGGTTATTTCAAGATACTTGTGCATTAATAATCATCACTCGCATAAAACGGGGGAATTCAGCAAAACTGAATATCATATGGGCAACTATTAGAATGAGGTGACTTGATGAAGCCGAATGTAGAAGTCAGAAATGTCTCGAAAATTTTTGGCAAATCTCCAAAAGCAGCAACAGACTTATTGAAGCAAGGCAAAACGAAAAAAGAGATCTTGAAAGAAACGGGACAAACGGTCGGAGTGAATAATGTTAATTTCGAGATTTATCCCGGTGAGATTTTTGTCATCATGGGCCTATCCGGAAGCGGGAAATCTACTTTGATCCGCATGTTCAATCGTTTGATCGATCCCACTTTGGGTGAAATCTTAATTGATGATGAAGATATCGTGAAGATGAACGCTGCCCGGTTAAGGGAAGTCAGACAAAAGAAAATAAGCATGGTATTTCAGAACTTCGCTTTATTTCCGCATAAAACGATATTGGAAAACGCTGAATTCGGGCTCGAAATTAAAAAAATGGATCCAGCAAAACGTCATGAAAATGCGATGAAGGCTCTTGAGGCCGTTGGATTGAAAGGCTACGAAAATCAGCTGCCATCACAGCTTAGCGGTGGTATGCAGCAAAGGGTTGGGTTAGCCCGGGCACTCGCAAGTGATACGGATATCCTACTGATGGATGAAGCCTTCAGTGCCCTCGATCCATTAATTCGTAAGGATATGCAGGATGAACTGATTCAAATCCAAGATCAGTACAAAAAAACGATCATTTTCATTACCCATGATCTTGATGAAGCATTAAGAATCGGGGATAGAATTGCCCTTATGAAAGATGGAAGTGTCATTCAATTGGGAACCCCTGAACAAATCATGATGAATCCAGCCAATGAGTTTGTCGAGAAGTTTGTGGAAGATGTTGATCTATCAAAAGTATTGACAGCGTCTCATGTGATGATACGCCCAGAGAAGATCGCTGTGGACAGAGGTCCGAGGGTTGCCCTCGAAATCATGCGCAAACAAGGGTATTCCAGCATTTTTGTTGTGGATAGAAAGCAGAAGTTATTGGGGGCCGTGACTGCTGAACAGGCTCGTCAGGCAATGAGCAATAACCAATCGATTTCTGAGGTGATGTCAACAGATATCCCAACTGTAAAAGAGGATGAATTACTTGGAAACCTCATGGATGTGATGGCGACTTCAAGCTTGCCAATTTCAGTCATCGATGATCAGAACAGAATTAAAGGAATTCTTCTTCGCGGTGCCGTCATCGGTGCTTTGGCCGGAAATAAAGATTCCTTGAATGAAATGGAGAGTGAATAATTCAATGAATATGCCGAAAATCCCACTAGGAGCTTGGGTCGATTCTTTAGTGGATTGGATAACTATTGTATTTGCTGGATTATTTACATTTATAACGAATGTGATCGAGGGTCTATTGAATATCTTGGTCGATGTAATGAGTGCAGGACCTTCGCTTGTGTTAATTATCGTCCTGACCCTCCTGGTTACCTATACAAGCAAATGGCCATTAGGAATTTTTGCATTCATTAGCTTACTATTGATTGATAATCTGGGTTATTGGGAATCAAGCATCCAAACACTGGCGATCGTTATTTTGTCAGGAGTCTTAACGATCGTGATCGGGATACCGATCGGAATATGGTGTGCCCAAAATAAAACCGTACGCAATATCGTTACCCCAATCTTGGACTTCATGCAAACAATGCCTGCATTCGTTTATTTGATTCCTTCGATCTTATTCTTTGGAATAGGGGTAGTGCCTGGAATCATTGCGTCGTTCATTTTCGCAATCGCACCGACAATCCGTATGACCAATCTTGGGATTCAGGAAGTGCCTAATGATCTGATCGAAGCATCGGATGCTTTTGGTTCAACCAGCAGCCAAAAGTTATTCAAGGTACAAATACCATTGGCTACTCCAACGATTATGGCAGGAGTTAACCAAAGCATCATGCTGGCACTATCCATGGTTGTTACAGCCTCATTGGTTGGAGCACCCGGACTTGGGGCGGATGTCTACAGGGCAGTCAGCCAAATTAATGTGGGGCAAGGATTTGAAGCAGGATTATCCATTGTAATCATTGCAATCATACTCGATCGTATCACGCAAAATCTTCGTAAACCAGCTTACGAACATATTGTTAGCAGGAAAATCATTTTTACGATTTTGGCCTTACTAGTTGTGGGTACTGCGCTATTCGGTACTTTTACAAAAGAAAAAGCCATGAATGGGGATGAAAACAGTCTTGCTGCAAAAACCAATTATGAAATCATCGGAATTGAACCTGGCGCAGGATTGATGAAGCTTACTAAAGCGGCTATAGATGATTATAAGCTGGATGATTGGAAGTTGGTTGAAGGGTCATCGGCTGCGATGGTTGCAGAATTGAAAAAAGCAATCGATAAAAAAGAACCGATCATCGTTACTGGATGGTCACCGCATTGGATGTTCTCGAAATATGACTTGAAATATCTTGAAGATCCTAATGAGTCATTCGGCGGAGCTGAAAACATCAATTCGATTGCCAGAAAAGGACTTGAACAGGATGCACCTGGTGCCTATAAAATTCTTGATCAATTCAACTGGGAAACAAAAGATATGGAAGACGTAATGGTCGAAATTTCCGATGGAATGTCTCCTAAAGAAGCTTCGGAAAAATGGATAAAGGAAAATCAGGACAAAGTATCCAAGTGGACCCAAGGTGCACAATCAGGAAATGGTGAAAAAATCAAACTGGTTTATGTTGCTTGGGACACTGAAATTGCCAGCACGAATGTGATTGGCAAGGTCCTGGAGCAGAATGGCTATGATGTAACATTAAGTCAGGTTGAAGTCGGACCAATGTTTGCCGGCGTTGCAAACGGAAGTGCGGACGCAATGGTGGCTGCATGGCTCCCGGGAACACATCTTGAATACTATAATAAGTATAAAGATGATATGGTTAACCTTGGACCAAACTTAAAAGGAACAAAGAATGGTCTGGTCGTACCGGATTACGTCGAAATTGATTCGATTGAAGACTTGAAATAAGAAAACGAGGAAACTTTGTATTATCCCCTACAGGTAGACTGAGGAAAAAGAGAGCATGATAAAATGTTCTTAACAGTTTACCTAGGAGGGGATTTTTCTATGGCAAAAAAAGGGCAAAGAATTAATGCGAGAAGTCAATCGTTTGAAGTTGGATGGGTTAGTCATATTGTCAGCTTCGATAGCGATTTGGTTTAACAAGTGATACGCAAAAAGCAGGTGCCCAATAAAGCTTTTTGAGATAAACGTGGTGTTTGGAAGCGTAAGAAGTGTCACTGGAAAATAACAAAAATGAAGTGAAGGTCGGTAATAAATCTTCCGTCAGAAGTTAGCCACAAATTCTGTTCATGTAAGACCTATGGGTATCCAGATCTCTTTTGAGCCTGGCTTAGGACTGAACTTTGAAGGACGACAGTATACATCCAGTTTTAAATTCTATAATAACAGTAACGTTAAATCGCCTAAATAAATTAAGGGCGATTTTTTTCTTTCATCAGAAGCAACACATTAACATTGTTTATGTATCCTATTTCAGTTAACCGAAGTGAAAATAAAAATTCTTGTTAACCGATATGTTAAAAAACCATTTTATACAAGTTGATTTTATTACAGGTGCAAAAATAGTTCCTATTCCTAAGAAGGCATCAAGCTTGATGAGAAAGTCTTTTTAAGAGGAATGGTGGCAAAATTGAGAATTTATTAAGTGTGGAGTGTGCAAAACAAGCGGTTTTACAGGAGAAATTAGTTGGCATAGTTTTTGCTTATATATAAGAGTAAATCAAGAAAGGAGGGAGAGCTGAATAGCCAACTATTCAGCTCTGTTGGTAAGAGTCTCAGGAGAGAATGAACGACTATTCAAGTACTCCTCTCCATTGTTTCAGGAACTAATGTCGGATTCGTACTAGGTTTACTCGGCGGATGTGGATCAATTTACGGATGATATGGAATATATCATCGTGAATCCTGGTACAAACAAATATTCCAGGTGTATTTACTGCGGGGATGTTCAAGATCATAAATACGGCCAAGCAATTACTGCTGAAGGAAGTGGTTGTATGGCTGCTCTGGATTGCGAAAGATATCTTGATTCAAGAGCGATCAAGTAATGGACAAAATATAGGGAGGATCTTAATTATGAAAGAGATCAAAACTAAGCAAGAGTTTGACGAGGCGGTTTTATCAACAAAACCAGTTGTTGCCAAATTTTATGTTGAATGGTGCCCAGACTGTCAGAATACCAATTTATTCATGCCAATCGTAGAAGAAGTGTATAAAGAAAAAATAGATATGATCGCAGTAAATCGAGACCATTTTCCGGAACTATTTGAGAAGCTAGATGTGTTTGGAATCCCAAGCTTTATTGCTTTTCAAGAAGGGAAGGAACTTAATCGCTTTGTAAGTAAAATCGGAAAAAGCCAGGAAGAGGTTGAACAGTTTCTTAATCAAATCGTAGAAGAAAGTGGAAAATTAAAAAGATAATCATTTACTAGTACTTAATTGGGAGGGCGCCATTTCGGTGCCGCTTCCATACAAATCCAATACTACTGAAACTCAATTAGAACTGCTCTACTTTGTAACGTTAATCAGAGACCCGCATTAATCTGAAGCCAATAAATATTTTGTAGTTATTCACTATTTATTGGCAATATATTTAAAATCACTGATTTTTATCAGCTTATTTTTTGCATAGGAACTATATAGCGTTTAGGGCTAGAAGTGAGGAATATATAATTTTTAATATAACTTTTTTGCTTTAGGGGATTATGCCCGCTTTTGTTGGAGGGGGGAGTGGTCGGCGGAACAGTGGGAACTTGGCTGGAAGTGCTCTTAAGCAAACAGCAGCGTACGCTCCATTATGTATTTTCCGTTGTTGTTATGTTGGTCTCCATTTACATGCTAGTCATTAATGCTGAAGTGTTAGATTGGTGAGATACTTTATAAAATTGAGATGAGGAGATTAGAATGGCAAATATGAAGAATGAGACACATTACAAAATTTTGATTGTAGGTGGGGGCAGTGCCGGAATTACGGTTGCAGCCCGTCTTCTGCGTGAATCTCGCACTCTGAGCGGAAACATTGCCATCATTGACCCTGCGACGAAACATTATTATCAGCCATTATGGACACTTGTGGGAGCTGGCGAAGCTGACAAAACTGTGACACAAAGGGAGGAAGCATCCGTTATTCCGAGCGGAGCCGTGTGGGTACAGGATGCGATAACCACATTTGAGCCCGATGAAAATGCTGTTGTAACAGCATCCGGAAAAAAATTGCACTATGAATATCTAGTTGTCGCAGCCGGGATTCAAATTGACTGGCATAAAATCAAAGGTTTAAAAGAGAGTATTGGAAAGAATGGGGTATGTAGTAATTATTCTTATGATTATGTTGATAGCACCTGGGAGGCGATCAGAAATTTCAAGGGGGGGACTTCCATTTTCACCAATCCGAACACGCCGGTAAAATGCGGTGGGGCTCCTCAAAAAATTATGTATATGGCAGAAGACTATTTCAGAAAATCAGGAGTTCGCCAGCAATCTTCGGTTATTTTTGTTTCAGGGAACCCATCCATATTCAATGTGAAAAAATATGAACAGGCACTAAATCAAATAATTGAACGAAAAGAAATAGAGACATATTTTATGCATCATCTTGTTGAAATTGATGGTGACAAGAAGCGAGCGACATTTGAAAACCTGAACACAGGAGAGCGCGTGAATATGCATTATGACATGATACATGTTGTACCACCAATGAGCGCCCCTGATTTTATCAAGAATAGTTCGCTCGCGGCAAGTAATGGGTGGCTGAATGTGGACAAATATACGCTTCAGCATCAACACTATGACAATGTATTTGGCATAGGGGATTGCACAAACCTGCCTACGTCGAAAACGGGGGCTGCGATTCGCAAACAAGCGCCCGTGCTTGTGCAAAATTTGCTTCATCGGATGCGTGCCAAACTTATGGTTCATAAATATGACGGTTATACTTCATGTCCGCTTGTTACCGGATATGGGCGGCTTATACTGGCTGAGTTCGATTATGATTTACAGCCGCAAGAAACCTTTCCAATCGATCAATCCCGTGAGAGGTTCAGTATGTATTTATTGAAGAAAAACTTGCTTCCCGTTATGTATTGGAACGGAATGCTTAAAGGAATGATGTAATAACGTAGATAGCCATAACAAAACAAAAGTACTCGAGGTGCTTGAAAGGAGAAGGATTTATGCTATTAAAGTATTTTTATGATGAGAAACTGGCTCAAGCTTCATACCTTGTGGGATGTCAGGCTACCGGTGAAGCGATCATTGTTGATCCGTCACGTAATATAGAACCTTACATAAAAACGGCAAAAGCACATGGTGTAAGGATCGTGGGCGTAACGGAAACACACATTCATGCCGATTTTTTGTCTGGTTCACTGGAGCTGGCTTCTAAGCTTGAAACGACATTGTATTTGTCTGATGAAGGAAGGCCGGACTGGGAATATGAATACGCAACTGGGTATGAACACCGCTTTCTGAGAAATGGAGATGTATTTGCCATTGGAAATATTAATTTTGAGGTGGTACATACTCCAGGACACACACCTGAACATATATCGCTGCTCGTAACAGATGGGGGTGCGGATCCGCTCGGCATATTTACCGGGGATTTTATATTTGTCGGTGATGTGGGGCGTCCCGACTTATTAGAAAAAGCCGTAGGGGTACATGGTTCATCAGAAAAAATGGCACGCATGATGTTTCGGTCATTGCAACAGTTTAAAAACTTTCCAGACTATCTGCAAGTATGGCCAGGGCACGGAGCGGGCAGTGCCTGTGGTAAATCGCTAGGTGCAATCCCGTCGTCAACCATCGGCTATGAAAAACGGACAAATTGGGCATTGCAATATAATGATGAAAATCTCTTTGTTGAGGCTCTGTTGGCAGGGCAGCCTGAGGCACCCCCTTATTTTTCAATGATGAAGCGGTTGAATAAAGAGGGAGCGCAACAAATTCGAAGGATAGCAGCACCAATTCCAATGGGGGGGCCAATAGATATTGTGCAGGATTGGGCGGGACAGGGAATCGTCTTAGATACGCGTCCGGCCAATGAATTTGCCACCAAGCATATACGAGGCTCAATTAATATCCCATATAACAAAACATTTGTAACGTGGGCGGGGTGGCTGTTGGATTATGACTTGCCTATATATCTTCTAGCAAGCAATGCTGACGTTACAGGTGTTGTAAAAGATCTCCAGTCCATTGGGTTGGATCGCGTCATTGCAACAATGGATCCATATATCATTGAGCAGGCTGGCGAATCTGATTCACGTGTTATGAAATATGAAGAAGTTACAATGGACATGATGGATGTTGCAATTCAAACAGAAAGCATATATGTGCTTGATGTCCGAAGCATGACTGAATGGAAGGAAGGCCATATTCCACAGGCTAATCATGTCATGCTTGGCCATTTACAAGAACAGGCATCTAAATTTCCACATGATAAACCAATTTTGGTTTATTGCAAAACCGGAGGAAGGTCAGCTATCGCTGCAAGCCTTTTGCAAGTTCATGGTTTTAAAGAAGTACAAAGCCTTATAGGCGGTTATGAGGAATGGAGAAATCGGAAGAAATTATGACCCACCAGAAATGTATTTTATCATCCATGCGAAAACTATTTCCTAAGAATGCAAAAGTGCCAATGCTTAGGGTGAAAGGGTTTTAAAAAAAGACCGCGTTTTTAGGGTATTCAAACAAGATATTCCAAGAAAATAAGGAGATTTTATAAAGAGAAATGGGTTGGCATGACAATTGCATATATAAAAGAGGCAAGGTAAACAAGCAAACATGAGGGAGAGATACTCGATGAAATATAATTTTGACCAAGAAATCCGTCGACTGAACACTGACTGCGAAAAGTGGGATGATCTTGAAAATCATTTTGGCGTAAAGGATGTTATACCGATGTGGGTGGCCGATATGGATTTTCATTCTCCACAACCTATCATCGAAGCATTAAAACAACGTGTGGAGCACGGTGTTTATGGCTACACGCTTAGACCGGACTCGTACATGGAATCCATTGTTGGTTGGCTGAAAAGAAGACATCGATGGTCCATTGAAAAAGAATGGATTACCCACAGCCCAGGAGTGATTCCAGCTCTATCGTTGGCGATTCAGTCCTTCACGCAGACAGGGGACAAAATAATTATCCAACCTCCTGTATACCATCATTTTGCCCGTGTAGTCCAAGCGAACGGCCGTGAAATTGTAAACAACCCGCTTAAGCTTGAAAATGGGCGTTATTCCATAGATTTCGAAGATCTAGAGGCAAAGATAGATTCATCGGTAAAAATGTTGATTCTGTGTAGTCCTCATAACCCGATCGGAAGGGTATGGAGCAAAGAAGAATTGACGAGATTGGGACAGATTTGTATGAAGCATAACATTCTTGTTGTGGCAGATGAAATTCATTTTGACTTTGTTTATAAGACACATACTCACATTCCTTTTGCCTCTATATCAGAAGAGTTTGCGAACCATTCTCTTACCTGTATTGCGCCAAGCAAAACTTTTAACTTAATGGGTGTACAGACGTCAAGTATCATTATTCCAAATCAGCAACTGCGCGATAGGTATGATCGGGAACTTAATACATTATCTATTGGTTCGCCGAACATATTTGGCGTTGTTGCCTTAGAGGCTGCTTACCGGCACGGAGAAGAATGGCTGGATCAGCTCATTGAATATTTGCAGGAGAATATGGAGTTCACTCTGAATTACTTCAGCAAAAACATCCCGCAAATCAAAGTCATCCAGCCTGAAGGCTCATACCTTGTATGGCTTGATTGCCGGGAATTGGGAGTTAAAGAAATGGATCAATTTATGTTGCGCCGAGCAAGGGTTGCAATGAATGAAGGGCAGATTTTCGGTAAGGAAGGTGAAGGGTTTATGCGCCTCAATATTGCTTGTCCACGTTCAATGTTGAAAAATGCTTTGGGTGGCATAGAAAAAGCTGTCTCCTCTTTGTGCAAAGCGTAGAAATTTATTTTATAATAAATTAATTTTATTATTTCAGTAAAGCGCAATAGCAGAGGAGGATAATATGGCAGGCTTTATCGGCATGCAGCAGTTTATTCAAGATTACGCTGAGAACACAGCAGGAATCCTTGGTCTGGATATAACCGTGCTTGATGAAAAGGGCGTTCGTATTAGTGGAACTGGCTACTATAAAGATCTCATTGGCAAAACGGCTCCGGAAGGCTCCTTTTTCAGAATGATATTGGAAACAGGGGAGCCTGGAGTGGTTTACGATGTGAAAAAAGATGAGTCGCAGTGTAGGAGTTGTAAATTCGTAAATCAGTGCAAAGAACTCGCTACCATCGGGTTTCCTATTGTAAAGCAAGACAAACCAGTTGGGGTCATCGGCATGATTGGTTTTTCCCATGAACAAAAGGAGAAAATGATTATTGAATCAGAGAATCTGATACAGTTTCTACGCAATGTTAGTACATTGTTAGTCAATAAATTAGCAATGCTGGACCCTGGTAAAGAACCGGGTTGCAAAATTCAAGAAGAGATACCGATCACCCCAAAAGCTATTTCTTTTGAAAACATTCTTGGTAAAGATTCCGGGCTTCAAGATGTTATTAAAAAAGCTAGACGGATTATAAATAGCCCATCCACTGTTTTGATAAGGGGAGATAGCGGTACGGGAAAAGAATTATTAGCCAAAGCGATTCATTTTGAAAGCAAGCGCCGAATGCATTCATTTGTGGCAGTAAATTGCGCAGCCATACCTGAGAGCTTGTTGGAAAGTGAGTTGTTTGGTTACGAGGGCGGATCATTTACCGGCTCGAGTCGGAATGGAAAAATGGGAAAATTTGAATTAGCGCACAAAGGAACCATTTTTCTTGATGAAATTGGTGATATGCCGCTTTTCTTGCAGCCAAAGTTATTACGGGTTTTACAAGAAAGAGAGATTGAAAGAATCGGTGGCAAAAAAGCAATCGAAATTAATGTACGGGTGATTGCAGCCACTCACCGAAACTTAGAGGAAATGGTGCGAAACGGTACCTTTCGCGAAGATTTATATTATCGTCTCAATGTCCTCCCTCTCCATACCAAACCTTTGAGAGAACGGCGTGATGATATCGCTTTGTATCTCGAACATTTCATTCATAAACATTGTATGATCATGCAAAGGGATCCACTGAGACTTGACCCCATGCTGGAGCGATGGCTTATTCGCTATGATTGGCCTGGGAATATAAGGCAATTAGAAAACGCGGTAGAATATATGGTCAATATGGCCGAATCGGATATTGTGGGCTTTCAAGATTTACCTGACTATCTCTTTCAACAGGATCATCTCTCTGTTGAGAGTAGTGGGTTAAGCTTAGAACAAATGATTTCAGAATATGAAAAGGAAGTAATCCAGAGCTATTTTCTGACTGAAAAATATCGAAATGATAAAGAACAAATTGCCCGGGAACTAAAGATTAGCCTGTCTACTCTTTATCGCAAGTTGGAAAAATACCAATTATGTTAACTTTGTTTTAAAGATTTCTATTTTACCCATTTAAAGTTACTTGAAATGAAAGAGAGTGCCCATATCAATTTCTCGGCTGAGTTTTTTGTAAGGACAAAAGCAAAAGGTAGGTAGTTTAATAATTTACTGAAAGTTCCCTGAATAGTCAATAAAGAGATTATTCAAAAGAACAGCCAGATGAGCTTTGCATACAAAGTATTTGAACTATGAGGGAAAAGGGGGATACACTATGGGGAAATTAGAAGCAGAGATAAGTAACACCCTAGAAGAGCGAAATTCAAAAGGATCCTTACAAAGGAAGCTGCAATCCAGACATTTAACGATGATGGCTATAGGTGGCGCTATTGGAACTGGATTGTTTGTATCCAGCGGATCGACGATTAGCAGTGCGGGGCCGGGAGGAGCGCTTGCTGCATATATTCTGGTAGGAATCATGGTCTATTTTGTCATGAATAGTTTAGGAGAGCTATCGGCCTTCTTACCGGTCCCGGGGGCTTTTGACATCTATGCTTCAAGGTATATTGATCCTGCGTTAGGCTTTGCGTTAGGTTGGAACTATTGGTATACAACCGCGATAACGGTTCCTGCAGATTTGGTGGCCTCTACTCTTATTATGAAGTATTGGTTTCCGGACTCACCTTCTATCTTGTGGAGCGCACTTTTTCTGGGTTTGTTGCTAATTTTAAATGTTTTATCAGTCAAGGCATATGGGGAAAGTGAATATTGGTTTGCTGGTATTAAGGTCATCTCGATCATCGTATTTCTCGTTATTGGGGTTGCCATGATTTTTGGAATTATGGGAGGACATACGGTCGGGTTCAGTAACTTTACCCAAGGAGATGCTCCTTTCCATGGCGGGCTTGTATCTATCTTCAGTGTTGTGCTCATCGCGGGCTTTGCATTCCAGGGAACTGAGGTGATTGCGACGGCAGCCGGTGAAACCGAAAATCCATCGAAAAACGTACCGAAAGCCATTCGGTCAATCTTCTGGCGAATCCTTATTTTCTACGTGTTGACGATTTTTGTTATCGGTTTGATTATCCCTTATACGGATCCAAACCTGCTTAAATCCGGCGTTCAAAATGTATCTATCAGCCCCTTCACGCTTGTTCTTCAGAGAGCTGGGTTGGCATTTGCAGCTTCCGTCATGAATGCAGTGCTTCTTACATCTGTTTTATCAGCAGCAAATTCAGCAATGTATGCTTCTTCACGTATGCTATGGGCACTGGCGAAAGAAGGAAAGGCACCACGGATCTTTGCACGGCTTAACAGGAAGGGAATTCCCATGTGGGCCCTTTGTACAACTGCTTTTATAGGACTTGCCTCTTTTTTGGCTTCCCTTTTTGGAAATGGTTCAGTTTTTATTTGGTTGATAAATGCTTCAGCCCTTACCGGATTTATCAAATGGTTCGGGATTGCCGTTAGTCATTACCGCTTCCGTAAGGCTTATGTAGCCCAAGGCAGAGATCTAAATGAATTGCCGTTTAAAGCCAAATGGTACCCGCTGGGCCCGGTTATCACGCTGTTATTTTTTGTGGTTTTCATTTTTGGGCAGACTCTTTTTTACGGAGATCAAATTAGCTGGGCAGAAATTATCGCGACGTATATAGGTCTTCCTATTTTCTTGCTTCTCTGGCTTGGCTATAAAATCATTAAGAAAACAAAAATGGTTCCTCTGATGGAGTGTGATTTTGAGCGCAAAGAATAAGGGGGAAGGCTTGTATTGATTGTAAGCGCTTTATTAAAAGGGAAATTAAATTTAATTCTATCCCGTATTACTAGGATTACACACAAAAAAAGAGGTGGTTTATATGACAAAAGAATCAATCATAACAAAAGAAGCCCCCAAGGCTATCGGTCCTTATTCACAAGGTGTTAAGGCAGGAAATATAGTGTACACTTCAGGGCAGCTCCCAATTGATCCTGAAACTGGAGAAATGCCTGATAATATTGAGGAGCAAACAAGGATATCATTGGAGAATCTTAAGAAGGTTTTAGAAGCGGCAGGATCAAGCTTACAGCATGTAATAAAAACAACGGTTTTTTTAAGCGATATGAATCACTTTGCCGTGATGAATCATGTATATGGAGAGTTTTTCTCTGATAATTATCCGGCAAGAAGTGCGATTGAAGTTGCTCGTTTACCTAAAGATGCTTTTATTGAAATAGAAGCGTTGGCTATTATTTAATTATATATAAAAGGGAAGGCAGGTTGATATTCTACTTTCTTTAATGTAAATATGGCCAGTCTTAAACAGAAAATATCAGGAGGAGTTTTAATATGAATTTAGCAAAACTTCCTAGACAGCGATATACACCAACAGATACACCCATTGAGAAATTACATCATTTTTCCGAAGTTCTTGGTGGCCCTTCTATTTATCTTAAACGAGATGATTTACTTGGTCTGACGGCCGGGGGAAATAAAACAAGAAAACTAGAGTTCCTTGTTGCCGATGCATTGGATAAAGGTGCGGATACGTTAATTACATGTGGGGGCATTCAATCCAATCATTGCCGCTTGACACTAGCTGCTGCGGTTAAAGAAAAAATGAAATGCATCCTTGTGTTGGAAGAGGGTCTTTCAAATTCTGAACTGGATTTTAACGGTAACTATTTTCTCTATCATTTATTGGGCGCCGAACAAATCAAAGTCGTGCCTAATGGAGCGGACTTGATGCAAGAAATGCAGAAAGTGGCTAAAGAGGTGATAGAGAAAGGACATCAACCTTACATCATTCCGGTTGGGGGTTCCAATGTCATTGGTGCAACGGGATATGTTGCTTGCTCCCAGGAGATCTTGGCACAGTCCTTTGACCAAGGAATTGATTTGAAAGCTGTTATTTGTGTAAGCGGAAGCGGAGGAATGCATGCTGGTTTAGTGGCCGGATTTCATGGAAACCAAAGTGGAATATCAGTAATTGGAATAAACGTAAGCAGAGGAAAAGTTGAACAAGAAGAGAAAGTTTATCAGCTAGTTAAAGAAACTTTAGCACACATCGGCATTCCAAATTCAATTCCTCGTGAGGCCGTTACGTGTTTTGATGAGTATGTCGGGCCGGGTTATGCTTTGCCTACACCTGAAATGGTGGAAGCAGTCAAGATAATGGCAAGAACAGAAGGGATTTTGCTGGATCCGGTATATACGGGTAAAGCGGCAGCGGGACTCATCGATTTAATACAAAAAGGCACCTTTAAGCCGGAGGATAACATCCTATTTTTACATTCTGGCGGCGCCTCATCGCTATACGCGAATACTTCTCTTTTTTATTGAAATTTGATTATTATATGGTGTAGTGTGAATCAAAAAAACAATAAAATAGAAGGCAAAGATAATATCCGGTTCTGATTTTAAGATGCATTTATTTGAAAGAGTTATTTAGAATCAGTCCATGCAGCCATATCAAATAGTTGATGAATGAACTTCATCTGATTTGGTATAGACTTGATCAATGCTTTTTCCTGCTGTGGGTGGGATAGAATATGATGAATATTATCCCGTAAATAGACTATTAAATAAGGTTTGTTATGGTGCACTCGTCAAAAATGAGCTGGATGAAAATTTCCGGCCCACTAGAATCATAGTTTTTAAGAAAACATTCACGATAATGGACATGTCCTTTCCTTCCACATATTCAGTTTTCAGCTGGTTCAATCCCATGTCTTGGAAAGGAAAAGCTCCATTTGGTTAAGCAGCTTACAGTTAACCAAATGGAGCTTTTTAAATCAATGTATGGAAACGAATTTACTCCTCAATTCCTCTTCCGTTACTTCGATCTTGCCTTTCAAATCTTCAGCCAGCAATACATAACTTTTCACGCCAATGAACTCTGAATGTGATATTAAAAAGAATTTTGTTCCTTTTTTATACGCAGAAGGAACATCTTCAATCAACTTAAACATTTTCATCCTTTTTCCACCTTGGATATCATAAATTCGTAACGCATGTATTCATAACTACATCGTAATAGCATTGAACAAGTTGAAAAGGAATTAGGTCACTTCTAAGAGACGACTTCTTCTTTTCACTTTTTATATCATTGATATTTATGAGCGGTCAACTATTTTTACTGGTAGATACAAGAACCAGCCTTACTTGTCATTTGTTTGCAAATTATGATTATTCCTAACTTTCTGTGGAACTGGCTATCGTTGAATGTTAAAATTCAGTTGGAAAACAGTGTTCTTTATATATAAGAAAGAGAAAAGAGAGGCAATGAGTTGTTAAAAGGGTCTCAAAAAGTGTTTGGAAGGTGTGGAAATATTGAAACCAATCATATTCGATGTAGATACTGGGATTGATGATGCCATGGCGATGGCATATGCTTTAAATTCCCCTGAATTGGAAGTGCTCGGATTCACCACTTGCTTTGGTAACGTGCCCGTTGTTGAATCGACCCGTAATACGCTTGCCGTCTTGGAGAAATTAAATAGGCGCATACCGGTTTATGAAGGTGCTGGCCAAACTTTGGTACGCGGAAGGAAGAAGAGGTATCCCAAGCATGTCCATGGGGAAGACGGGTTAGGAAATACCCTTCGGTTTGAACCAACCATCAAAGCATCACAAGGAAATGCAGCAGATTTCATTATCGATCAAGTGAAAAGCAGACCGCATGAAATTACGATCATTGCAGTTGGACCACTGACTAACATCGCATTGGCGATTAATAAAGCGCCACTGATCATGTCGCTTGTAAAAGAGGTCATAATTATGGGCGGTGCCGTAAACGTACCTGGAAATGTAAGCCCTTATGCTGAAGCAAACATTATTTCAGATCCTGAAGCAGCCGATCAGGTATTAACTTCTGGACTGCCAATCACACTAGTGGGGCTTGATGTGACACTGCAAACATACCTACTGAAATCGAAGCTTGATGATTGGCGTGCCACTGGTAAGGAAAGCGCCAAATTTTTAGCGGAAATGACAGATTATTATATGGAAGCATATGAAAACTCCCATCCAGGTTTAGGCGGTTGCGCCCTTCACGATCCGCTTGCTGTCGGGGTTGCGATTGATTCAAGTTTTGTGAGTACAGAGTTGATGACCGTCAAGGTGGTGACCGAGGGTGAAGAAACAGGCAGGACAATCGGTCAAAAGGATGGCGAACCTAGAATCCGTGTCTGTACGAATGTGGAAAGTGAGCGGTTTTTGAAAGATTTTTTGGAACGGGTTATATGACTTAGCAACTTAATTGAATCATGGATTAAACATAAAGGCTATCACTTTTCCAAAAACCATTGGGAAGAGATGGCCTGTTTCTGTTGGGAATATCGATTCTCGCTATATGACACGGATTCCTGCTGCGGCTGATTGTAAAAATAGGTCTTCCATTCATTCTGATGTCCTTTTTTAAATGGTTTGGATTCGATCAATAATAAAGGTGAACAGTCTGAAAAGGATCATTTTCAGACTTTAATCAAACGTTTGATTAATTTTCTAAAAAAGAAAGTCTAAAGTCACTATTATTATGGTGAAAATCATATTATTGGATGAAGGTTCAGAAATATTGGGTATAAGGAACTTTTTTTACCATAAAAATGTAAAATATTAAAAAATAATTAAAAAATGGGTTTAAAGGTTTGGGAAAACAGGTACATAGACTTTCATAATGCCATATTTAGGTTTTTTTGTATAATCATAATTTACCATTTTTCGACTTTGCGCTTATTTATATGGCAGAAAATGTATGGTTCCATTAAAATGTACTATATAAGATAAAAGGAGGATTTTTTCTATGTCACAAATTCGCGTAACACCTTCGGAACTGAAAGATGTAGCTAGACAATATGATAATGAGAGCCAACAAGTAACGGATATGATTGGTCGTTTAGATAGAATGAGAGATCATTTAACTGGTATTTGGGAAGGTTCCTCCAGCGAGGCATTCGTAGGTCAGTATGAAGAATTGAAGCCTTCATTCATGGATATGGCCCGCTTGTTGAATGAAGTTTCTCAACAATTGAATAAATCAGCTCAAATCCTTGAAGACACAGATAATCAGATTGCTAGTCAAATTCGCGGATAATCATTAGGTCAATGAGATAAAGAAATTTCTAGGAAAAAGCGCCGCGACTCTTTATGAAGATCGTGGTGCTTTTTTGCTTTAAAAGAGGTGGTTTCCATATATATTCAACTAACGATCGATTTAAACAGATATACAGGGGAAGTATTTGATTTGCAAGTTTCGAATTACCGTTCCATCAAGAAGGTTGTGGAAATAATTTGGCAGGTAAAGGATATTGCCAGTGCACCTAAAGAAGGCTATTGGGTGCGGGTCCAGAATAAAGAGTTCGTATGTTCAGGATATGAAACCCTGCTTGATAGCGGCATTACGACGGGGGACCGCCTTGAGATCCTCTAATGGATTAAGTGTGGACTCTTTATAGGAAAAAAGTCTAAAGCCCTTTAGCAGGGGTAAAGGAGTTACATAAAATGGATGAGAAAAAATCCTCATATTTGGAGAAAAAAACAGAAGCTGTAATGATGAAGGATGATAAGGGGCATTCGTTCGTTTTCCAACGGGCAAAACTTTCTATGCAGGACCCACTGGAATTACAGATTATTCATGAAGCGGATGATGCTCTCCAGAAACATATAGAAGTTACAGAGGACGAGGTGCAGATCAGAGTAAATCCACCAGCCTCTTTTTTTGTTTTTTCCAAAGCTAAAGATAAAAATTCATTGAGTAGATGGTTATCGTCTTATCAAATCTTGAAGAAAATCAGGAATCATGAATTGAGTCGCCTGCAACTAGTCGTCTGTCCAGAAAATATCGTTTTTGATTCGAGCTTGGCCCCATATTTCCTGCATTATGGCGTAAAAGACAGTTTGCCTCCTTATGAGCATAATCAAGATGAGTTATTTAAAGAAACGAAGGCAACGATTTCGGCACTTGTGGATGGGCAGTATACATTCGAAGAGTATTTACTTTATCATAAGACACTGAAACTATCGAACGAAACACAAAGTATATTGGTATCGGGGACTTGGGATGAACTTTCCACGGTCATTCAAGATCGGATAGATGTTTTAGAGAAGGAAGAAAAAGCATTTGTGCATATTCCTGAAAAGAAATGGAAAACGGGCCGTTATACACTTTGGGGTACGATGATCGTTCTGGTGCCGCTGCTGTTGTTTACGATTTACACACTATTCTTCTCACAACCTAAGCAGGAAGCATATGTAGAAAGCGGTGAAAGCTTCTTAAAACAAAAATACAGTGAAGTCATTGACCGTTTGGAAAACTACGATCCAAAAAATATGCCGTATGTCGTTCAATATGAACTGGCTATGGCCTATGTCGCTTATGAGCCGTTAGATGATGTCAGGAAGAAGAATGTAGTAAATGCAATCACTTTGCAGACCGATAGTCAGTATCTCCTATATTGGATTTATATAGGCAGGGGCATGAGTGAGGACGCGATCGATTTGGCGAGAATCATGGAGGATCGCGAATTGATAATGTATGGGCTGGTAAACCAGAAAGAACAGATTAAGTTGGACGATAAACTTTCTGGGGAAGAAAAGGAAACGCAAATTAAAGAAATCGATACAGAGCTGTCCCAATATGAAAAGGAAAAAAAGGAATTGGATGAGCAAATGAAGGAACAGCAAGATCAAAACCAGTCAGCAACAGAGTCCAATATAGAGGATAAAAGCGCAGTGGAAGCAAAACCTGCTGTAAAAGAAGAAGCGGAAAACGAACCTGCTTCTGTGGGGAAAGAAGAAAGTAAGGATTCCTCCAAAAAATCAACTGAAGAAAAAGAGAAAAGCAAAGAGTGAGCAATGGGCCTTTTGCGGAGGTGAGATTTAATGAGTTTATTATGGATTTATTATAAGGGGACCTACCAATCCTATACGATCAAGGATAATCATAACGGTCCAATTACGATTGGGCCATCAAGACAGGATACGATCACCGTTTATTCCATTCCCTTTGAACAAGGTTCCATCAAGCTGAAAAAACATGAGGGACTTGATGAATATGAGGTGTTTAGGGAGGACAAGAAGCTTGGCGATGTAAAGCCATTCCATAGCTTCACCTTTCATGAAGGAGAAGAAACGGTTGAGATTTTTTATACGGCAGGGGAATTGGAAGAAAGCCTCTATTATATAGGCAACTTGAAAGAAATCACTTTATCGGCCAAGGCGGGAGCGACTTTCCGTAAAGAAGGACCGGTTTCCGGCACTGGCTTTTCCCTTGTGGTGCATAAAGGGAAGTGGCACCTCATGCCAAATGAACATAGCAGGATTTTCTTGAATGGTGAAAGGGTAACGAAGGCTGTTCCCATTCAAAATGGTGATCTGATTTGCTGGCCGAATATGGTGCTGAGGTTGGTTGAAGGCGACTTATTGATGATTCATAGTGCCGAAAGTTATGAAACATCTTTATCTAAAATGAAGAAACCAATCTCTGAAATGAAAAAAAGCTATCCACAGTATCGCCGGACACCAAGGATGATCTACGAATTGCCGGATGAAAAAGTGACGATATCTTTTCCGAGCCAAGAATCGGAAGATAATAATAGAGGGTTATGGCTAATCCTTATGCCGCCTTTAATGATGCTAATCGTCATGGGGGTCATCACGGTCATTCAGCCTCGGGGAATTTTCATCATCATATCGATTGTGATGTTCACAACGACTTTAGTTACCTCGACGGTACAATATTTTAAAGACAAAAAGAAGCAAAAATTCAGAGAAGAAAAACGTCAACGTGTATATACCAGGTATCTAGAGCAGAAGAGGGAAGAACTGCAAGAGCTGTCTGAAAAACAAAAGAATGTGCTGTCCTATCATTACCCCTCCTTTGAAAGGATGAAGCTGCTGACTGACAGTATTAGCGATCGTATATGGGAGCGAACTTTGGAAAGTGAAGATGCTCTGCACTTTAAGATCGGAACTACGACCATACCCTCAAGTTATCAGGTGTCGGTAAATAGCAGCGATATGTCCAATCGGGATATAGATGATTTACTTGAGCAGTCGCAGGAACTTGTGGATGTATACAAAAACCTGGATGATCTTCCATTATCGATCGATTTATCAAATGGATCGATGGGCCTGGTCGGAAAGGAATCGATCGTTAAACGGGAGCTGCAGCAACTGATTGGGCAACTGGCCTTTTTTCATAGTTATCATGATGTTCGATTTGTGGCCATTTTTCCGGAAAAGGATTACCAAGAATGGGAATGGATGAAATGGCTCCCTCATTTTCAATTGCCGCATGCCTATGCAAAAGGCTTTATATATAATGAGCAATCACGTGACCAGCTGCTGACCTCGATTTATCAGCTATTGAGGGAAAGAGATTTGGACGAGAACAAAGGGAAAGTGAGATTCACTCCCCACTTTGTCTTTATTGTCACGGATCGTAATTTAATTGCGGAGCATGTCATATTGGAATATTTAGAAGGTAAAACAGACGATTTGGGTATCTCGACGATTTTTGCAGCGGATGCAAAAGAAAGTTTGACCGAAAATGTCCATACGCTTGTGAAGTATATCAATGATTTTGAAGGTGAAATTCTCATCCAGCAAACGAAGGCCGTTCATACTCCTTTTAAACTTGATGCACATTCAAAAGAAGGGAATGAGCGTTTTGCACGTACGCTGCGTTCGCTAGATCATCAAAAAGGCATGAACAATTCCATACCAGAAACGGTATCATTTCTGGAATTATTGAAAGCTCGTGAAGTGGAAGATCTGCCTATCAGCCAAAACTGGCGGACCAATCAGTCTTCCAAATCCTTGGCAGTTCCGATTGGATTGAAAGGGAAAACGGATAGGGTTGAATTGAACTTGCATGAAAAGGCGCATGGCCCCCATGGATTGGTTGCTGGAACGACAGGATCGGGGAAAAGTGAATTACTGCAAACATACATCCTATCATTAGCCGTTCATTATCATCCACATGAAGTTGCCTTTTTGCTCATTGATTATAAAGGCGGGGGAATGGCACAGCCATTCAGGCAGATTCCGCACCTGCTGGGAGTCATTACGAATATTGAGGGAAGCAAGAACTTCAGTGCCAGGGCACTAGCCTCCATCAATAGCGAATTGAAGAAACGCCAGCGCATGTTTGATCGATACGAAGTCAATCATATCAACGATTACACGGACTTATACAAAGAAGGCAAAGCGGATGAACCGTTACCGCACTTATTTTTGATATCAGATGAGTTTGCGGAACTTAAAAACGAAGAACCCGATTTCATCCGCGAATTAGTGAGTACGGCGCGAATTGGACGGAGCTTGGGAGTTCATTTAATTCTTGCTACACAAAAGCCGGGCGGTGTAATTGATAACCAGATTTGGAGCAATGCCCGTTTTAAAATTTCCTTGAAAGTGCAGGATGCCAGTGATAGTAAGGAAATTCTTAAAAATAGCGATGCGGCAAATATTACTGTCACCGGACGGGGATATTTGCAGGTAGGAAATAACGAGGTTTATGAATTGTTCCAGTCTGCGTGGAGCGGTGCCCCATATTTAGAGGATACGGTTGGATCTGAGGACGAAGTGGCACTTGTCACAGACCTCGGTCTTGTTCAAATCTCAAATGTATCGGAACAGATCACTAATAAGAGGAAAGAAAAGATTAGTGAAATAGAAGCTGTGGCGGATCGAATTGTTGCGATGCAGGAAGAAATGGAGATTAAGAAGTTGGCAAGCCCATGGCTGCCGCCTCTTTCAGATCGTTTATCGAGAAACACTGAAAGAAGCCCGACGAGGAATCAATTCCACCTGGGAATGAAGGATGAGCCCGAATTGCAAAGCCAGACAAATTATGTCTATAACTGGATTGAAGATGGGAATATTGGGGTTTTTGGTTCTTCCGGGTACGGCAAGTCCACCACCGTTTTGACACTTCTCTTTAGTTTTGCAGATCAATTCAGTCCTGAAGAACTGCATTATTATATTTTCGACTTCGGGAATAGCGCTTTACTGCCAATGCGCCAGCTGCCTCATACTGGGGAATACTTTAGGTTCGATGAGTTAAGGAAAATAGAAAAATTCATGTTATTCATGAAGGCGGAAATGGAAAGGCGTAAGCAGCTTTTTTCAGAAAAGGAGCTTAGTAACATAAAGCTTTATAATGCATTAGTGGAAGATAAATTGCCGATTATTTATATCGTGGTCGACAATTTTGACTTAGTGAAGGATGAGATGCAGGATCAGGAAGCCCAATTCGTTCAGTTTGCACGTGATGGACAATCACTTGGGATATTCATGATTTTAACGGCAACGAGAATCAATGCGATTCGCCAGCCGTTAATGAATAGCCTTAAGACGAAGGTCGTCCATTACTTAATGGACAGTTCGGAAAAATATTCAGTTTTGGGGCGAACCCCTTATGAAAATGAACCTGTTCCTGGCAGGGCGTTGGTGAAAAAGGATCAAACCTATCTCACGCAGGTTTATTTACCAGCCGATGGAGCGGATGATATAGCCGTTTTGGAAGAAATGAAACAAGTCGTGGCAGAACATAAGGCTAAATATAAGGAAATGGACAAACCACCGGCGATTCGGATGTTACCGGCACGTCTTGATTCCAGCAACTTCAAGAGTTACTGCTCACAAGCCATAAAGAAGGGTACCATTCCAATCGGGCTTTCAGAGGAAAGCGTTACACCTGTATTCGTGGAGTTGAATTCCAATCCATTCCTGCTTGTCGTAGGACAGTCACGTAAAGGGAAAACGAATGTCCTTAAAGTGCTACTGGAATCGTTGCTTAAACAGGCAATCGGGGAAATTGGATTATTTGACGGAGTGGATCGCGGCTTATCTTCTTATGCTTTTGAGGAGAAGGTGAGCTATGTGGAAACAAAAGAGCAGATAACCGAATGGCTCGATCATATCACTGGAATATTTGAAGAACGTGAGCGAAGTTATCTTGCGGCATTGGAAATGAAACCGATGAAGCAACTGGAATTCCCACCGGTCATATTTGTCATAGATAGCATTTCAAGGATCCAACAAACGATAGACGGCAGGATTCAGGATAGGATCAGCAGTTTGATGAAACAATACAGCCATCTCGGGTTTAGTCTGATTGTCGCGGGAAATGCCAACGACTTCACGAAGGGGTATGATTCGTTGACAACCGAATTGAAACAAGTCAGGCAGGCTGTTTTGCTTCTTAAAAAATCGGACCAAAGCTTGTACACCCTCTCCTATTCCAGAAAAGAAGAAGAAATACAGCCGGGTTACGGATACTTTGTGCTGAATGGCCAGGAAAGTAAAATCCAAATTCCGCTAAGTGAAGAAAGAAGGAGAGTGCAAGAGAGTGTCTGAAAAAATAAAACCGATGCTGTTAATCGGTAAAATCCTGGTGATCATTGCGCTGCCAATCTTGTTTTTTTCTTATATTGGCCAAAATCCAATGAAAAAGACAGAAACGGCTTCTCGTGAAATCGCCATTGTAAATGAAGATAATGGGACTGAATTTAACAATAATCCCATTTACATGGGCTCAGAGCTTGTTACTACACTTGACAAGGATTCTGAATATGAGTGGTTTGTGGTTAATAGAAGTACGGCGGAAAGTGGACTTGCTAATGAAAAGTATGATGCAGTCATATATTTTCCATCCGATTTTTCAGAGAATATTTATACATTCGATGATGAACAGCCTGTTAAGGCGGGGATAAAGTACAAGGTACAACCCAGTTTGAATGCAGAGAACATGGAAAAGGTACAAAAGGAATTAGAGAAGACAAAGAGCAAAATGAATAAGCATATTTCAACACAGTATTGGAGCTATGTTTCCCAATCAGTCGAGGACATCCGTAAGAAGTTCGATAATGTCCTTGCTAAAGAAATCGCTTTTCAAAACACGATGTATAAGTTTTATACTCCGAGCTCGGAAAGTCTTGCCGGCGAAATCAAGCAGCATAAGGACATGCTTGAAGGAGTCTTTGCCGAGACGAAGGATGCTGGCAAAACAAGTACTGAAACAATGGATGAAATAGGGAACACGAAGACTCAAATGGCTTCATTTGTGAAAGATGTTGTTTCTTTTGAGGAATATCAAAAGGCTCAAAGTATCCTTTTTGAGAAGGCATCTGCCCAAAATCAGCAGCTTGTCATGGAGAGTGTACAATCATATGACAAGGTGCTGAATGAGGGTAATCAAGCTATACCGGAGATTCAGCAAGGAATGAATACGAAATACAGCCTTAATGATCAAGGCATTAGTGAAAATGTTGGAATCATGCAGCAGAAACTCGATTCCAGCAGTAATGAATTGGAACAATTTTCAACAAGCATGAAAGACAAACAAGTCGAACAAATTACGAAAATCACCCAAGATCAACAAAGCTCGATTGAACAATTGAAGCAATCGGAAGAGGCGGGTCTTGATAACCTTCAGTCCACCTTGCTTGTGCAAAGAGGGAATCTTGCAAGCAGTTCTGGTGATGGGGAGGATATTGGTGAAGGAACCACGCCTATAGAAGATATTGAAACGGAAACGGGAAAAGGTGAATCGGTTGCTGCACCTGAAAAGAAGGACCCGATAGATGAACTGTCGCTGCAGGTTCTGCTGGATCAAATCAATGGGATCAACACGGCACTTGAAAGTTTGGTGCCGGCAGAAGGAAGTGAAGGAGCTGCTGAACAAATCAACATCCTAACAGCGGATCTCCAAACGGAAATCAATAATCTCAGCGGAACGGTAAGCGGCAGAACGGGGAATCATAACCAAGTGATAACGGAGTTTAATACACTGGTAGATTCATATAATGATCTGCTGGCGCAGTTTACGCAATTGCAAGCTGATTATAATGAACTCGGCACGAATTATAAGGATTTAGGTGACAAATGGAAAAAGTCACAAGAAGATATTCAAAAATTACATGACATCCAGAGTATGACAATCGATGAGGCCATTGCAGAAATCAAGACTCTCGAACAGTCACTTCTTGAAAAAGTGGGGGGAGAAAGGCGAGCAGTGCTTGTGAAGGCATTTGAGAATCCTATCACCAATCGGGATTCAAATACCCTCCTTGCCTATTACGGTTCACTCTCATCTTATGGTGAATTGGCTGAAAGAGTCACTGAAGCAAATGTAGATAAGATATTTGCAGCCAATATAAAAGAATTGGAAAACTTGAAAAATGGGGTTTCCGGAAACGTGGATGAAGAAGCGAAACTCGTTAAAGCCAGTTTAGCAGGAGTCAATGAGAACTTTCAGATGTTCTCGGATTCCATTATGGGTTATATGAAAGAATATGATGCTAATGTTGAAACGGGGCAGAAAGCTACTTTAGCTGAATTAGCGGCAATTACCGGCAAGGCTCAAGAAGTGTCTGCCAATTTGTCGGATCATATGGAAGTTCCTGAGATGGAGGCCGAACCGCCAGTTAACCTTGATGGAGAAATGTTTGTATCACTTCAAGACAATACGGCAACAACTGTCGGCTTCATTTCCGAGCTTGTCAATTCTGTAGCGGAACGACAGGACACGGTCACGAAGGATACAGCAGACCTGCAAGCGAAAGTGGGGTCAGTGCAGGAAAGGGCCGATCAGCTTAATGATAATTGGTCCCAAAATGTAGACTCAACCGAAAAAATCAAGACGGACGTATATAGCGTCTTGAACAACACTCTAGTCGATGATCAGGAGAACGGGTATGTGTACGAATATTTAGCGAATCCCGTACAAATCAGCGGGGAAGTCCTTCATCAAGAAAAGGTTAATATCCCGCCGATCGTCATGTTGGTGATCATACTTATTTCCGGGTTATTGATCGGTTTCTTCCTGCATCATTATGAAACCATTCCAATGATGGTCCATGCGGCCTTGTTTACCTTATTGAATCTGATCGTAGGTTTAATCATCAGCATATATGGTTTGAAGATCTATCCACTGGGAGATATGCAGGAGATTAAATGGACCGTCTTCACCGTCCTGCTTTTATTCTTCTGTTCAGCGTTTACCCGACTTGCCTTCTCGATTGGGCCGTTTGTCGGTTCTATCCTGGTGATTGGTTTAATCAGTTTCTTTACCATACCATTATTGGATTTAATCATGCCTAATTTCAATGTAGACCACCCTGTTGCAGACGTATACATGTCCATTCAATTCGGTAATCAGTCGGCATTCATTCCGGCTAGTATCATCTTGATTGTGCTGACGCTTATCGCAACGATCATTCCATATGTAGTGAAGCGTCTTGCAGAAAGAAGAGCAATGGCCCATGAAGTGGAATAAATACGTAATGCCTGTCTTGCTCATCCTGTTTTTTAGCCATGCACCTCATGGCGGGGCGGAAGAGGAACCGATGGTGGAGCCCAATGAATATCAAGAAAAGGATATTGATATTCAAACGGAGTATTTCCATGAAGAAGGATTGTTGGAACAAAAGCGGAAACTGCCTGAAGAACAAAAGAATCTCACTTTTGAAAGAGGGAAGTATGATGCCATTGACTCGGTGAAGGACTCGCTGTTTCTGTCACCTGTGACGGAGAATCAAAATAATACCATCGCTTCAAAGTCAGAACAGCTTGGATTATTCTCGGAGGTCCGCATTCCAACGAGAAACGAAGAAGAAACAGAGCCTTCACTTAATTTTGACCTGACGATATTGCTCGGCATCGTTTTGGCGCTTTTGGTCGTTTGTTTGTTTTTTATCCTTATCCCGAAAATGGGGAAGCTGAATGGAGAGGTTAAGCGAAAATGAAAACAGCCCGATTCCTGTCAGGAATCGGGCTGTTTTTGGCTATATATCCATAATGGTTTTAATAAGCCCTAAAAGAAGGGCGGCTGCGAAGATCAAAATGAAGAATTTTTTATACATGATCAGTACCTCTTAATATCTTATGAGTGGATTGCATTCATTTTAGCATAAACAAGACAGAAAAGAAGTTTACTTAAGAATATACAAATCGGAAGGGCGTGGCTTCATTGCCTTGATGACCGGGGCGGGAAATTATGAAAAGGTGGACAATTTATTGGAGTTTTCCTGCCGTTTTTTATGGCTTGTACATTTTGGACGTTCATTTCCCGCAGGAGTCTCGTACCTTTCTCTTCAATCAACTTGTTATAACATTTAGATAGAAACCATACCTGAGGACTGGCGGGCATATGAAGCATATCATCTGCGTAATCATCAAGATGTAAAAAATAGATATCCGAAATACAAAAAACGATTGAGCATGTATCCGCAGATGCAAATGAAAAGCATGGTATTCGTTGGACTACATTAAGGGCACTTAAAAAACAGTCTATACAAACGATGCTTATTTCGCTTTCAATAATTAAAGAAGATGGCTTAGCAACAGTTTACCATACCTTTTTCATTAAGCAGCATTTATATTTTTAGACAAATTCGTTTATGGTTTACTGATTATCTAGTAAACTTACAATGTAAGGTTTAATTGGAGCTTAATGTAAAATGCGTGATATAGAAAAGACATGAAATAATAATGATAATGTGAATCCCGGGAGGTAGCGAATGATTTACAAGAAGTTGAACCAAAAACTAGAAATGATTTTGGGGAATATCGAAAAGGTGATTATCGGAAAACGGGATATAGCAGAATTAAGCATCGTGGCACTCCTTTCCGGCGGGCATGTCTTATTGGAGGATGTTCCGGGTGTGGGAAAGACAGTCATGGTAAGGGCATTGGCAAAATCAATAGGTGCAAGCTTTAAGCGAATTCAATTCACACCTGATTTACTTCCTTCGGATGTTACTGGCGTTTCGATCTTCAATCCTAAGGAACAGGAATTCATCTTTAGGCCAGGTCCGATAATGGGCCATATTATTTTAGCCGATGAAATAAACCGGACCTCGCCGAAAACTCAGTCTGCATTGCTTGAAGCCATGGAAGAGGCAAGTGTGACGATTGATGGTGTCACAAGAGGATTGGAGAAGCCCTTCTTCGTAATGGCGACACAAAATCCAATCGAGTACGAGGGAACATATCCGCTTCCGGAGGCTCAATTGGATAGATTCCTATTAAAAATGAAAATGGGCTATCCAGGTGTGGAAGAAGAGATAGAGGTTCTTCATAGGGTTCAATACACGGCACCGCTAGAGGAGCTGGAATCCGTCATCACCTTGGATGAATTGATAGAATTACAGGCTGAGGTAAAAGCGGTGATAGTGGATGACACAATAAAACGGTACATTGTTGAATTGGCGAATCAAACACGTTCACATGAAGGGGTCTATTTAGGGGTGAGCCCGCGTGGATCGATAGCATTGATGAAGGCAGCCCAGGCCTACGCGCTGATCCAGGGAAGGGACTATGTTCTGCCGGACGATGTTCAATATTTAGTGCCATTCGTATTTTCCCACCGGCTTATTTTGAAACCTGAAGCGAATTATGAGGGCTTCGATGCTGGAATGGTGATACATGAAATTGTCGCAACAACAAAAGTGCCTGTGAAGCGGGCTGTGACCTAATGCGCAGATTCATCAACACTCTAAGGGGAAATATGAGTGTGATCGGACTTGTATTACTTATGACCGTTTCCTTTTGCTATGCAATGTTTCAAGGCGGTTTTGTCAGTTGGTTCATTTTTTATTCATTTTTGCCGTTTTCTGTGTACGCTTCGATCCTGCTGTTTTATCCGCTGCATGATTTTACCGTTGAGAGAAAGGTCAATAAAAGGGAATGCCAGGCTGGTGAATCTGTTGAGATAGCATTGACGTTTACCCGTAAAAACCGGTTGCCCCTATTATTTATGGTGGTAGAGGAGGAATTGCCACAGGAAATGGAAGATAGGGGACTCCAAAGGAAAATGATTATCTTTCCGGGATTCAAGCGTACCTTCAGCATGTCATATACCTTGGAAAACTTGCAGCGTGGAGAGCATTCGTTTCAATCGATCCGCTTTTGGATAGGGGACTTTTTCGGGCTGGTCGAAAAGGAAGCGATATATAGTTCACCTTTGAATATAACTGTTTTTCCTCGTTATCACGAACTTGCCTACAGTGATCTTGATCGAGTGTTTAATCAGGGGGCAGTGGTTTCAACAAAGAAAACACAACGGGAACATTCAGTGGTCTCCGGGGTAAGGGAATATCAGCCAGGCGATCAGTTGTCATGGATTAACTGGAAGGCGACTGCCAGAACGAGTGAAATCATGACGAATGAATTCGAGGTGCAGAAAAACCGGGATGTATTCATCATGCTTGATGAAAAGCCATCGGATTTATTCGAAGAATCCATTGAAATGGCAGCTACCATTGCCCACGCCATGTTAAAGAAAGGCATGGAAATTGGGTATGTGAGTAGGGGATCGAGGTTAATCATACCGGCAGCAGCAGGCAATAAACAGAAACGAAAGATTTTTTACCGACTTGTTAAAGAAGAGCCGAGTGTTGGAAATGCATTGAACGAAAATGGCAGGAAGGGAATTTTTCCGGCAAACGCTGCTGTGATATTCGTCGTTTCAGACTTAACCTTAGAAAAGGTGGAAATATTGAATGCTTTCCGGCCTAATCAGGGATTAATTTTATGTGTGAAGAAACAGGGGGATCTTACTGATGAGGAAAGGTTGTCAAGTTCTGCAGCTGTTTCGAGGGGGATAAAGGTTAGCTTTTTTGAACATGGTCAACTGAAGTTTGACAGATCGGAGGTGATGGCGAAATGAATGTCACTACCGAAAAATTGGAAAGGTTCATGCACGTCCTCATGTATGTATTTGGTCTGTTGTTGATTACTGAATGGTTAAGGCCTGTCGATAAACTCACTGATACAGGTAATATCATCATTTTTATCTTATTTTTGCTCTATTCCCTGCTACTGCATTATTTCCGCATACATTGGTCTATCCGATTTATTCTCATTAGTGCTTATATAATGGTTTCATTACAGTTCCTCCATTCAAAAGACGATTTATATCAATTGTCATGGCTGAAAGGGTTTCTAGCGGATTTTAAGGGCAATCTTGGTTTTATATATGATGGGAATTGGGAGTTGATCACAAATCCATTTCGAACGTTTCTATTTTTTGTGCTTCTTTGGCTTGTGACATATTTGATCCATTACTGGGTGATGGTGAGGCAAAGCATCTTTTTCTTTTTTATGTTAACGGTGATTTTTATATCGGTACTTGACACATTCACTCCTTATGTGGGGGATAAGGCAATGATAAGAATCATCATCATCGGGTTCTTGATGCTCGGCTTGCTGTCCCTTCTGAGGCTAACGGTACAGGAGAGGATTAAGTTTCCGTTGGCTTCCATCAATAAGTGGATCTTGATGCTGACCGGCATGATATTGGGAAGTGTCCTTGTCGGTTTCGCTGCCCCTAAGCTCTCTCCGCAATGGCCGGACCCGGTGCCTTATATTACTTCCTATTCCGATAAAGCTGTGAAAGAAGACGGTGATTCGAAGCGTAAAAGTGTCGGATATGATGAAGACGATTCGGATCTTGGCGGTTTGATAGAGCCGGATAGTTCCATCGTTTTTTATAATAATGCTCCCGCAGGACATTACTGGAAAGTAGAGAACAAGAATATTTATACCGGTAAAGGGTGGGTTTCCATACCGGAAACGGAATTTCACACTTTTTCCAACGGTCAGGATATGGAAACTTTAGATATTTACGACGTTCCTGAATTGGTGAGGACAGAAGAAATGACGGCAAAAGTGTCCATGACGGAATCCTATTCACATATCCTTCATCCGCAGTCCGGGTATTTAAAAAAGGTTGAGGGCAAAAACGGAAAGGGTTTTAAATATTATCAGGATATGGACAAAGTTATTTCTGAACAGGGTAATGGCGAACGGCTGTCCATGAAAGAGTATGAGCTGGTTTATGATATGCCAAGTTTTGATATAGCTGAGTTAAGGAAGGTAACGGAACCCGACGAATCCATGGATTTATTAATGGAAAAAAACACTCAGCTTCCAGAAGGATTGCCAAACCGGATATTTGAATTGGCATCCCGGCTAACAAGGAATGAAACGAATTGGTACGATAAAGCAAAAGCCATTGAGAATTATTTTGACGGACCTGAATTCATTTATTCTAAGGACGATATTCCGTATCCAGAGAGCAATCAAGATTATGTCGATCAATTTTTATTTGAGACACAGATAGGGTATTGCGATAATTATTCAACTGCAATGGTCGTTTTACTGAGGGCCGCCAATATACCTGCAAGGTGGGTAAAGGGATATACCGAAGGGGAAAAATCAATCCTTGACGGCGAATCCGTTTATAAGGTGACCAATAATAATGCACATTCCTGGGTCGAGGTTTATTTTTCAGGGATAGGCTGGATTCCCTTCGAGCCGACAAAGGGTTTCGATGGGGAAGTTGAATTTTACGATTCGGAATTGAAACAGGAAGCGATAAAGAACCTTGAAGAACCCCCGACTAATGAAGAGCAAACAAAGAAAGAGACCAAAGAGCGCCAGGATACACCCGATAGGGAAACTCAATCATCCGTGAAAACTGGTATTGCAAACATGGAAGGGTTCTTAAAATGGACTGCCATCACACTGTCGTGTGCTATGATTTTCGCTTCTATCGGCTATTTCCTCAGAAGGAAGTGGATTCCTCATCTGCAGATTCTTCGTTATAGAAAGAAAACCGGTGCTCATTTCTCGACAGCTTATTTAATATTATTGAAACAATTAAAACGAGCTGGTTTAGTTCGGCCGGAGGGGCAAACTTTAAGGGAGTACGCCGCCTATGTGGATGCAGTGTACGAAACGGATGAGATGAGTGAATTGACTGCTGGATACGAGTTAATGATATATCGTGGAGACGCGGAAGATGGGGAATGGAAACACTTTCAAAAGGGTTGGGAAAGCTTAATGAGAAAAACTAGCTCTTGACCAGGTTTTTATTATATTGATACAATAACAAAAACTAACTTAAACTAATATATCCTTCATATATCCTCGATAATATGGATCGAAAGTTTCTACCGAATCACCGTAAATGATTTGACTATGAAGGCGGATTTTAACAGGAAAGCTGAAAATCTGCCTTCGTCTGTACTTTTTCTGTATTTTTGAGGGTGGATTTTTAGTTTTTCTTTTTTTATGATAATATTTTTTATAAGAAGTTATCACTCGATTTTATGAGTGAATTACATTGATAGAGGTGACGTTTGTGCCGGGGAAAACAGAATTGCAAAAAAACCAGGAAATGATCGTAGTACTTGATTTCGGAAGCCAATATAATCAATTGATCACTCGTCGTATCCGTGAATTTGGTGTGTACAGTGAGCTTCATCCTCATACAATTACTGTAGAGGAAATCGAGAAAATGAACCCAACGGGAATCATTTTCTCAGGGGGCCCAAACAGTGTTTATGATGCAAATGCTTTTGGTTGTGATGAACGCATATTCGAAATGGGCCTTCCTATTTTTGGTATTTGTTATGGCATGCAGCTTATGACCAAACATTTTGGCGGTAAGGTGGAACCAGCGAAAAACCGTGAATACGGAAAAGCGACTCTTGCCATCCAAAATGAGTCCAAGTTATTCAGTGACCTGCCAAAAGAACAAATAGTCTGGATGAGCCATGGTGATTTAGTGGTGGAAACGCCTGAAGGTTTCCAAATTGATGGGACGAACCCGTCTTGCCCAATTTCGGCTATGAGTGACGAGTCACGTAAATTATATGCCGTGCAATTCCATCCAGAAGTCCGTCATTCCGTATACGGTAATGACATTTTGAAAAATTTCGTATTCGGTGTTTGTGGCTGTAAAGGTGACTGGTCAATGGAGAACTTCATTGAAATCGAGATGGAGAAAATCCGCCAAACGGTCGGAGATAAAAAAGTGTTATGCGCTTTGAGCGGCGGAGTGGATTCATCCGTTGTTGCTGTTTTGATCCATAAAGCGATTGGCGATCAGCTGACATGTATTTTCGTTGATCATGGATTACTTCGTAAAGGGGAAGCCGAAGGTGTAATGGAAACATTCAGTGAAGGTTTCAATATGAACGTAATCAAGGTCGATGCAAAAGAACGTTTCCTATCGAAGCTTGCTGGCGTTTCAGATCCGGAACAAAAACGGAAAATCATCGGTAACGAGTTCATCTACGTATTCGATGACGAAGCAACGAAGCTCGAAGGAATCGATTTCCTTGCACAGGGAACACTTTACACAGACATTATTGAAAGTGGTACGGCCACTGCACAAACAATTAAATCGCATCACAACGTTGGCGGTCTGCCGGAAGATATGCAATTTAAATTGATTGAGCCTTTGAACACCCTATTCAAAGATGAAGTGCGTGCACTTGGAAGTGAAATGGGCATTCCGGATGAAATCGTTTGGCGTCAACCATTCCCAGGTCCAGGTTTAGGTATTCGTGTATTAGGTGAAATTTCAGATGAAAAACTTGAAATCGTACGTGAATCTGACCATATTTTACGTGAAGAAATTAAAAAGAATGGTTTGGAACGCGAAATTTGGCAGTACTTTACGGTGCTTCCTAACATTCGAAGCGTAGGGGTAATGGGCGATGCGCGTACGTATGACTATACAATCGGGATCCGTGCGGTTACGTCCATTGACGGAATGACGTCCGATTGGGCAAGAATCCCATGGGATGTACTTGAAATCATCTCAACGAGAATCGTTAATGAGGTAAACCATGTAAACCGCGTAGTGTATGACATTACGTCTAAGCCGCCTGCAACGATCGAGTGGGAATAGTAGATTAAAATCATCCAATCAGTGAAGGAATTAACCTTCACTGATTTTTTTGTTAAAATAGTATTTGAATATGTAGATTACTTACATTTTACGTAATTTGGCGAAGATCTAGCCATAATAATTAAGGAATATATAGCGAAACGCGAACATTGCCTAAAATTACATAAAAAATATTCGTTTGATATATTGACGGTTATTTTGGTGACTGATACACTATACCTATAATAATAAAAAAACATAATTGTCGTATAATATTGGGGATATGGCCCAAAAGTTTCTACCAAGCTGCCGTGAACGGCTTGACTACGATGTGGAAGGATTGGCGGTATGGATAAACCGCCACTTCTTTACATGACCGCAGTCAAGCCCCGTTCGTAAGCGAACGGGGCATTTTCTGTTGGCACGATCTTATGATAGGGGAGACTCATAATGAAAAATTATTTTCGGTTTAATGAGCTGGGAACTAATTATCGCCGTGAAATACTTGGTGGACTAACTACTTTCCTTTCAATGGCATATATCCTGGTTGTTAACCCTGTGATGCTGACTTTACAAAGCATCGAGGACTATCCGGATGAATTGAGAATGGATTACGGAGCGGTTTTTGCAGCGACCGCCTTGGCAGCTGCAATCGGCTCGATATTGATGGGGATCATAGCCAGGTATCCAATCTCGCTCGCGCCGGGTATGGGATTGAATGCTTTCTTCGCTTTTACCGTTGTGCTTGGTTTTGGAATTCCTTGGCAGACGGCTTTGTCAGGAGTATTAATTTCAGGTATTATCTTCGTTTTGCTTTCCCTATCGGGAATACGTGAGAAAATCATTAATGCAATTCCGGTCGAATTGAAATACGCAGTTGGAGCCGGTATCGGTTTATTCATTACTTTTGTTGGGTTTCAGAATGCTGGAATCATCACGAATGATGACAGTGTTCTTGTCGGTCTGGGCGACTTGACATCGGGGAATACTTTATTGGCTGTGTTTGGAATTGTCGTAACCGTCATTTTGATGACGAGAGGCGTCAAAAGCGGCGTGTTCATAGGAATGGTCATTACAGCCATTGCAGGAATGATCTTTGGGCAAGTTCCGGTGCCGGAGAAAATTATCGGTGCAGTTCCTAGCATAGCGCCTACATTCGGGGTTGCGTTCGATGCCTTTGGAAATCCCGGTGATCTCTTCACTGGTCAAATGTTAATCGTGATACTAACCTTCTTGTTCGTAGCATTCTTTGATACAGCCGGCACGTTGGTGGCTGTCGCGCAACAAGCTGGATTGATGAAGGATAATGTTCTTCCTAGAGTGGGAAAAGGATTGCTTGCTGATTCATTATCCATCGTTTCAGGTGCAATTCTTGGTACATCCACCACGACGTCTTATGTAGAGTCCACATCAGGTGTTGCTGCTGGTGCCCGAAGCGGTTTTGCAGCTGTAGTGACTGGGTTGCTGTTTGTTCTATCCCTTTTCTTTTTCCCGCTTCTTTCAGTGGTGACATCCGCGGTGACTGCGCCGGCATTGGTTATAGTCGGAGTATTAATGGCATCATCACTTAAAAATATTGACTGGCAAAAGTTCGAAATTGCGGTTCCGGCCTTCTTTACGGTCATCATGATGCCTATGACATATTCAATTGCGACAGGTATAGCTTGCGGATTCATCTTCTATCCGATCACTATGTCGATGAAAGGAAGAGCTAAAGAGGTTCACCCGATAATGTGGGGTCTTGGGGTCGTCTTCCTGCTATATTTCATTTTCTTGAAGTAATAATGCAAGTGTGTAAGGAGAGTCCTGATTTCGGGGCTCTTCTTTCATGTTGTAAGAGAAAGCTCATATCGTGTATAGTAAAAGTACTAAGTACTAAGTACTTTATCCTGTATGGGGCATAGGATGACTTTGAGAAAAGAAGAGGGAGAAAAATGAATGGTTTTATCGTTGAAAAGGTTTTGAACAATAATGTGGTGATTGCCACGCATCCGTTTTATGGAGAAGTCGTTACTATTGGAAAGGGCTTAGGCTTCAACCGGAAGAGAGGCGAAGAGTTGAGTCCGGAACTAGCGGAGAAAACGTTTGTCCTGAAAAATGTTAAGGAACAGGAAAGTTACAAAAAACTTTTGCCGCAAATCGATCAAAATCTTCAAGCTGCCATTATAGAATCCATTCATCTCATTAATGACCGAGTAACTGGAAAGTTAAATGAACATATACATGTCGGTTTAACAGATCATTTATTGTTCGCCCTTCAGCGTGTTTCACAAGGAATGACTATCAAAAACCCATTCTTGAAAGAAACGATAACCCTTTATCCTTTTGAACATGATATTGCTGTTGATGTAGTAGAATTGATTCAAGATAAGACAGGTATAGGCCTGCCCCAAGGGGAAATCGGTTTTATTACGCTTCATATTCATAGCGCAATATCAAACAAAGACTTATCTGAAGTCAATCAGCATTCGCAGTTAATCTATCACCTTATCCATGTTGTTGAAGAACAGCTCAACGTAAAAATTAATAAGGATAGCATAGACTATTCACGTTTGGTCCGTCATTTAAGATTCATGTTAGACAGGGTGTTGGCTGGGGAAAAAGTAGAGGAACCTGAAAAAATAGCAATGCTATTGAAAGAAGAATATCCTTTGTGTTACAATATCTCTTGGAAGCTAATAAAAATTATGCAGCAAAAATTAGGCAAACCGGTTTGTGACGCGGAAGCTGTCTATCTAACGATGCATATCCAACGATTACAAAAGAAAATTAAATAAACATACATTAACTTACGTGTTACTGATTCGATCAGGCATAAGTGAGGAGAATGATTGTCTTGAAAGAGGGTATTATATACCTGAATTTTCATTTCAATCCTATCTTTGCTTATGCCTTTTTTGTATTTCAATACTGATGCGTGGGAAGATGAATACCATCGTTAAATGTAACCGTTTTATTAGCATGGAAAAACAGTAAAGAGGAGGAAAACCTATGTTTAAGAAGTTGTTTGGTGTTTTGCAAAAAATCGGAAAAGCTTTGATGCTTCCTGTAGCCATTTTACCAGCGGCCGGAATTTTGCTTGCGTTTGGTAATGCATTGCAAAATGAAACTTTGTTGGATATCGCCCCGTTTCTTGCGAGTGGCGGAGTGGAAATGGTCGCATCGGTAATGGAGAATGCCGGAAATATTATTTTTGGGAATCTTCCCTTGTTGTTTGCTGTGGGGGTCGCAATTGGGTTAGCTGGTGGAGATGGTGTTGCCGGCCTTGCGGCGATTATCGGTTTCTTGATTATGAATGTAACGATGGGAACTGTTCTTGGCATTGACGCTGCCGACATTGAGAACAATAGTGCGGTGTATACAAATGTTCTGGGAATCCCGACGTTGGGAACAGGTGTGTTCGGCGGTATTATTGTCGGTGTCATGGCTGCTGTTATGTATAATAAGTTTTATGAAATCGAACTGCCTTCTTATTTAGGATTCTTTGCAGGTAAACGTTTTGTTCCTATTGTAACAGCTGCAAGCGCAGTTATTCTTGGGTTGCTGATGATTTTGGTTTGGCCGACGATTCAATCGGGGTTAAATTCATTTTCCGAAAATATGTTGGGTGCTAACCTGACACTTGGGGCTTTCGTTTTTGGGGTTGTAGAACGTGCGCTGATTCCTTTTGGATTGCACCATATATTCTATTCTCCATTCTGGTTCGAATTTGGTAGTTATATCCCTCAAGGAGGGGGAACGCCAGTCAGAGGGGACCAGGCCATCTTCATGGCACAAATTAAAGATGGCGTACAGAATTTAACGGCCGGTACCTTCATGACTGGTAAATATCCATTCATGATGTTCGGGTTACCAGCTGCGGCTTTGGCCATTTATCATGAAGCAAGACCGGAAAGAAAGAAAATAGTCGGGGGATTGATGGCTTCTGCAGCACTTACATCTTTCTTGACAGGGATTACTGAGCCACTTGAATTTGCATTCTTATTTGTTGCACCGATACTTTTCGGGATTCACTGTCTGTTTGCAGGTCTATCATTCATGACCATGCATTTACTGGACGTGAAAATAGGGATGACGTTCTCGGGTGGTTTGATCGATTACGTACTGTTCGGGTTAATCAATCCGCAAACCAATGCATGGATTGTTATTCCCGTTGGTTTAGTTCTTGCGGTTATCTATTACTTTGGATTCCGATTTGCGATAAGGAAGTTTAACCTTAGAACTCCTGGCCGTGAAGTGGAAGAGAATGAGGAAACGGACGCATCTACAAGTTCTGCTGGAAGTCTGCCTGGGGATATCTTGGATGCCATGGGCGGAAAAGAAAACATCTCTCACTTGGATGCTTGCATTACCCGCCTTCGTGTGTCAGTCAAAGACATCGGTGACGTTGATAAAAACAGGCTGAAGAAACTTGGTGCCGCTGGAGTTTTGGAAGTGGGCAATAACATCCAGGCGATCTTCGGACCTCGTTCAGAAACGATCAAGGGGCAAATGAAGGATATCATTGATGGAAAAAGGCCGCGTAAAGTAGAAGCGTCTCCTGAAGAAGGTGTGGAAAAGCAAATCGAGGATGTCGTCCCGAAACCTTTACGGACGAATGAAGTTTCCGAGCGCTTTGTTTCTCCTATTAAAGGGGAATTAAAACCGATCACGGAAGTGCCTGATGCAGTTTTTGCTGAAAAAATGATGGGTGATGGATTTGCAATTGTACCCGAGGAAGGGTTGGTTGCTTCTCCTGTGGACGGTACGATCGTTAACTTATTCCCGACTAAACATGCAATAGGTATCGTTTCTGAAGCTGGACGTGAAATCTTGATACATGTCGGGATCGATACAGTTAAGTTAGAAGGCAAAGGTTTCGAAGCGCTTGTCGCTCAAGGAGATAAAGTGACAAGCGGACAGCCATTGCTTAAAGTTGATATAGAGTATGTCAAAAACAATGCCAGCTCTATCATTACGCCAATCGTCTTTACTAACCTTTCCGAAGGTGAAAGTGTCAAGATTGAAAAGGCCGGAAATGTAGATAGGGAAGAAGCGGATGTAATCTCCATCAATAAATAATCATTAATAAAGGGAGGGTGGCTATAATCAGCTGCCCTCCCTGTTTTGTTTGAATGATTCATTGGAAGGGGCCGCATTTATAGAAAGAAAGTGGTGCATATATAGAAGAATAGAAAAAATGAAGGGAATTTAAAAGATTAAATTGACTTATCTATATGCAAGTGCTAATATATTAAATACACCGCTTGAGACAAACAAGATAAACAAGTAAATGAATTTGCTGTTGACTTTGTGTTTGGAGGGTGTTATACTAATAAAGTCGCTAAACGAAGCGATGGGAAATATTGCTCTTTGAAAACTGAACAAAACAAAGCGCCAACGTTAAATTTTAAGTGAGCACACACTATCAAAAAAGCAAATGAGCAAGTCAAACATTTC
>NZ_JBIWEU010000019.1:0-57070 GCF_044762675.1 Peribacillus sp. NPDC096448 | reverse complement strand
AACACGGCAGTTAAGCTCTTCAGCGCCGATGGTAGTTGGGGGTTTCCCCCTGTGAGAGTAGGACGCCGCCAAGCCATTTAAAAAGATCAGCCATCTGGCTGGTCTTTTTTGCTTAATGCAAAGAAAAATCATTGGATATAAAGGGATTATCAATTATGGAAACTTTTATAAAGACATACACGTATTGAAATTCTTCATCATACATTGTTAAAAGCATCCCCGGGTTCTCTTAAACTATTTAAATTAATGTATGCGAACAATGGTTTTTGGGGAGAATGCAGGTATGGAGGTGGAGATGTTGGGGACAACAACAACCAAAACAACGGCAGGGGAAACGTGCGCGGTTTGTGAACAAGTAAAAGGGATGGGTATACATCTATATACGACTTTTATTTGTGAGGAATGCGAAAGGGATATGATCGGGACGGATACGAACGATCCCAAGTACCAATATTACTTAAAGCAATTAAGAAAAATCACTAATCCTGAAATATTATCATGAAAAAATAGTTTGTGGAAAGTTAAAGAGTCAGAGAAAAAAGAAATGTGTGTTTCTTTAGTCTCTGATTCTTTTTTTGGTACTTTAGAAGAATGCTTGGCAACATGCTCCCATGTTTCTGTATGTTCCCTCCAAACAGACTGTTCAGTGATGCATAATTGCCTTTCTGTCGACGCAATATGAGATAAAATCGTACTTATTTGATAAAATGAAAAAATACTATGATATGAGGGAAGAGAAAAATGAATCAATCACAAACACCGTTGTTCGATGCAATGAGTGCTTTTCATAAAAAAAGCCCCATATCCCTGCATGTCCCAGGGCATAAAAATGGATGGGTGTTTAATAAAAAGGGCCAAGCCTTATACAACCCCCTGCTTGGTATTGATGCCACGGAGATAAGCGGTTTAGATGACCTGCATGCTCCAGAGGGTGCCATTTTAAAGTCCGAGCAACTACTCGCTGATTTATATGGGGTAAAGCGGAGTTATTTTCTTGTTAATGGGTCAACCGTAGGCAACATTGCCATGATTCTTGCAACCTGCCGGGAAGGTGATAAGGTCCTTGTCCAAAGAAACTGCCATAAATCAATTTTACATGGATTGATGTTAGCGAATGTACAACCGGTTTTTTTACAACCAGATTATTATGAAAAATGGGGCATTGCTGGCGGTGTAGGATCAAATTTAATTGAAGAAGCCTTGAGTGTACATCCAGATGTAAAAGCCATCATTGTTACCTATCCTAATTATTATGGAATTGGTGAAGACTTGACGGAAATGGTAAGGCTCGCACATCAAAAGGGGATTCCTGTACTGGTGGACGAGGCACATGGCGCTCATTTTCAGTTAGGGAGTCCATTTCCCAAGTCGGCCATATTGTCAGGGGCAGACGCTGTTGTCCATTCAGCGCATAAAACACTGCCGGCGATGACGATGGGGTCATATCTTCATGTGAATTCATCTTTGGTTGATGTCGATCAAGTATCATTCTATTTACAAATGCTTCAGTCGAGCAGCCCATCATACCCAATTATGGGTTCGCTCGACTTGGCCAGGGCCTACTTAGCAGCTTTTACTTCAGAAGATAAAAGATCCCTTGTTGAAAAGATATCAGACTTCAGAGGAGAATTAGGAGCCCTCCAAACAGTAAGGGTGCTGGAGGCACCACTAGGCACCTTGGCAGACCCGTTGAAAGTAGTCATTCAATCAACAAATGGTTTAAGCGGATTTGAGTTACAGCAGCTATGTGAAGCCGAAGGCATTTTTACAGAATTGGCTGATCCTGATAATTTATTAATGATTTTACCCTTATTAAAAATAGGTACCGATTTTCCTTTTCATGAAATCGTACAAACTATAAAAAGTGCCACTGAAGACAGGACTGGAAACAAGGAAGCAGATCTTGGGGTCTTCTGGCCTGATGGAAGGTCAATGACAGGGCTTGAAATGCCCTACTCCGTCATGAAGCATAGTAAATCCAAACCTGTCGTATTAGGGAAAGCAGCCGGTGAGGTATCTGCCGAGATGGTCATTCCTTATCCGCCAGGCATCCCTTTAATTATGTCCGGGGAAATGATTACTCCTGAGCATATATCCAATTTACGGAGACTGCTGGAAATGGGATCAAGGTTTCATGGCGGTTCCTCCCTATCAAACGGAGAATTGATCGTTTATGAAAGCGGGCAGACTGGTTAAAATGATATACTACAAACAAAGAACCTTGGAGGTACATCGATGAAACGTGGTATTTTTATAACAATGGAAGGGCCTGAGGGTGCCGGGAAAACAACCATTACCCAAATGCTTGGCAAGGCTCTGCAACAAGAAGGCTATCAAGTTCTATTAACCCGTGAGCCAGGGGGAGTTCCCATTTCGGAGCAAATTAGGGAAGTGATCCTTAATAAAGATAATACAGCCATGGACTCCAGGACAGAGGCTTTATTATACGCAGCAGCAAGGCGTCAGCATTTAGTGGAAGTGGTCATGCCTGAGTTGGAACGAGGGGGAATTGTCCTCTGTGACCGATTTATAGATAGCTCGTTAGCCTATCAGGGTCATGCAAGGGGTTTGGATATAGAAGAAGTTTACAATATCAATAAATTCGCAATTGGAGATATGATGCCAGATGCCACGCTCTTTTTTGACATCGACCCAGAGGAGGGATTGAGACGTATCCAGTCCAATGGGGAACGGGAAGTGAACCGGCTGGATCTTGAAGCCCTTGACTTCCATAAAAAAGTTTGTGAGGGGTATCAGTTCATTATAAATAGATGGAAAGACCGTTTCATTATCGTGGATGCAGGCCGGACAATAGATGAAGTCTTTGAGGAAACGAAAGCCAGCTTGTTGGATTTTTTAGCGAAAGCGGGAAACTGAATATATAGGTTTCCATATTATTCAACCAATACTATTCCAGGCAAGGACTAGTTGCTATAATGGAGTTAGTAAAAATTCAGAGTAACCGGAGGATGATGAGAATGAAAATGATCATTGCTGTCGTTCAAGACAAGGATAGTCATCGCCTGCTGAATCAATTAGTGGAAAATAATTTCGGAACGACCAAGCTAGCCAGCACCGGCGGGTTTTTAAAATCAGGTAATACGACTTTTATGATTGGCACAGAGGATGAACGTGTTGACCAAGCCATCGATATCATCAAACAGAATTGTCAGTCACGATCCCAATTAGTATCACCGGTTTCGCCGATGGGCGGGAATGCCGAGTCATATGTACCTTACCCAGTGGAGATTCAAGTGGGCGGTGCGACCATTTTTGTTCTGCCGGTTGAAACCTTTTTACAATTTTAACGGTTAGTTTCAGGGAGGTTCATTATGAAAATCAACCATGATATCCCTATTAAGCTGGATAAATCGCGTCAGGATGCCAAACAATTTCAAACTGGAAATGGCAAATTTCAACAAATGGTCCAGACACAGGATCAAAAGATGCAAATCCAAACATTAAACCGTTTGATAGGCGATATTGAAGGGGTGGGTCAGCGTTTAGTAAGATCACGTACTTTTAGGGAATTGGCAAAATATAAAGCATTGGTGAAACGGTTTGTTAAAGAAGCGGTCGAATATGGACTGGAACTGAAGCAATCCACGAGCTGGAACGAATATGGACAGAGCCGGCCATTGAAAACCGTGGAAACGATAGATGCAAGATTAGTTGAGTTAAGCGAGGAAATTCTTAGTAAAGAGAAAAGTTCGCTTGAAATATTGGAAATGATTGGTGAAATTAAAGGTCTTCTGATTAATTTATATACTTAAGTGAGTTGATGGTTTTGGATAAAACATGGCAGGACATGAGTGAAATTCAGCCGCAGGTAATGACGATGCTGCAAAATAGCATAACGAAAAACAGGGTGGCTCATGCGTATTTATTTGAAGGGGAAAAAGGGACAGGTAAGCAAGACATAAGCATTGCCTTTGCCAAAAGCTTACTTTGTGAAGCCCCGACAGCAGGTTATGAGCCATGCGAACTTTGTCGGAATTGCAAACGGATTTCAAGTGGGAATCATCCTGATGTCCATTTGATAGAAAAAGACGGCCTCTCAATAAAGAAAGAACAAATCAAGGGGCTTCAGGAAGAATTCTCGAAAAAAAGCGTAGAAGCAGATCGGAAGGTTTATATGATTGCCGATGCTGACAAAATGTCGGTGGGGGCAGCCAACAGTCTATTGAAATTTTTAGAAGAACCTTCGGCTGATACTGTAGCAATATTGATGACCGAACAGCTTCAGAGGATTCTTCCGACTATATTATCAAGGTGCCAAGTGATTTCGTTCAAGCCATTATCTCCGGAGAATGTAAAACGGAAGCTGATGGAACAGGAGTTAGAACCGCAGCTGGCCTCGGTTATCGCCCACATAACACAGAATGTGGAAGCTGGAATCGAGCTTAGCCATGATGAATGGTTTGTACAAGCTCAAAAAATAGTGGTAAAATTATATGAAGTGTTAAAACTTAATTCCTTGAAGGCAATGCTGTATCTTCAGACGGATTGGTTCACACACTTTAAAGAAAGAGAACAGGTTGACAGAGGTCTTGATTTGTTACTTCTTATATATAAGGATTTATTATACATTCAGTTGGACAAAAAGGACTTCGTTGTGTTCCAGAATAAACTGAAGGAATTTGAAACTCACGCTCTTCATCTTTCCCCAAGACGCCTTGCTGAACATATGGGTTGCATTTTGGAAGCAAAAAGGAAGCTGATGTCCAACACGAATCCACAGCTGTTGATGGAACAGCTTGTGCTGAATTTGCAGGAGGGATCATGATTTGTATGATGTTGTAGGTGTCCGTTTTAAAAAGGCGGGCAAAATATACTACTTCGATCCGGGTGAATTCGCTATTCCTAAGGACGATTTTGTAATAGTGGAGACTGTCCGCGGTGTTGAATTCGGTAAAGTCGTTACAGCCCGTAAACAAGTAGATGAAAACGATGTTGTCCTGCCATTGAAAAAAGTACTTCGAGTCGCTGATGCAAAAGATAAGCTGATTGTAGACGAGAACAAGGCGGCTGCAGAAGAGGCTTACACTATATGTTGTCAAAAGGTTGTGGAACATAAGCTGGATATGAAGCTGGTTGATGTGTCATATACTTTCGACAGAAATAAAGTCGTGTTTTATTTTACAGCGGATGGTCGCGTGGATTTCCGTGATTTAGTCAAAGATTTAGCTGCCATATTCAGAACTCGCATAGAACTGCGCCAAATCGGGGTAAGGGATGAGGCAAAGATGCTTGGTGGCATCGGACCTTGTGGCAGAATGCTTTGTTGCTCCACATTTCTTGGAGATTTTGAACCGGTTTCCATCAAAATGGCGAAGGATCAGAATTTATCATTAAACCCTACAAAAATCTCAGGTTTATGCGGTCGATTGATGTGCTGTCTGAAATATGAAAATGATGAGTATGAAAGTGCGAAGGAAATGCTTCCTGATTTAGGTGAAATGATTAATACGCCTGGTGGCAAAGGCAAGGTAGTGGGGCTTAATATTCTAGAACGCGTACTTCAGATTGAACTAATCGGGCAAGAAAGAGTATTAGAGTATACTCTAGATGAGATTCTAAAAGAGGGAGCCGTTTCTATTCAAGCCACAGATTATTAAGGTGGTGGGAGAGCGTGGATAAGAAAGATATTTTTGAGTCGGTGACCAATATGGAAACCCAGATAGGCCAATTATATAAGCAGCTTGGAGAATTGAAGCAGAACTTAGCTGAAATCCTTGAGGAAAATCAGTCGCTCAAGCTGGAGAACGAGCATTTGCGCCATCGGTTGGGCCTTGTGGAAGTCGAAAGTGCGCCTGCTGCAGTAAAGGTCAAACAAAAAGTGAAAAACCGTACTGCAAGTGCGGAAAAGGTTATGGATATCGGGGAAGGCTATGATAATTTAGCCCGTATCTATCAAGAAGGCTTTCATATTTGCAATCTGCATTTTGGCAGTTTACGAAAAGAAGGGGATTGCCTGTTCTGTTTATCTTTTTTAAACAAGAAGTGATAATGGATAATATAAAAGATGTTCCATCTCTTTTACGTGATAGATAGACCGTTTACAATATATAGTGATTCGGGGTCTGACGCATACTATGAGTCAGACCCCTTTTTGTACGATAGTGATGTAGAAGCATGGACCCTAAACATGCTTTTTCCATACATGATTAGGAGGGTAACAGCAATGGTAGAACTTAATGGAGATGAGCGCCTGGATTATCTATTGGCTGAGAATTTAAGGATCATCCAGAGCCCATCGGTGTTCTCTTTTTCATTAGATGCCGTTTTATTATCAAGGTTCGTGAATGTACCGATCCAAAAAGGGAAAATTGTCGATCTTTGCTCGGGCAATGGGGTCATACCTTTGCTGCTGAGTACAAGAACGAAAGGGACAATTACCGGTGTTGAAATTCAAGAGCGGTTATATGACATGGCCCAGAGGAGCATGGACTATAATGGTGTATCCTCCCAAATCGAGATGATTCATGGAGATATAAAAGAAATTCCAAAACAGATAGGGTATAGCAAATATGATGTCGTTACTTGCAATCCACCCTATTTCCCGACGCCATCCATCGAGGAAATTAACAAAAATGAGCACTTTGCAATTGCCCGACATGAAATATTGTGTAATCTTGAGGACGTCATGCGTGTTTCAAGCCAGTTGCTACGTCAAGGTGGGAAAGCCGCATTCGTTCATAGACCGGGCCGTCTGATGGATATCCTGCATTTTATGAGGATGTACAGAATTGAACCGAAGCGACTGCAATTCGTTTATCCAAAAAGTTCAAAAGAAGCGAATACGATTCTCATAGAAGGGATAAAGGACGGCAACCCTGATTTGAAGATTCTTCCCCCGCTTGTTGTATATAATGATCAAAATGAGTATAATCCGGAAATCAGAAGGATTCTATATGGAGAGGAATAAGCATTATTTTTATGTTTTAGAATGCAGGGACGGCAGCTATTATGCTGGGTATACCAATGATTTGCTCCGTAGGATTGACGCTCATAATCAAGGCAGGGGTGCTAAGTATACACGAGGCCGAACCCCGGTTGAACTCATTTATCATGAAATATTCGAAACACGGACATTGGCCATGCAGGCTGAATATAAATTCAAGCAATTAACAAGAAAACAAAAGCAAAAGTGGATGGCAAAGGAGGATACATGATATGTGGCAGCAAAAGAGTTTTGAAAAAGAAGGATTGGAGCCGGCTCTGTATCTGGTTCCTACACCGATAGGCAACCTTGAGGATATGAGTTTCCGGGCTTTAAGAATTTTAAAGGAAGCGGATGTCATTGCTGCTGAGGACACGCGAAATACGAAGAAATTATGCAACTACTTTGAAATTTCGACACCTATCGTAAGTTACCATGAACATAATAAGGAATATAGCGGGAAGCAAATGCTTGAGAGGCTTCGATCTGGAGAGGTCATTGCATTGGTAAGTGATGCTGGCTTGCCGACGATATCCGACCCGGGATATGAACTGGTCAAAGATGCCATTGCCGAACAGTTTAAAGTCATTCCGTTGCCGGGGGCCAATGCTGCATTAACTGCATTGATTGCATCTGGGCTGGCTCCCCAGCCTTTTTACTTCTATGGTTTTCTACAACGGGGAGCGAAGGAAAAAAAGCAGGAACTGGAAAAATTAAAAAAAATGGAATCAACTTGGATCGTTTATGAATCGCCACATCGATTGAAAGAAACATTGAAACATATGCATGAAATTTTAGGTGACCGTCGTATAGTATTATGCCGCGAATTAACCAAGAAATTTGAAGAGTTCATTCGAGGGACTGTGAGTGAAGCATTGACATGGGCGGTGGAATCCGAAATTCGGGGTGAGTTCTGTTTGATAATAGAAGGCGGGCAATGGTCGGAGGATGAATCGGAAGAAGCTTGGTGGATGGCCCTTGATATCGTCGGTCATGTTAATCATTATATAGAAACTAAGCAGTTCAGTTCAAAGGACGCAATCAAGCAGGTCGCAAAAGATCGCAATATGCAAAAACGCGATGTATATCAAGCGTTTCACATTGATATACAATAATAATAAGCATAAAAAAAACTTCCGGAGACCGGAAGTTTTTTTATCATTTTATTTAGAAGCAGTGAAGTTTTGTTGAATTTCTTGAATAAGTAATTCTGCACCTTCACGGCTAAGAATCAATTTACCATTGGCAAGTGTAAGGTTGTTATCGGAAACTTCACCTGTAACTTGGCAAGTCATGTTTGGTTTGTATTTTTTCAAGATGATGCGCTCATCATCAACATAGATTTCAAGAGCGTCTTTCTCAGCGATACCCAATGTACGACGAAGTTCGATTGGAATAACCACCCGGCCTAACTCATCAACTTTACGAACAATACCTGTAGATTTCATTTAAAAAATTCTCCTCTCAGTTACAATCTAGTACCCTATTTCTATTTTTTTCGCCATTATTCGACAAATTTTTTTATAAATTTATAATACCAGCCATTCCCAAATTCGTCAATGATTTATTTTCATTTTTTTGTAAGAAATAGCATGGCCCATTTGTATAACAAAATGGCTTTTAAAGAGAAAAAATCGGTTATGCCTTTAAAAGTAAAGAAATGCAGGATTACAAAGAACTACTCACTTCACCACATTTCGACAAAGTATGCATATGAAAACATACTTCACCATTATATGATTAAATATATTTTAGTTTCAAAACAAAAGTTCTGAATTAAGGATAATTTTCTGAAAAAGTTTATGAATATGTGAGTTGTTGCACAAAAAAAGAAATTTAGGTATATTTTGTTGAGGTAAGAGGTAATGCTGACAGAAGGGAAGTCCCCTTATTTTTATAGTGAGATTTACTTATCATTTTTTTATTCTATTAACATGATGATTAGATTAGTGATTATTGTCGCGCAGAATTGTATATAGCGTTAAAATAGAGATAAAGCTTAAATATATATTCTTATGGCTTGGGTCAGTCCCATAGCCGGTTTTTCAAATGATGAGGAGGGAACGAAGTGCAAGATAAATTAAAAACATTCTATATCACGACACCCATATATTATCCGAGTGGCAATTTACATATAGGGCACGCGTATACGACAGTGGCAGGGGATGCCATGGCTCGTTATAAAAGGATGCGTGGCTTCGATGTCATGTATTTAACAGGAACTGATGAACATGGTCAAAAAATCCAGCGTAAAGCGGCTGAGGAAGGAATCACTCCACAGCAATATGTAGATAATATCGTATCAGGGATTAAAGAACTATGGGAAAAGCTTGATATTTCTTATGATGATTTCATCAGGACGACGGAAGATCGCCATAAAGAGGTCGTAGCCAAGATTTTCAAAAGGCTATTGGACCAGGGTGATATATATTTGGACCAATATGAAGGGTTATATTGTACACCTTGCGAATCTTTCTTCACGGAACGTCAAGTGGAAGAAAGCAATGGAAACTGCCCTGATTGCGGCAGGCCTGTTGAAAAGGTAAAAGAGGAATCTTATTTCTTTAAGATGAGTAAATATGCGGATCGGTTACTTAAGTTTTATGAGGAAAACCCGGATTTCATTCAGCCGGAATCCCGCAAAAACGAAATGATCAATAACTTCATCAAGCCTGGATTGGAGGATCTGGCCGTTTCACGTACTACTTTCGATTGGGGCATCAAGGTGCCGGGAGATCCAAAGCATGTTATTTATGTATGGATAGATGCTTTGACCAATTATATAACGGCATTAGGGTATGGAACGGATAATGATTCTAAATACTTGAATTATTGGCCGGCCGATGTACATCTGGTCGGAAAGGAAATCGTTCGTTTCCATACGATCTATTGGCCGATCATGTTAATGGCTCTTGACGTGCCGCTTCCGAAGAAAGTCTTTGCCCACGGATGGCTTCTCATGAAAGATGGTAAAATGTCCAAATCAAAAGGAAATGTAGTGGATCCCGTTACATTGATTGATCGTTACGGTTTGGATTCTTTACGCTACTATTTATTGCGTGAAGTACCATTTGGTTCCGATGGGGTATTTACACCGGAAGGGTTTGTGGAACGGATCAATTTTGACCTGGCAAATGATTTAGGGAATTTATTAAATCGAACAGTTGCAATGGTCAATAAATATTTTGATGGTGTGATTCCAAATTACAAAGGATCCAATGGAGAATTCGAAAAGGCTTTGCTTGAAATGAACCAAGATACGGTAGGCAAGTATGAGGAAGCAATGGAAAACATGGAATTTTCAGTTGCACTAACATCCATTTGGCAACTCGTGAGCAGAACTAATAAATTCATTGATGAGACCCAGCCATGGACTCTTGCTAAAGATGAATCAAGGAAAGAAGTCCTTGCCAGCGTCATGGTTCATTTGGCGGAATCATTACGCAGGACGGCAATCCTTTTAAAACCGTTCTTGACGCAAACACCGGAAAAAATCTTTGCTCAGCTTAACATCGAGGATGATGTGTTAAAATCCTGGAACAGTTTAGCTGAGTTCGGTCAAATTCCTGCTGAAACAAAAGTCTTGAAGGGAGACCCGATCTTCCCTCGTTTGGATATGGAAGAGGAAGTTTTATATATTAAAGAACAAATGCAGGGTGATGCCCCTAAGGCCGAGGAAAAAGTGGAAGAGATGATTCCAGAGGTTGATGAAATCACTATCGATGACTTTACAAAAGTCGAGCTTCGTGTTGCTCAGGTAATGGAAGTTGAGCCTGTAAAGAAGGCGGATAAGCTTCTTAAACTTCAGCTTGATTTGGGCTATGAGAAACGGCAAGTCGTATCAGGCATTGCACAGCACTATAAACCAGAAGATTTAGTAGGGAAAAAAGTGATATGCGTAACGAATTTGAAACCTGTTAAACTTCGTGGCGAGCTCTCTCAAGGAATGATTTTGGCGGGAAGCCAGGATGGTGTGCTCTCTGTCGCTACAATAGATTCATCGATTCCAAATGGTTCAAAAGTGAAATAAACGGATGAAAACATAAAAGTGTTTCATATGAAACATTTTTATGTTTTTTTCTTTATGCTTTTGGAAAAAGTAACGTAATATAGGTTTGTTTTTGGTTCTACATTTATTTGTTGGGCATATAGGCTCCTTTGTAATCTGTTTGTTACCTAAATGTGAAACATAAAACTTTCATTTTTTTATAAAATAGTGCTAGAAAGGAAGAAAAATAATGTTATTTGACACACATGTACATGTAAATGCGGAACAATTCAACGAGGATCTCGAAGACGTAATGGAAAGAGCTAAGGAAGCAGGGGTCAATAATATGGTAGTCGTTGGTTTTGACCGGCCCACCATTATAAGGGCAATGGAATTAATAGAAGCTTATGATTTCATGTATGCCGCAGTCGGATGGCATCCTGTGGATGCTATAGATATGACAGAAGAGGACTTACAATGGATCGAGGAATTATCCAATCATCCAAAGGTTGTGGCCATTGGTGAGATGGGCCTGGACTATCATTGGGATAAATCTCCGAAAGATGTTCAAATGGAGGTGTTCAGGAAGCAAATCCGATTGGCAAAAAAGGTGGGGCTGCCCATTATCATCCATAATCGGGAAGCGACTGCGGATATCGTGAACATACTAAAGGAAGAAGAGGCATCAAGGGTTGGAGGCATCATGCATTGCTTTAGCGGAAGTGCAGAAACCGCTTTGGAGTGCATCAATATGAATTTTTATATTTCATTGGGTGGACCTGTGACCTTCAAGAATGCAAAAAAACCAAAGGAAGTGGCAGCAGCCGTACCTTTAGACCGTTTACTGATTGAGACCGATTGCCCTTACTTGGCTCCCCATCCTTATAGAGGGAAGCGTAATGAACCTTCATATGTGAAGCTTGTTGCTGAACAAATTGCAGAAATCAAACAACTTACAATAGAGGAAGTTTCCCAGGCGACAACGGAAAATGCCAAGAAATTATTCGGCATTAACTGACATTTTTTTTTACAATATCTCCCGGGGTTTGCTAGCTAAAATCGCACTTTTTTAAGGTTTCTACAAATCTCACTCCAACTATAGGCTTATTATGTCGAGAAGTCGCCCTTTCCTTTTCAATATGGAATATGCATAATAGGTAGTAATTTCCTGAATGAGAAGTGAATGGGTTGACAGCTTGATAACTAAGTCTATATAATCACCGGGAGGAAGGAGGAGTTTTTCATTCTATTAAAAACTATGAAAAACCTTATTCCCAAACCTTTTGGGAAGAAGAGAATGGCCATTGCCATTTGCAGTGCTATTCTTGTTTCTACAGCATTGGGAATACTAATATATCAGGGAACAAAGGATACAGTAACAATCATGCTAGATGGAAAAAAAGAGGTAGTGCGTACACACGCGGCTACTGTAAATGATATGTTGGAAGATTTAGAGATTACCGTTCAAGCCGCAGACTATGTCCACCCATCAAGAGCCACAAAGGTTGATGATGATTTGGAGGTGGTTTGGAAGCCTGCACAAAAAATCATCATGGTGCAGGATGGCAAGAAGAAGGAAGTCTGGTCCACCGCCGATTCGGTGGATGAACTTTTAAAAGACCAAAATCTTAGTGTGAAGGAACAGGATAAGATCACCCCTTCAAAAAATACGAAGCTGAAAGCGAATATGGAAGTTGCCATAGACAAAGCCTTTTCACTGAAATTAGTGGTAGGTGGAGACGAAAAGCAGGTATGGTCAACTTCGACTACTGTCGCTGACTTTTTAAAGCAACAAGGAGTAAAACTCAATGATTTGGATCGAGTTGAGCCAGAATTAACCGAAAAAGTTGAGGCTGAGAATACGGTAAACGTAGTTCGAATTGAAAAAGTCACCGATGTAGTGGAAGAACCAGTTGACTTTGCTGTCATAACTAAAAAAGATGACTCTTTATCAAAAGGGAAAGAGAAAATTGTCAAAGAAGGAAAAGACGGGCTCGTTTCCAAGGAATATGAAGTTATTAAAGAAAATGGCAAAGAGGTCAAAAGAGAATTACTTTCAGAAAAAGTAGTTAATAAAAAGCAGGATAAAGTTGTAACGGTCGGAACTCGAACGACGGTTGCCCAGGCATCACGGGGAGTAACTAACGTTAGTTCTTCAAGTGGGAAAGAAATATACGTATCATCAACAGCTTATACTGCCAGTTGTAAGGGCTGTTCCGGAGTCACGTCCACAGGAGTAGATCTAAAGAGTAATCCAGGTGCGAAAATCATTGCTGTCGATCCAAGCGTAATTCCTATGGGGTCGAAAGTATATGTAGAGGGATATGGCTATGCTGTAGCGGCTGACAAAGGCGGAGCAATAAAGGGAAATAAGATTGACGTCTTCTTTTCCTCAAAAAATGATGCCTATCGCTGGGGTGTAAAGAGAGTAAAGATTCGCGTATTGGACTAATAAGGTTTCTCTCGCAGGAGATGAATTCGTCTCCTGTTTTTTGCGTTTTATTTTCCATTTGTTGAAAAACCCCATGTAAAACTGTTTTAATAAGATAGACGTCTCATCATTCCATAAGATTTCAATATATGCGTGTAAACTTTCATAAATGATCTTGAATGGATTCTATACCCAAAAAATTTTACGGGGGACCGGTTACGTTTATCCAAGAGCTAATCAAAGCGGCTTGCGCTTTTCTGTATGGAGGAAACCATGAAAAAGATTAAAGAAATTATTGTTGTAGAAGGAAAAGACGATACAGTGGCGATAAAAAGGGCTGTTAATGCTGATACAATAGAAACCAACGGATCAGCAGTGAATGATTCCTGTATTGAACAGGTGAGGCTTGCACAAAAGACACGTGGAGCCATCATTTTCACAGACCCTGATTTTCCTGGTCAAAAAATCAGGAATATAATTTCAGAACAAGTAAAAGGCTGTAAACACGCCTTTTTAACGAAGAAGGAAGCCCTTCCTAAGTCAGGTAGAGGAATTGGTGTGGAACATGCTTCTCCTGAGGCAATTCGTAATGCTTTAAAGGACGCCCAAATAATGGATGAAGAGGCTTCAGAAGAGATTTCACAGCAGGATTTAATAGATGCAGGTTTAATCGGGGGATCCGGTGCCAAGGAACGTAGGGAAAAACTTGGATCTATTTTAAAAATCGGGTTTACCAATGGTAAACAGTTATATAAGAGACTAAAAATGTTCCAAATATCAACTGAGGCTTTTGAGGAAGCGATGGTACAGATAATTCAGGAGGAAAAAAATGAATAAGGATATTGCAACCCCTGTCAGAACGAAAGAAATATTAAAGAAATACGGATTCTCCTTTAAAAAGAGCTTAGGCCAAAACTTTTTAATCGATACGAATATCTTGAAACGTATTGTCGAACATGCCAATTTGACGGAGGAAAGCGGCGCCATCGAAATTGGGCCGGGAATCGGGGCATTGACGGAACAACTGGCGAAAAGCAGCAAAAAGGTTGCTGCCTTTGAGATTGATCAGCGTCTACTGCCCATCTTATCGGATACACTGTCTCCCTATAACAATGTAAACATCATTCACGGGGATGTTCTTAAGGCTGATGTCAAGAAGGTCATCGAGGATGAATTTGCTGGATTCTCGGACTTGATGGTCGTTGCAAATCTGCCATACTATGTCACGACGCCGATCATTTTAAAGCTATTGTCCGAGGACTTGCCCATTAGAGGCATTGTGTGCATGCTGCAAAAGGAAGTGGCTGATCGAATTGCCGCAAAACCTGGGACAAAGGAATATGGTTCGTTATCCATTGCCATTCAATATTATACAGAAGCCGAAACAGTGATGATCGTACCCAAAACGGTATTCATGCCTCAGCCTAATGTTGATTCAGCTGTAATCCGCCTTACTAGGCGCGTGAAGCCAATCGTCGAAGTCCTTGATGAGGATTTCTTATTCACTGTGACCCGGGCGTGCTTTGCACAGCGTCGGAAAACGATTTTAAATAACTTAACCAGTCAGCTGCCAGATGGTAAATCGAAAAAGGAACACATACTTGCCGCCCTCGAAGCCGCGGAAGTGGATCCTTCCAGACGGGGCGAAACACTGAGCATCAAAGAATTTGGCCGCTTAAGTGATGCGTTATTGCCGAATTTCAAATAAAGAAAATGTGAAAGATTCAAGTCGGAATGGGGTCACTCCCAGCTTCCGGCTTTTTTTATTTTGAAATTGCCCCATCCGACGGAACGTACCCGAAAATGTAATCATCTCCACCTTTCACCATTCAAGAATGGTTCGCATAACTTAAGAATGAAAATAAACTAGGGCGGGCTGAAAATAAGTCTTCTCATGGGGTGGGGCCATGAATATTCAAATAAACGATATTGTTGGTCGGATTTCTTATAAATGCGACGTGTTGTTCCGGGTAATCGATATCCGTGATATTGACGGAAGGCGTGAAGCTGTTCTTTATGGGGAAGATATCCGACTGATTGCAGATGCACCTTTTCAAGATTTAATGATTATTAATGATAATGAAAGAAATGATCGACAAAGGTCGAATGAGGTACTTCAAGAACAATCTGACCGCTTATTAACACAAGATCTAGAGCTGCAACAACAAAAAAATGGCTATCAATCCAGTAATGGCTATCGGTATAGCGGTGAATATTTTCAAATACCAGGGAGAGTCCTCCATGTTGATGGGGATGCATCTTACTTAAGGAAATGCATGGATCTTTATCAGAAATTCGGTATTCCGGTCAATGGCATCTATTGCAATGAAAAGGAAATGTCCCAAAGAATCGGGGGGTTGTTGGATCATTATCGGCCGGATATTCTTGTTGTCACAGGTCATGATGCCTATTCAAAATCAAAAGGACCGATGTCCGATATTAATGCCTACCGTCACTCAAAGGATTTTGTACAGACAGTTAGAGAAGCGCGAAGGAGGGTTTCTCATTTAGACCAACTGATTATATTTGCCGGGGCTTGTCAGTCGCATTTTGAATCGCTGATCCAAGCGGGGGCAAATTTCGCAAGTTCTCCTTCCCGTGTTAATATACATGCTCTTGATCCGGTATATATCGTCGGAAAGATAAGTTTTACGCCTTTTTCCGATCATATTCATGTATGGGATGTCCTTCGGAATACATTAACGGGAGAGAAGGGGCTGGGGGGGATTGAGACAAAAGGAGTGTTACGGACCGGGTTGCCTTTCAAGCCATTTCAGGAAGAATGAACGAGCTGCATTTTGAAAGAATGCAGCTTGCTTTTGGTGGGGTAAGATTTCGGATATCCTCACAAAAAAACGGATTTTTTGTTGAGCAATGTCACTATGGAATGATTTAATTACGAAAATTCGGCTTAATAATAATGGAATAGTTCGTTTACATAATTTTTCATTTCCCAGGATATAATAAAATTGTTCGCGATTTTGCCGAATTTCAGATAAAAATATATTGACTACATTTTTAAGTGCTGATATAATTTATTATTTTGTTTGCGTATATTTGTAAATTGTGATATACTTAACTTAGTGAGGTGGACCGAAAATGCCAAAAACTCTAGCTGATATTAAAACTGCACTTGATTCAAACCTAGGTAAAAGATTGCTCTTAAAAGCAAACGGTGGAAGAAGAAAGACTGTAGAACGATTTGGAACTTTGGCGGAAACTTATCCGGCTGTTTTTGTAATTGAGCTCGACCAAGATGAAAATGCGTTTGAAAGAGTATCTTACAGCTATGCGGATGTTTTAACGGAAACCGTAGAACTAACATTTTTAAACAAACAACAAGAGATGTAACTTAGACGAGGCAGCTAACAACTTTGTTTGCTGCTTTTTGTTTTGCATGGAATATCCTGTGAACCCCAATAAAGGTTTAAAAAGGATGTAATGAAATAGCGTATGATGCAAACACTAGGCATGTGACGGCATGTGAAAGGGGTTGCTTCGCTTGAGCAGGAAAAAAGGGATTATGTCAAATGATCTTAAAGAGGAATTGGCTAAAGAACTTGGATTTTACGATGTTGTCCAGAAAGAAGGCTGGGGAGGAATCCGGGCCAGGGACGCAGGGAACATGGTAAAACTTGCTATCGAAAAAGCACAACGTCAATTGGTGAACAAAGAGTAAGATAAGACACTTAATTGTATCATGCCGTCATGTTGAAAGAAGCCGGACTCTTTATACAATGTATAGCTCTATTCATTTTTGCTTACATTGTAGTTAAGGAGTCTGGTTTTTTTATGTATCGGTGAATGCTATATGGATATGTAGCAAGTCTTTTGGGATGCAGGAAGTGGTTGCTCTCCAATGTGCCTACATGTGTCTATTCTCCTCTAAGGGTCACTCTTAGCTTCATTACATTGAAATTACGATGAAAAAACCTTTAGAATATAAACAAATATGATAGAATAGGACAAGAACTTTTAAGAACGTTAAAGTAGGTGGACATATTGAAGCTTATGGAAAAAGCCCCGGCTAAAATTAATTTGGCTTTGGATGTGCTTTTCAAACGGCCTGATGGGTATCATGAGGTGGAAATGATCATGACGACAGTCGACCTTGCCGATAGAATTGAACTAAAGGAAATAAAGGGAAATCATATTCAAATTCTATCCCATAATCGATTTGTTCCGGATGATCATCGGAATTTAGCTTATCAAGCTGCATTTATTCTAAAGGAACGTTTTGGAATCAATAAAGGTGTTTCCATAACTATAGAGAAAAATATACCTGTAGCCGCAGGACTTGCTGGTGGAAGCAGTGATGCCGCAGCAACCTTGAGAGGCTTAAATAGACTGTGGAAGCTTGGTCTTTCCATGGATGAACTTGCGGAAATCGGAGCTGAAATTGGCTCTGATGTTTCATTTTGTGTATATGGAGGTACGGCATTGGCCAGAGGGCGCGGGGAAAAAATCACGCATCTTCCTGCACCGCCAAAGTGCTGGGTCATCTTGGCCAAACCGACGATCGGCGTTTCGACTGCCGATATATACAAAAGGCTCCAAACTTCAAAAATGGAGCATCCGGATGTACCTGGAATGATTTCGGCTATTATGGAAAACAATTATCACGAAGTATGTGAAGGGTTGGGGAATGTTCTCGAACAAGTGACATTGCAGTTATACCCGGAGGTTGCGAACATTAAAGATCAAATGAAGACATTTGGAGCAGATTCTGTCTTGATGAGCGGAAGCGGTCCGACCGTTTTTGGTTTGGTGGAACATGATTCGCGCATGCAGAGGATTTACAATGGTCTTCGTGGATTCTGTGATCAGGTCTATGCGGTCCGTTTGTTGGGTGATCGAAACAATCTTGAATAGAAACGTACATTAGTGGTATAGTTGCTATATAATATTCGGAATTCACAAAGGGGGTGTCTCAATGAAATTTCGTCGCAGCGAGAGGCTAGTCGATATGACCAATTATTTATTAGAACATCCAGGGGAGCTAGTTTCGCTGACTTATTTTGCTGAAAGATATAGTTCGGCGAAGTCCTCGATAAGTGAAGATTTGACAATCATCAAAGATACCTTTGAACAACGCGGGATAGGTTCTTTAACAACCGTTCCAGGTGCGGCTGGTGGAGTGAAATATATTGTTTCCATCAAGGAAGAAGAGGTCAATGCCTTCATTGACGGATTATGCGATACGATCGCTAGTCCCGAAAGGCTACTTCCTGGCGGTTATCTATATATGACAGACATATTAGGACATCCGCAAACCGTGAATAAGGTTGGAAGGATAATCGCTTCAATGTATGCCAAGAAAAATGTCTCAGTCATCATGACGATGGCAACCAAAGGGATATCATTAGCATACGCCGTGGCAAATTATTTGAATGTTCCAGTTGTCATTGTAAGTAGGAATAATAAAGTAACGGAAGGTTCTACAGTGAGCATCAATTATGTTTCTGGCTCTTCAAAGAGGATCCAGACTATGGTACTCTCTAAGAGAAGCTTGGTTGAGGGTTCGAATGTATTGATTGTAGACGATTTCATGAAGGCTGGAGGTACCATTAACGGTATGGTCAGTCTATTGGATGAATTTAAGGCAACAGTTGCCGGAATTGCGGTGCTGGTCGAATCCGAACATACGGAGGAGTGCCTTGTCGAGGACTATGTTTCTTTAATCAAGTTGACGCAGGTGGTCGAAAGAGACAAGAAAATCAAGGTCAGCCGTGGGAATTATTTTACGAAAAAGGAATAGGGGGAATGATTTCATGAAAACGATACATACTGATGAAGCACCGGCAGCGATCGGACCATATTCACAAGGCGTGATCGTGGATAAGTTATTTTTCAGTTCAGGACAGATCCCACTTACTGCTTCTGGTGAAATGGTGACAGGGAATGTCAAGGAACAAACACACCAGGTCTTTAAGAATCTCCAAGCCGTATTGAAAGAAGCTGGGGCTTCATTGGAAACTGTCATTAAGGCTACAGTATTCATTAAAAGTATGGACGATTTCGGTTCGATTAATGAAATATACGGAGAATATTTTTCTGCTCACAAACCTGCCCGCTCTTGTGTAGAGGTTGCCCGCCTTCCTAAAGATGCACTAGTGGAAATAGAAGTGGTAGCGCTCGTTAAATAAACGGGCGTTTTTTTATTTTTAAGGGAATTCGTAATGGGTAATTTTTCTGTAATATAAGGATAATTTTTAATGTTTTTAAAAACTAGGCTGAATTTTCTAAAAAAATTACAGATAATAGAAGGAGTTCACGTTTTTTTGTTGAATATGTACTTTAAGTTTTAACAACAACAAAAAGGGATGGTGAGCTTAAATGGAAGTAACTGACGTAAGATTACGCCGTGTGAATACGGATGGTCGTATGAGAGCTATCGCATCAATTACACTGGATAATGAATTTGTGGTTCATGATATTCGTGTGATCGACGGAAACAATGGTTTATTTGTAGCAATGCCAAGTAAACGAACTCCAGATGGAGAATTCCGGGATATCGCTCATCCAATCAATTCCTCGACACGCGGGAAAATTCAAGAAGCTGTCTTGACAGAATATCATCGATTGGGAGAACTTGAAACTGAATTAGAGGAAGCTGGAGCAGGTGCTTCTTAAAATAACCTTACTTTTAAACTTTAAATTTATAATTCGTGCATCTAGAGCCTACTTCATAAGTAGTGCTCTTTTTTATTTATTCAAAAACAGATAAGTTTAGAACTTATCCGCCCATCATACAGACATTTGCTTTAATAAATTGTAAAACTTACGTTTTTATCTAAAGTTTAAGTACCCATCCTTTTTATTTTTTAAACCTTTTTGTTTAACCGGATATTGTAAGTAGGACCGCCTAATGACCTAAGATAAAATGAACCGGTAACCTGATCTCGGAATGGGAGTTAACAACGGGTGCAGTGCTTCTAAATGGCTTGTACATAGGGCGTGGCGCGGTCGTGGCAGTGTTTTGGGATAAAGGGGGAGGATATGTGATTTCTGTACATTGACCGGGTATACATCATTAATTTCATGTAAAATAATGTCCCAAGATCCAATGCTAACCTTTGTAAGGCTGTCGGATATCGGAAATTTTTCACCTGATTGGTTGACAATTATATGTACTTTTAATTGTTACCTTGAAAAGAATCACTATTTGAGATAATATTTTTAGTGGATAAAAAGGTGAAAATGGAGGCCTGTTATGAGTAATCGCTATGCAATAATATTGGCCGCTGGGCAAGGTACTAGGATGAAATCTAAGCTTTATAAGGTTTTGCACCCTGTTTGCGGGAAACCAATGGTACAACATGTTATCGATCAAGTCAATCAACTTCAAATAGAAGATATTGTAACAGTCATCGGCCATGGTGCTGAAAAGGTTCAAGAACAACTTGGTGATTCATGCAAGTATGCCTTACAAGAACAGCAATTAGGTACGGCACATGCTGTAAAGCAAGCGGAAAGCGTTTTATCCGCAAAAAGTGGCACGACCCTTGTTATTTGCGGTGATACGCCTCTGATTAAAGCGGAAACAATGAGAGAGCTTATAGCATTGCATGAGCAAAGTCAGGCGAAAGCAACAATCTTAACAGCATATGCAGATAACCCTGCTGGCTATGGAAGGGTCCTTCGCGGTGAAGGCGGACTTGTAGAAAAAATCGTCGAGCATAAGGATGCTTCTGAAGAAGAAAGATATGTTAAGGAAATAAATACCGGTACATATTGCTTCGACAACCAAGCATTATTTAGCGCGCTGAAAAAAGTTTCAAATGAAAATGTCCAGGGAGAATATTACTTACCGGATGTTATTGAAATCTTAAAAGAAGAAGGCGAAGTGGTGACGGCTTTCCAATCCAGTGATTTCGAGGAGACATTGGGTGTGAATGACCGTGTGGCTTTATCGCAGGCAGAGCAAATTTTACGGAAACGCATCAATGAAACGCATATGAGGAACGGTGTAACGATCATCGATCCGGTTACAACGTTCATTGAAGCGGATGTGCAAATCGGACAGGACACAGTCATTAACCCTGGGTCATTCATTAAAGGAAAAAGTATTATCGGGCAGGATTGCTTGATTGGCCCGAATACGGAAATCAGTAATTGTGAAATTGGTGATGGAACGGAAGTCCTCCAATCGGTTGTACACGAAAGCAGTATTGGAAGTTTTGTTAAAATCGGTCCATTCGCACATGTTAGGCCTCAATCAGATATTAAGGATTCCGTTAAGATCGGTAATTTTGTCGAAATTAAAAAGACCGTTTTTGGCAAAGGAAGCAAGGCGTCACATTTGAGTTATATTGGTGATGCAGAGGTTGGGGAGAATGTTAATATAGGCTGCGGATCTATTACCGTGAATTACGACGGGAAAAATAAATATTTGACGAAGATTGAAGACAATGTCTTCATAGGCTGCAATTCTAATCTGGTTGCACCTGTGACAGTAGGAGAAGGGGCATATGTAGCTGCTGGTTCAACCATCACGCATGATGTACCGCAGGAAGCCCTATCCGTTGCTCGGGCTCGTCAAGTTAACAAAGAAGATTATGTCAAAAATTTGAAATTTAATAAATAACCGACGGAGGTCATCATGTCAAATCAGTATTTAGATCCTAATTTAAAAGTATTCTCTTTAAATTCAAACTTCGATTTAGCTCAGGAAATTGCTGCTGCAATCGGTGTTGAACTTGGAAAATGTAGCGTAACAAGTTTCAGTGACGGTGAAGTTCAAATTAATATTGAAGAAAGTATTCGTGGCTGTGACGTATTCGTGATCCAATCAACAAGCCAACCAGTGAATGAAAATTTAATGGAACTTTTAATTATGATCGATGCTCTTAAACGTGCTTCAGCTAAAACGATCAATATTGTAATGCCATATTACGGTTATGCCCGACAAGATCGTAAAGCGCGTGCGCGTGAACCGATTACAGCTAAACTTGTCGCAAATCTTTTAGAAACGGCTGGTGCCCACCGTGTAATCACATTAGATCTTCACGCACCTCAAATTCAAGGTTTCTTCGATATTCTAATCGATCACCTTGTTGCCGTTCCGATTTTAGCTGATTTCTTCAAGGAAAAAGATTTAAGTGATATCGTCATCGTTTCCCCAGATCATGGTGGTGTAACACGTGCCCGTAAAATGGCTGATCGCCTAAAAGCACCGATCGCCATTATCGATAAGCGCCGCCCAAGACCGAACGTGGCTGAAGTCATGAACATCATTGGTAATATTGAAGGGAAGACAGCAATACTGATTGATGACATCATCGATACTGCAGGAACTATTACATTAGCGGCCAATGCCCTTGTGGAGAATGGGGCTAAAGCAGTGTACGCTTGTTGTACTCACCCAGTCCTTTCAGGTCCTGCCATCGAAAGGATTCAAAATTCAACGATCAAGGAATTGGTCGTGACTAACTCGATTGCCCTATCTAAAGATAAGAAGATCGATAAAATTGTTGGACTTTCTGTAGCACCTTTGATTGCAGAGGCAATCATTCGTGTACATGAGGAACAATCAGTCAGCACATTATTCGATTGATAACAAAATAAACGAAAATACGGCGGGCCTTTCGGGCTCGCCGTGTTTTTGTTTAAAGGTTTCAGAAAATTTTTAATCCTTAGTTGACAGATGAGAATAGTAATAATAAAATAACTATACAAATTCAATTCAAATTCATGGAATGAAAAACTGTACTACGCAAGTGCATACTGGTTAACGCCGATCGGACTACCGAAGGCTCCTTTTCACTTACCATTGAACATTAGGCATCATTTTGCCCTATTGTCCAATTGGTGAAGGAAAGGAGCCTTTTATTTTTATATAAATTGTTTAAGAAGGGTGTGCAGAATATGAAGAGAAAACGAAAGATATGGCTGCTGTCCATCTTCAGCATCTTCATGCTGATAGTAAGTGCATGTGGGCAGGAAAAGAATAGTTCCAAGAGTGCTGACGCAAAAGAATCAGATAAAACCATCCGAATCGGTTATCAAAAATTCGGGACATTAAATATTTTAAAATCAAAAGGGAGTCTGGAAACACATTTGAAAGAAGTGGGATATACCGTCGATTGGACTGAATTCCCTGCAGGACCTCAGCTGCTTGAAGCCTTGAATGTCGGAAGCCTTGATTTTGGGCACACAGGGGAGGCGCCGCCGATATTTGCACAAGCAGCCAAGGCTCCGCTTGTCTATATTGCCAATCAACCGGCAAACCCATCAGGAGAGGCTATAGTTGTACAAAAGGATTCACCCATCAAAAATGTGAAAGATTTAAAGGGAAAGAAGGTTGGTTTGAATAAAGGCTCCAATGTTCATTATCTATTGGTCAAAGCTTTAGAGGAAGCAGGACTTACTCTTGATGATATTACCCCGGTCTACTTACCGCCGGCAGATGCGAGGGCCGCTTTTGAAGGAAATCAAATTGATGCCTGGGTAATATGGGATCCATTTTTATCAGCGGCGGAATTGGAACTTGAAACGAAAACGATCCTGGATGGAGATGGACTTGTGGCGAATCGTGAATTCTTCTTGGCAACTGATTCATTTGCCGGGAATGAAGAGGCGTTAAAGATTATCAAAGAAGAACTGATAAAGGCTGATAAGTGGATTGAAGAGAACCCAGGAGATGTCGCTGAGTTTCTATCTCCGGAAATTGGAATGAGTGTTGAGGCATTGGAAAAAACATTGAAAAGAAAAGAATATGGACTCGAGGAGATTTCCAATGCCGTTTTGGATGATCAACAAAAGATTGCCGATACTTTTTACAATCTTAAGTTAATCCCAAGCAAGATTAATATTCTGGATGCTTCAGCAGATCTTAAAAAACATTAAGGGGGAAATACAAATGAAAGTTTTTTGGTTTTTACCATCACACGGGGAAAGTCGCTATTTAGGGTCAACAAAGGGAGGAAGGGCAATCACGCTTCCTTATTTAAAGCAAATAGCACAGGCGGTCGATCATTTGGGATTTGAAGGAGCGTTGCTTCCGACGGGACGGTCTTGTGAGGATGCATGGGTAGTGGGTTCTTCGTTGATTTCCGCCACGGAAAGAATGAAATTTTTAGTTGCGGTCCGCCCAGGTTTAATGTCGCCAACCTTGGCTGCCAGGATGGCTTCGAGCTTCGACCGGCTGTCGAATGGACGTCTCTTGATCAATGTAGTAACTGGAGGGGATCCGGTCGAATTGGCGGGTGATGGCGTATTTCTGAATCATAAGGAACGATATGGGCAGACAGATGAATTTCTTGATATCTGGAGAAAGGAAATGTCCGGGGGTAAAGTGGACTTTGAAGGGGAGCACCTAAAGGTCGAAGGCGGGGACATCCTTTTGCCACCTGTACAAAAACCGTACCCGCCACTCTATTTCGGGGGTTCCTCCGACCCTGCCATCGATATATCAGGAAAGCATATAGATGTGTACTTGACTTGGGGTGAACCCTTGGTACAAGTAGCTGAAAAAATTGAAAAGGTACGTAAAAGGGCAGCAGAATATGGACGTGAGGTCAGGTTTGGCATACGGATGCATGTCATTGTAAGAGAAACGGAAGAAGAAGCTTGGCAGGCAGCAGAGGAACTCATTAAATATGTGGATGACGAAATGATTGAAAATTCACAGAAGATTTTTGAAAGATTTGATTCAGTAGGCCAGAAGCGGATGGCGCAACTCCATAACGGAAACAGGGATTCGCTTGAAATTAGCCCTAACCTATGGGCAGGTGTAGGTCTTGTGCGCGGGGGCGCCGGTACGGCACTGGTTGGGAGTGCAGAAAATGTTGCTGCCAGAATGAAAGAATATGAAGAAATCGGAATAGAATCCTTTGTTTTATCTGGATACCCCCATCTTGAAGAAGCGTACAGAGTTGCGGAATTATTATTCCCTTTACTCCCTGTTGAACGGCTGCAAGGACCTGTTTCAAATGCTACGAGCCCATTCGGGGAAATATTGGCTAATGACCACTACCCTACAAAAGGAAGTGAAATTGAAGATGAAGTTAAACAAAAAGTTCAATAGGTTCCACCACATATCATGGCTTGTGCCCATCCTCCTTTTGGTAACTTGGCAGCTGCTGTCTTTGTGGGGGATTTTGTCGGATCGGATATTGCCTGCCCCGACTGAAGTGTTTCAAGCAGGTGTTGCTTTATTGGGGACAGGTGAACTTATTGATTATATCGGCATCAGTGCTCAGCGTGCCTTCATCGGCTTTTTAATAGGCGGGATCATTGGTTTTGTACTAGGTTTATTAAATGGATTATCATCCATTGCTGAAGCTTTATTCGATACCTCGCTTCAGATGTTGCGTAATATTCCCCATTTAGCTTTAATACCACTGGTGATTCTATGGTTTGGTATAGAGGAAGAAGCGAAAATCTTCCTTGTCGCTTTAGGGGTTCTATTTCCTATCTATTTAAATACATTTCATGGTGTGAAATCGGTGGATAAGGGATTAATCGAAGCGGCGAGGGTTTATGGGTTAAGTGGTTTTTCTTTATTCTGGAATGTACTCCTCCCTGCAGCCTTTCCATCCATTTTGGTGGGTATCCGCTTCTCTCTTGGAATCATGTGGGTCACATTAATTGTTGCGGAAACAATTTCCGCTAATTCCGGAATTGGATATATGGCTATGAATGCCCGGGAATTCATGAGGATGGATATAGTTGTTCTTAGTATTCTCTTATATGCCTTATTAGGAAAAATATCGGACGTTGCGGCCAAAGTGATTGAAAAAAGATGCTTAAAGTGGCATCCGTCATACCAATGAGGAGGTCATTAACATGAAAAATGGAAATTCGTTGGAGTTGCATGGTGTAAGAAAGGATTTTGGGAAGTTTGAAGTATTGAAGGGGATGGACTTGACATTTAAAAAGGGGGAATTCATAGCCATTGTCGGTAAGAGTGGTTGTGGGAAGAGCACCTTGCTTCGTCTTGTGGCAGGACTGGAAAAGCCGACGGGTGGGAAAATACTGGTAAATGGAAAGCCGTTGAATGGCTTAAATAAATCATCACGTACGATGTTTCAGGATGGCAGGCTTTTTCCTTGGAAAAAAATCCTTCAAAATATTGGTGTAGGCTTGAAAGGGGATTGGAAGCCAAACGCAATGGAATTGCTGGAGCTAGTGGGCCTGGCAGATCGAGCAAATGATTGGCCGTCCGTTTTATCTGGGGGGCAAAAACAGAGGATTGCATTGGCGAGGGCATTGGTTAACCAACCTGACATTCTCCTTTTGGATGAGCCACTAGGGGCGTTGGATGCTTTAACGAGGATTGGCATGCAAAGGCTGATAGAAGAACTATGGAGGGAAAGGGACTTTACTGCCTTACTTGTTACACATGATGTTGAAGAAGCCGTTATGCTTGCCGACCGTGTCATATTAATCGAAGAAGGCAAAGTCGTCATGAATAAGGAAATCAATCTGCCTAGACCGCGGAAAAAGGATAGTATTCAATACTCATCACTAGCAGCCCAAATCCTAGACCGAGTGATGCAAGTCGAGGGGGAAATGGAAAAAAAAGCGATTCACGCTTGAGTTAGAGAAAAAAAGAATGAAAAAAGATTTTGCAGCGGATTCCTATGTTTACCATATGTTTATCGCCTTCTTGCTCCCTTCGGATTTTACCTTTCATGTTTAATGATTCGCCATTTAGGGAAATGTTAAATATAGAGAAACTTGTAATTCATATTTAGGAAGGCGGAGGATGTATGAGTAATATATTAGCTGCAAAAGAACGTACGGGTTCAAAACACTCTAATTTAAGGAATTTGAGAGAAAGCGGCGAAATCCCTGCGATAGTATATGGCAATAAAAATGACAGTACGGCCATTTCAGTCAATAATATTGAGCTTCAAAAGACAATCAAGGAAATAGGCCGTAATGGAATCATTTCTTTGGACTTGGAAGGTAAGAGTTATAAAGTCATGCTCTCTGACTATCAAAAGGATCCAATAAAAAACTCCATTTATCATGCAGACTTTTTAATTGTAGATATGTCCGCTCAATTACAGGCACAAGTTCGCATTAACCTTGTCGGTGTTTGCAAAGGCGTGAAAGACGGTGGGGTCCTTCAGCAGTCTCTTCATGAAGTGACGGTTACGGCTAAACCTAATGACATTCCTGACTCCATCGATGTTGACGTTACAGAACTTCAGGTAGGGGAAACAATCTACATATCCGATATCCAAACGAATAAGCAAGTTACAATCGGCAACGATGGTGAAGAAGTTGTTGCATCTGTTTTGGCTCCTCGTCAGGAAGAGGAAATAAGTACAGGTGAACAGCAGGATGGCGGCATCCCTGAAAATGAAGAAGGCAGGGAAACCAAGGCATCACCAGAGTCATGATGCCGGGATTAAACAAGTGAATCGTGATATAATAGGCGTAGCTCTTAACGAGTTACGTCTTTTCAATCTCTGGAATGCATCCATTTAAACCGGACGGACTTTTTTTGTAATGGATTCCTTTAATTTGGATTTTACCTAATTAGTTCTCCGGTCGCTTGCAGTCCAGCTTGAAATTAGGGTACTATTTTTCTAAGGTCAATGATCTTGGAAAAACTTCGTCCCAGCGTAACTCCCTAAATAACCGTAATGACGGAGTGTGAATCATGAAAATTATTGTAGGGTTAGGGAACCCAGGTAAACAATATGAAAAAACTCGGCATAACGTCGGATTTGAAGTAATAGATGAGTTATCCAAAAGATGGTCGATCCCTCTTGATCAAGCAAAACATAAGGGGATATATGGTTCAGGAATGGTAAAGGGAGAAAAGGTTTTATTGCTTAAACCCTTAACCTACATGAATTTATCAGGAGAATCCATTTCGGCTGTCATGCATTTCTTTAAGGTGGATATCGCGGATTTGGTCATTATATATGATGACCTTGATTTGCCTCCAGGAAAGCTTCGCCTTCGTCAAAAAGGAAGTGCAGGCGGTCATAATGGGATAAAATCTTCAATTGCCCATTTGGGTACACAGGAATTCAATCGAATCAGAATAGGCATTGGCCGCCCGATTGGCCGTATTCCGGTATCTGATTATGTATTAGGGCGTTTTTCGCCTGAAGAATGGGATCAAGTCGGGGCAACGATCGAAAAAAGCGCAGCTTCATGTGAAGCCTGGTTGGAAAAACCATTTATACAGGTCATGAACGAATATAACCAATAAGCAGAGAGTAGATATAAGTAAAGAATAATATCTTCCTGTTTCGCTGAATAAAACCCCTCTACTTTTGTACATACTAACACTATTACAAAAATAGGGGGTTACCAAATGGCTCTCCATTATCGATGCCGACATTGCGGAACTAAGCTGGGCTCAATCGAGGCACACTCACTGAGTACGGAGCAGTTAGGTTTTAATCAACTTACCGATGAAGAGCGACAAGAGATGATCGTTTATGATTCTGAAGGGGATATGCATGTAAGGGCGATATGTGAAGATTGCCATGAATCGCTGCAAAGAAACCCTGATTTATATGAAAACGATTATATTATTCATTAGCGGGAGAGGGCTTTGGACAAAATCCAAAGCATTTTTCCGTTTGTCTGGAATACCAGGGCACATAAATTGCCGTTAATAGAGGATCTTGGTGATGGCCAAGTTCAAATACAGTAAATGTTTTTCGCACGTTAAAGAGAGGGGGGAAAGAAAATGAATGGATTGCAGAACTTGTTTTCCAAACAAGATGATGTTCATTCGTTAATAGCCGGCATCGATGAAGGGCTTAAGGAGCAAATCGTCTCTGGTCTGACAGGTTCCTCGAGATCGTTATTGCTGGCTTCCGTATATGAAAAGACGAACAGGCCTATTTTATTAGTTACCCATAATTTATTGCAAGCACAGAAATTCCATGAGGACTTATCCAGTTTCATTCCCGAGGAAGAATTATATATATATCCAGCCAATGAATTGATTGCGGCTGATTTGAGTGTTGCCAGCCCGGAATTAAGGGCCCAACGTGTAGAGGCTTTGAACTTTTGGGCGGAGGGAAAGAAAGGGATTGTCATTGCCCCGATTCCCGGAGTGCGTCGTGTGCTTCCTCCAAAGGATATTTGGAAGAGACATCAGCTAGCTTTTAATCTAGGGGAAGACATCGAGCTTGAACCAACGCTTAATAAGTTCATTGCCATGGGTTATAACCGGTCCGAAATGGTTGCTTCTCCAGGTGAATTCAGTATCAGGGGCGGTATAATCGATATTTATCCGATCACCGAACCTAATCCAATACGAATTGAATTATTCGATACCGAAATAGATTCAATAAGGACTTTTTCAAGCGAAGATCAGCGATCCATCGAGAAGCTCAAGAAAGTGACGATTGGCCCCGTCAGTGAGGCTTTGCTAGAGACGGAGCATATCGAAAGAATCATAACAAGGCTCGAGAGCGGATTAAGTAAAAGCTTGAAGAAACTTAAAGACGAGAAAACCAAGGAACAGCTGGTTCAAACGATCAGTTATGAACTTGAACAGCTGAAAATGGGGAATATACCCGACAAAATCTTTAAATACTTAAGTTTGGCGTATGAAGATCCAGCTAGTTTAATAGATTATTTACCGGTAAATGGTTTGGTTTTCTTGGATGAAATCAGTAGAATCCAGGAAATCAATGATTCGTTGGAAAAGGAAGAGGCTGGGTGGTACACGGACCTTTTAAGTCAGGGACAAATTATCCACGACATAAAGTTGGCTCATCCCATGCAGGAATTAATAGTGAAATCCAGCAGGCCGTTTGTATACCTTTCATTGTTTTTACGGCATGTACCGCATACGAATCCTCAGAATATCCTGAATTTTGCCAGTAAACAAATGCAAAATTTCCATGGACAGATGAATGTGTTCAAAGCTGAACTGGAACGTTGGAAAAAAGGGAAATATACAGTCGTCATACTTGGACAGGATGAAGAACGGGTAAAAAAGCTGCATTCGGTTTTAGCCGATTATGATATAGAGGCCGCAGAACTGTTTAATGCTGACAGCATTCTTCCAGGTAAAGTACAGATTTTACGCGGCAGTCTAAATAGCGGCTTTGAATTGCCTATGCAAAAGTTCAGTATCATTACGGAAACGGAATTGTTTAATAAGAAGTCAAAGAAATCGGTACGGAGACAGAAACTATCGAATGCGGAGCGAATCAAGAGTTATTCCGAACTGAAGATCGGTGACTATGTCGTTCACGTTAACCACGGTATCGGAAAATACTTGGGTATTGAAACCCTTACGATAAATGGGGTCCATAAAGATTACCTGAATATTCGTTATCAAGCGGATGACAAATTGTATGTTCCTGTCGACCAAATTGATCTTGTCCAAAAATATGTCGGTTCTGAAGGAAAAGAGCCGAAGCTTTACAAGCTAGGCGGAACGGAATGGAAACGTGTCAAAAGTAAGGTTCAATCATCCGTTGAGAACATTGCCGATGATTTAATCAAGTTATACGCAGAAAGAGAAGCGGCAAAGGGCTATGCCTTTTCACCTGATGGTGATATGCAGAGAGAATTCGAAACATCATTCGCTTATAACGAAACGGAAGATCAATTACGTTCCATAGTCGAAATCAAAAAGGATATGGAACGGGAACGGCCGATGGATCGTTTATTATGTGGCGATGTTGGATATGGGAAGACAGAGGTGGCGATCCGGGCCGCTTTTAAAGCCATAATGGATGGGAAGCAGGTTGCATTTCTTGTTCCGACCACAATCCTCGCCCAGCAGCATTATGAAACATTAAGGGAGCGTTTTCAGGATTATCCCATTTCGATTGGCCTTATGAGCCGTTTCCGGACTAAAAAACAGCAAACGGAAACGATTAAAGGATTGAAGGCCGGCACGGTGGATATTGTGGTTGGCACACATAGGATTTTATCAAAAGATATCGTGTACCGCGATTTGGGATTGCTGATCATTGATGAAGAACAGCGCTTTGGCGTTACACATAAGGAAAAGATCAAACGGTTAAAAACAAATGTGGATGTACTGACTTTGACTGCGACACCGATACCAAGGACCCTACATATGTCTATGTTGGGCGTGAGGGATCTGTCCGTCATCGAAACACCGCCTGAGAACCGGTTCCCGATCCAAACTTATGTCATGGAGTATAATGGCTCTTTGGTAACGGAAGCGATAGAACGGGAATTGGCCAGGGGTGGTCAGGTTTATTTCCTTTACAATCGGGTAGAGGATATAGCAAGAAAAGCAGAAGAAATTTCCATGCTGGTGCCTGATGCCCGTGTCACCTTTGCTCATGGGCAAATGACAGAGCAAGAACTGGAAGCCGTCATGTTCGGCTTTTTAGAAGGCGAATATGATGTTTTGGTAAGTACAACCATTATAGAGACGGGTGTTGATATTCCCAATGTCAATACGCTTATAGTGAATGAAGCGGATAGAATGGGACTTTCACAGCTCTATCAGCTGCGTGGCCGTGTAGGTCGATCCAATCGGGTGGCATATGCGTTCTTCACTTATAGGAAAGATAAAGTGTTGACGGAAGTGGCGGAAAAACGTCTTCAATCCATTAAGGAATTTACAGAATTGGGTTCAGGGTTCAAAATCGCGATGCGTGATTTATCCATCAGGGGAGCTGGAAACATTCTAGGGGCTCAACAACATGGCTTCATCGATTCGGTTGGTTTTGATCTGTATTCACAAATGTTGAAAGAAGCTGTAGATGCGAAACGTAATGACCAAACAGCCCAAGAAAAGAGCACCCTGGAAATCGACGTTGAAGTGGATGCTTATATCCCGGATGCCTACATAATGGATGGACATCAGAAAATAGAAATGTATAAAAGGTTCAGAGGTATAGCTTCGCTTGAAGAAGTTGAAGAATTACAAGAGGAAATGATCGATCGTTTCGGAGAATATCCAGAGGAAGTTTCCTATTTATTCATGATTGCCGAAATGAAGGTATATGCTGAAAAGGCTGGAATTGAAAGCATTAAACAATTAAAGCAGGAAATCAGCATTCTCCTTAGGGAAAAGGTCAGCAGCGAAGTGGATGGACAAAAGGTGTTCGAGCTGGGATCGAAGTATGGCCGTATGGTGGGCTTCGGCATGGACGGCAATCGAATGAAGCTGGTCCTGCACATAAAAGGCGTGGAACAAAGCAAGTGGCTTAATATCTTATTTGAAATGGCCAAGGGTTTGCAGTATGTAAAAAAAGAGACGCAAGCCACAAAAAACTAAAATTGAATGATTGTCCTCTAGAAGAAATTTTTTTAGGTACCATGGTAAAAAAATGCAACAAAAAGAAAAATTTTTTCAAAGTGCATAGAACTTACCATTAGAAAAATACTAAGTACAATAGCTGGTGATGATTTTGCTACAAAATGAGGATTTATCAAATCAATTAGATGAAAGTGAGGCAACATTAGATGAAAGCAACTGGTATCGTTCGCCGAATTGATGATTTAGGAAGAGTCGTCATCCCGAAAGAAATTCGCAGGACACTCCGTATTCGTGAAGGAGATCCACTGGAAATATTTGTGGATAGAGATGGAGAAGTCATCCTAAAGAAATACTCTCCTATTAGTGAATTAGGCGATTTCGCAAGGGAATATGCAGAAGCACTATATGATAGCCTTGGAAACCCAGTTATGATTTGTGACAGGGATACTTACATTGCAGTGGCAGGCGGATCCAAAAAAGAATACTTAAATAAAAGCGTCAGTGATCTAGTGGAAAAAATCATGGAAGAAAGAAATCCTGTCCTGGAGTCTCCGAACGGACAAATTTCATTCGTTGATTCCAATGATGAAGAGGTCCAATCTTATACTGCAGCTCCGATCATTGCGAGTGGCGACCCGATTGGTGCCGTCTTGATTTTCTCTAAAGATAGTACCATTGGTGAAGTGGAACAGAAATCGGTTGAAACAGCAGCAAGTTTCCTAGCTAGACAAATGGAGCAGTAACCTTGGACATGCCATTATATTTTTAAAGGTGGAAAGGGCAGCAATCGCGCTGTCCTTTTTGCACTTTCTAAAAGAAGTGGATATGGAAAATGATTGACAGTATGGCTGGAATTGAAAAATACCCATTGGAATTATGCTATAATAACTACCACATATGAGTGAAAAGGGGAAAAAATATGGCTGAAAAGCCTGTTAAAACATCAAATGAACTTTTTCGAGGTGCGTTGATTTTGAGTGCAGCAGCGATTATCGTAAAAGTTTTGAGCGCGGCCTATCGCATACCATATCAGAACATTGCTGGTGACATCGGATTTTATATCTATCAACAGGTTTATCCCTTCTACGGTGTTGCCTTTACATTATCAACAATCGGCTTTCCGGTAGTCATATCCAAACTAATTGCAGAACGGGAGTCTTCCAAAAATAACTTCGCGGTCAAAGACATATTAGTGACATCATTCGTCGTCTTAAGTTCGATAGGCGTCATGATGTTTGCTGCACTATTCCTTGGCGCTGATTGGATTGCAGGATGGATGAAGGATCCGCATTTAGCCGGTCTGCTGAGGATCGTTGCCTATTCCTATTTATTAATGCCGATTTCATCTGTTTTAAGAGGCTATTTTCAAGGAATAAACGACATGTTACCGACGGCAAGTTCGCAGGTCGCTGAACAATGCATCCGTGTGCTGACGATTCTGGTCCTTTCCACAATATTCGTGTATCAGGGCTACTCTCATTATGTGGTCGGCAAGGGGGCGGTCCTCGGTTCGGTAACCGGCGGCATGACAGGCATGGTACTGCTAATTGCTTTCGTTATTTTAAGAGAAGAATGGAAGCTTTTTTTACGAATGAGAATCAAACCGGTGAATTTCATCAAAATTTCCAAAGCCCTGATTTTCCAAGGATTGGCCTTTTGCATAACTGGTTTGATCCTTATCTTGTTTCAGTTTGTCGATTCACTGCACTTGTATTCCCTGCTAAGGGAAACGGGAATGGGGGAAGGGGAAGCCAAAGAATGGAAAGGGGTATATGATCGAGGACAGCCGTTGCTTCAGCTAGGTACAGTCGTGGCTAATTCTTTTGCATTGGCGCTAGTACCTGTAATATCCGGATTCGTTCAGAGTAAAAGTGAACTTGATTTATTGAATAAGATCAAATTGGCGCTTCGTGTAAGTGCGACGATCGGGCTCGCTGCTGCGATCGGGCTGGTGGTGACGATGAAGCCTGTCAATCATATGCTGTTCACTGATGCCAAAGGGACGATTACTTTAGCAATTTTCTCTTTATCGATTTTATTTACATCCCTCATTATGGCGGAAGCGGCAGTGATTCAAAGTTTAGGCCATTCGTTCGTGCCGGTGATCATTACGATTGTGGGGGTGGGCAGCAAGTGGGCTTTGAACCTTGTTCTGGTGCCCCATTACAAAATTGCGGGAGCAGCCTCGGCAACAGTACTTGCGTATATGATCATGACTGTATTATTTTATGTTGTATTGAAAGTACATATTAAAAAGACATTAATTGAAAAACGGCACGTGTTAATTATCTTGAAGAGTACGGTTTACATGGGGGCTGCGGTTGTTTTATTCAATGGTTTATTCGAATTGATGTCCTCGGGCGAGAGCCGGTTGTTAGCTACGATCCAAGCTTTGATCGGTGTAGGGATCGGTGCAGCCGTTTTTGTGATGACCGCCATTCGGGCAGGCTTATTTGGTGAAGAAGAACTTTCACTTATACCTGCAGGTTCAAAGCTTAAACGATTTATAATAACGAATAGGAGTATAAGAAATCATGAATGAGATTACGATAATAGGCCTTGGTGCAGGGGATTTAGAGCAGCTTCCACTAGGGATTTATAAAAAATTGATACAAACAGAACAATGCTACGTCAGAACGGTTGATCATCCGGTAATCGGGGATTTGAAAAGGGAAGGAATAAATTTCACGGCGTTTGACGGGATATATGAAAAGCACGACCAATTTGAAGCTGTATATGAAGAAATTGCCGGAACATTATTACAAGAGGCTTCAAACCGTTCCATTTTATACGCAGTTCCGGGGCATCCTATGGTTGCGGAAAAAACGGTGCAGCTTTTGCTCGAAAAGGGTCCGGCTCTTGGAATAGCCATTAAGCTGGAAGGCGGGCAAAGTTTCCTTGATCCATTGTTTCAGGCTGTTAGGATCGATCCGATAGAAGGGTTTCAGCTATTGGATGGAACAGATCTTTCACCGGATGATTTACACATTACCCAGCATATGATAATCGGACAGGTGTATGACGCATTCAGTGCATCCGATGTGAAGCTGACTTTGATGGAAAAGCTCCCGGATGACTACGTGGTATATATCGTAACTGCGGCAGGCAGCAGTCAGGAAAAAGTGACAAAATGCGCCCTCTTCGAACTCGACCGTCAGATGGAGTTAAGTAACTTGACGAGTGTTTATGTCCCACCAGTAAAAGATGAAGCTTTACGATATAGAGAGTTTTCTAAGCTGCGGCGGGTCATCGCAGAACTTAGAGGTCCTGACGGATGTCCTTGGGATAAGAAACAAACTCATGAAAGTTTAAAGAAATATCTAATAGAAGAAGCATATGAGCTGATTGATTCCATTGACGAAGGTGACGATGAGGGTATGGTTGGTGAACTTGGGGATGTCCTGCTTCAGGTGATGCTTCATTCACAAATCGGTGAAGATGAGGGCATGTTCACGATAGATGATGTGATTGAAGGCATTACGGCAAAAATGATTCGGCGCCATCCTCATGTATTCGGAGATGTTGAAGTGAACGGCGAGGAAGATGTATTAGTGAACTGGCAGAAAATCAAAGAAGATGAAAAAGGAAGCGAAACAAAAGCTCTGAAATCCATACTGGATGGTATTGAGAAATCGCTGCCAAACTTACTTCGGGCCGAAGAGTACCAAAAAAGGGCTGCGAAGGTCGGATTTGATTGGGATGAGGTTTCCGAAGCCTGGAAAAAGGTCAGGGAAGAAGTGCAGGAATTGGAAGAGGAAATATTGAGCCCGAACAGGGATGTTGAAAGAATAAAATCAGAGCTGGGCGACCTCTTTTTTGCGCTTGTCAACATTTCACGTTATTATGACATACAAGCGGAAGAAGCCGTCTACAAAGCAAATCAAAAATTCCACCAGCGTTTTACATATATAGAAGAGTGCATTCAAAGGGCAGACAAAAAATTTGAGGATTATACATTGGAAGAACTGGATTCATATTGGGATGAAGCAAAAGCTAAAGGACTTTAATTAAGGGAGAGATTTGAATGTCGATGAGATTGGATAAATTCCTGAAAGTTTCAAGGTTGATCAAGCGCCGCACACTTGCAAAGGAGGTTGCGGATAAAGGGAGAATCACGATTAACGGACAACAGGCCAAAGCAAGTTCGAATGTGAAAGATGGCGATGAGTTGACAGTAAGATTCGGTCAAAAGCTTGTTACGGTACGTGTCGATAAAATTCAAGAAACGACGAAAAAAGAAGCGGCTGCAGATATGTATACCATCGTAAAGGAAGAAAAGCTAGCGGAGGAGTAAGGACAGGCTTGGTTCTAATTCCAATCTTACGGACATACACTTGTACAAAATCAGTGGTACTGTGAGGGATGAAAAAATGAGCCAATATATTGATCCGAATGCTGGTTACACAAAGGGAACGACCCAAGAGCATGATGTAACGATGAAAGGCCGCCGTTTACTTGATATTACCGGTGTCAAACAAGTTGAAAGTTTCGATAATGAAGAGTTTCTGCTCGAAACGTCAATGGGATTCTTATCAATCCGGGGCCAAAACTTGCAAATGAAGAATTTGGACGTTGATAAAGGCATCGTTTCCATTAAGGGAAAGATTTTCGACCTTGTTTATTTAGATGAGCAATCAGGGGAGAAAGCTAAAGGATTCTTTGGCAAGTTGTTCAAATGACCTTAACGATCCAATTTTATACGTTGCTTGCGATGATAGGCATGGGCAGTGGCTTTGGAGCTGCCCTGGATACGTATAGCCGGTTCCTGAATCGTTCAGAAAGGAAAAGGTGGATTGTATTCATCCATGACTTCCTTTTCTGGATCATTCAGGGTCTCCTTATTTTTTATGTTTTGTTTTTAGTGAATGAGGGAGAGTTTCGCCTCTATTTATTTTTGGCCTTATTATGCGGTTTTTCAGCTTATCAAGCACTTTTCAAAGGCTTCTATCTACGTTTTTTAGAGTTTTTGATAATACTTGTGATAAAGTTGGCGAGATTTATAGCGAATTCGGTTCACATGCTGATATTTCTACCGATAAAATGGGTAATAGTATCCATATTAGCCATCATCATCGGGATAGGTAAGTTCGTTTTGGCCTTATTAAAATGGGCGGGGAAATTACTTCTCTTTATTTTGAATATATTCTGGAGACCTTTAAAATGGATTCTGACTTATATATGGAATTTATTGCCGGTTTTTGTTACGAAAAACGTCGGGAAGTTTTATAATAAAGGAAAAGGAATTTTATTGAAAATAAAGAATTCTATATTTAGAACAATAAATGGATGGAAAAATAAAAAGAAATGAGGAGCGATAAAAAAATGAGTAGCCTGCGTAAAAGGAAAGTGGCAAAAATAGAAAATCCCTACGTCGCTCAACAAGAGAAAAAAGTACAAACCGTAGAAAAAAAGAAGCGTGGTCTAATGCGTAGATTAACTCTATACTCAGTTTTCGCCGCTGTCTTTTTGATTTTTGCCGTTTCCACCCTCATAACGCAAAATGTTGCACTGGATGAGAAAGTTCAACAAAAGGAAGAATTGAAGGGAAAGTTAGCTGAATTGAAAAAAGACGAGACCCTTCTTAAAGAAGAAATCGTAAAGCTTAATGACGACGACTATATAGCGAAAATAGCAAGACGGGATTATTTCTTGTCTGAAAAAGGTGAGATTATTTTTACCCTTCCAAAAGGGAAGGAAGATAGTGACTAATATTGACACTGTTTTTTTACTTTCGTTATAATATAGTGTGAAGAGATTTTTTAACATTTCTAAGGAGGAACATTTTTTTTATGTCAATCGAAGTAGGCAGCAAGTTACAAGGTAAAGTAACAGGCATAACTAATTTTGGTGCATTTGTAGAGCTACCTCAAGGTTCAACCGGTCTTGTCCATATCAGTGAAGTGGCTGATAACTATGTCAAGGATATCAATGATCATTTAAAAGTGGGCGATACAGTTGAGGTGAAAGTCATCAACGTTAAAGATGGCAAGATTGGCTTGTCCATAAAAAAAGCGATAGACCGTCCTGAAGGTGAGCAAAAACCTGCATACACACCACGTCCGCGCCAAGGAAGAGGGAATGACAGCCGTTCCAAAGACTTCCGCTCGAAAGGTAATGGTTTCCAACCAAAAGAAAACTTTGAGCAAAAAATGGCTAAATTCTTAAAGGATAGCGAAGACCGCTTAACGACCCTAAAACGTAGCACCGAAACGAAACGGGGAGGTCGAGGAGGAAGACGCGGATAAAACTGCTGCTGAAAATAATAGTTTAGCAACTTTTCCTGTGAAATTATTCATAGTGTAGATAAAGGCAAGCTTGCCGGCTTGTCTTCTTTTATTATCAACGATATAAAAAAAAGCGCCCCTGCACACTTACCAGAGATAAGTGTGCAGGGGCGCTTTTGGTATTTGATGACCCGTACGGGATTCGAACCCGTGTTACCGCCGTGAAAGGGCGGTGTCTTAACCGCTTGACCAACGGGCCGTGATTTTCATGATAAAAGATAGCGGCAGAGGGGATCGAACCCCCGACCTCACGGGTATGAACCGTACGCTCTAGCCAGCTGAGCTACGCCGCCATAATGATAAGTGCTACTGAAGCACAAGTTATATCTTACATTCGTGAAGAAAAAATGTCAACAAAAAAAATAAAGTTTGTCGGTTTCCATTTCCTGATTATTTATTCGTGTTATTTTCCGCAAAAATAACCTAAAAACTTTGCTTTTCTTCAAAAAAAAAAGAACACCCGTTTCTGTATTGGGAAAAAAGGCACAAAAACCTGTATACAAATGATTGTTCAAGAAGAATTTCGTCGAACGTTTTTCTTATCCGCTTATAAAATTCTGACAAAAAAATAGACAAGCCCTCTTTATAATAAAAATCACTAATATGAATGGGGTGTTGAAATGGAAAAAGTAGAAAGACCTATGATGGAACCTCTTGGAGATGTTCAGTTAAAAGAAGCGAAGGCAGGGGCCATCAATTGGATCCAACAACTGCAAATGAAGAGTGAAGACATATTCATAAAAAAAGGTATATCTTTAGCAATCATAGGTTTTTTATTAGGACGGGCTTTAATTCTTTCGCAGCTGGCACCATTTGGACTTCCGTTTTTCGCAGCTGTTTTTCTCATGAGACGTGATAGGGCTCCACTGGCTTTATTCGGATTGATTGCAGGTGGGCTGACCGTTCACTATTCGAATAGTTTAGTCATCTTTGCATCGGCGTTCCTGCTCCTGTTATTTCATAAGATCAAGAAGCCCGCCGTGGAAGGACAATTCAAGACAATGTCGATGTACGTCTTCGCTTCACTATTCCTGGTCAACCTGGCCGAGCAATATCTGGTATTTCGAACGATTCAGCTGTACGACCTGATGATGATAGGGGTAGAGGCGGGACTGGCGATGATTTTAACTTTAATCTTCATACAGTCCATCCCGATGCTGACCGTTAGGACAAAGTCCCAATCATTAAAGACGGAGGAAATTGTCAGCATCATCATCTTGCTGGCTTCGGTTATGACCGGAACCATCGGCTGGATGATATATGATTTATCACTCGACCATATATTCTCGCGATACCTGGTCCTCCTCTTCGGGCTGGCGGGAGGGGCCGCCATAGGCTCCACTGTAGGTGTAGTTACTGGATTGATATTCAGCTTGGCAAGTATTGCCAGTCTATATCAAATGAGCCTTCTCGCATTTTCAGGGCTTCTGGGCGGTCTGTTGAAGGAGGGAAGGAAGATAGGGGTTGCTAGCGGCCTCTTGATTGCTACATTACTGATAGGTTTATATGGTGAGGGCACCAATAATATCATGGTGACCCTTTATGAATCACTTATAGCTGTGGCACTATTCATATTGACACCGTCATCCATCATCAACAAAATAGCGAAACATATACCGGGAACAGTCGAGAATTCTGATGAACAGCAGCAGTATGCCCGAAAAGTGAGGGATGTCACCGCTCAAAGGGTGGAGCAATTCTCACATGTATTTGAGGCGCTTTCTAATAGCTTTTCGCAAGTGGATGAAAGGGGGAGATTGGAGGAAGATGAGAAAGAATTCGACTACTTCTTAAGTAATGTAACGGAAAAGACGTGCCAGCTTTGTTTTAAAAAGGAGCAATGCTGGTCCAAGAACTTTAATACAACCTATGACGGCATGCAGGAAATTATGCTTCAATTAAGTGAAAATAATGGTCAACTCCCCCAAAAAACTTCAAAAGAATGGGGGAAATATTGTAGTCGCGGGCCTCAGGTCATCGGGGCGATATCACAGGAGCTTACTTATTTTGAAGCTAACCAAAAATTAAAAAGGCAGGTGAAGGAAAGTCGGAAGCTAGTGGCGGATCAACTGCGGGGCGTTTCGGCAGTAATGGATGATTTTGCGAAAGAAATTCAAAGGGAAAGGAAGAATCATCATGTACACGAAGAATCCATTTTGGAAGCCATCCAGGATTTTGGACTGCACATAGGTCATGTTGAAATATACAGTCTAGAACAAGGAAATGTTGATATAGAGATGAGTGTCCCATACTGCCAGGGCAGAGGGGAATGTGAAAAGTTGATTGCACCTATGCTTTCTGACATTTTAGGGGAAACGATAGTCGTTCATTCAGAAGAGTGTGCAACGTATCCAAGCGGGCAATGTGAGGTGATATTTAGGTCAGCAAAAAAATTCACGGTCGAAACGGGTGTGGCTCATGCTGCCAAGGGGGGAGGGCTTGTATCAGGAGATAGTTATACGACCATGGAAATTGGCTGCGGCAAATTCGCAATAGCCATTAGTGATGGAATGGGAAATGGGGAAAGGGCCCATTTTGAAAGTACAGAAACATTAAAGCTGCTACAAAAATTTTTACAATCGGGAATAGAAGAAAAAATAGCCATTAAATCCGTAAACTCCGTATTATCTCTACGCACTACCGATGAAATATTTTCGACTCTTGATTTGGCAATGATTGATCTTCAGGACGCAAGGGCTAAGTTTTTAAAAATCTGTTCGATACCGAGTTTCATTAAAAGGGGGGATAGGATAATAAAAATTGAATCAAGTAACCTCCCTATGGGGATCATCCAGGATTTCGATGTTGATGTAGTATCAGAAGAGCTGAAGGCAGGGGACATATTAATCATGATGAGTGATGGAGTGTTCGATGGCCCCTCACATGTCGAAAATATCGAGTTCTGGCTTAAACGAAAAATCAAGGAAATGGAAACGGACGATCCGCAGGAAATCTCTGATTTAATATTGGAGGAGGTTATCCGTACAAAAGGGATCATAGATGATGACATGACAGTGGTAACATCGAAAATTAAGCATAACACACCGAAATGGGCATCCATTCCCGTTTCCCCAAAACGCAAAAAGGCCCAGTAGGGGCCGTTTATATATAAAATAAACAAAACCAAAAATGAGGTGGTGTAAATGGAAGAAGGATAAAAGGTAAAGAGATGAACTCTTTTCAATCATTCCGCTCCATATGTGACTTGATGTGATGTCTTTTGCGTATAATTTCCCCTCTTTTAGTCAATTATGGTAACAAATTGATAGGAAGGGAGAGCAAAACATGAAAGCAGGAACATTAAGACAGATTTTGCTTATAACCGACGGATGTTCAAATCATGGTGAGGAGCCGTCTGCCATGGCTGAATTAGCAAGGGAGCAAGGCATAACCATCAATGTCATAGGTGTAATGGAAAATGATGTGATAGATGAAAAGGGACTTAAGGAAATCGAGAAGATTGCTGGTTCAGGAGGTGGCGTAAGTCAAATAGTCTATGCGCAGCAGTTGTCCCAAACCGTACAGATGGTGACCCAAAAGGCAATGACTCAAACTATACAGGGAGTTATCAATCGTGAACTTCAACAAATACTTGGAGATTCGAAAACGATGGAGGATCTTCCGCCGGATAAACGAGGAGAAGTGATGGAGGTGGTCGATGAGCTTGGGGAAACAAGCAAGCTCGAAGTACTGATTCTTGTTGATACCAGTGCAAGCATGAAACATAAACTGCCTACAGTGAAAGATTCCTTATTAGATCTTTCCCTTAGTATGAATGCAAGGATGGGTGACAGCCGTTTTTCCGTATTCGTATTTCCTGGGAAAAGAAATGACGTTGAAAAGTTGCTGGATTGGACCCCCAACCTTGAAGCCTTGACGGCAACTTTTCCTAAGCTTAGTACAGGGGGACTCACTCCGACAGGTCCAGCCATTCGTGAAGCTTTAACATATTTCAATAAAAAACGTTCATTGAGGGGATTGTTATCACATGATGATGAACAATACTTTGAGGAATCAATGTAAACTCCTGCCTGGCAGTTTGGTCACTGGAAAATGGAATAAAAACCAGTACAAAATAATTAAAGAATTGGGGTGTGGAGCGAACGGGATCGTTTATTTGGTTGAAAGCGGAAATCGTCATTATGCTTTAAAGCTCAGTGATAATGGGACGTCCATTATTTCGGAGATGAATATCCTAAAATCCTTTTCAAAGGTCCAGGGGTCTACCCTTGGGCCTTCCTTTTTGGAAGCGGACGATTTCATGAAAACAGGAAAGCAGCTCCCTTTTTATGTCATGGAATATATCCACGGACACGATTTTTTGCGTTTCATCGATAAGAAAGGGTCATCATGGATAGGAGTCCTAATGCTTCAGCTTTTAACAAGCTTGTCTGCCTTGCATACCAATGGCTGGGTGTTCGGCGATTTGAAACCCGAGAATTTGATCGTGACTTCACCAGCCTATAAGGTACGGTGCGTGGATGTTGGCGGAACCACCTTAATTGGGCGATCTGTTAAAGAATTCACCGAGTTCTTTGACAGGGGCTACTGGGGACTTGGATCAAGAAAGGCCGATCCGCAATATGACTTGTTCGCTGTGGCGATGATTATAATCAATTCTGCCTATCCTGGACGTTTCCACAAAAAAGGGGAGGGGTATAGACAGCTTAACGACTTGATTAAGCAGAAAAAGGAATTGCACCCCTACAGGAAGATGTTGGACAAAGCGCTCAACGGGCAGTATGATTCAGCCCTCCAAATGCGGGAGGATTTGGTCACGGTGCTAAGTAAGCAAAACCATTCGAAGAAAAAGGGCCTGACCCAGGCAGCGACGGGTCAGCAACAAACAATGCAACCTTCAACGAGACAAGCAAGAAGGTCCCAAAACAATTCAAAAAAGAAAAGCGGCGGTTTTTTTGAAACTTTTTTGCTGGTTGCCATCATATCGATGCTCTATGTTCTTTACATATATGAACAGTTGTTATGATATAGTTATTAGGTGAATGCCATGGAATAGTTGAAACCATTTCATGATTGAATCGTATAAAACTAATGCCTGTCCATAAAGAAGGAAGATTGTATGTTAAAGGAAAAAGTTCTGAGCACAATTTATAGAAACGAATTGATTAAGGAAAACTCGAAGTTGCTAATAGGCGTTTCCGGAGGACCGGACTCGTTGGTGCTTCTCCATATCCTTAAGGAAATTCAACCTCTTTTCCATTACGAGATGCTCGTAGCAAGTGTTGACCATATGTTTCGTGGTGAAGAATCCTATGAGGATTATAAATATGTAGAGCATATATGTGAACGGTGGGGCATTACATTTGAGGGAAAAAGGATCGATGTACCTGCCCGGATGGAGCAGACGGGGGAAAGCTCACAAATAACGTCAAGAAAGCTGCGTTTTGCTTTCTATGAAGAAATGATGGATAAGCATCAAGCCTCCACGCTTGTCCTGGGGCATCATGGAGATGATCAAATAGAAACGATGCTCATGCGTTTAACAAGAGGGGCGACAGGTAAGGCAAGAGCAGGCATACCCATAAAGAGGCGTTTCCATACAGGGAATCTGGTCAGGCCTTTTCTTGAAATCACGAAAAGTCAAATAATCGAATATGCGGGCCTTCATAATATTGAACCAAGGTTTGATCCGAGCAATGAAACGGGTGTCTATGCAAGAAATCGTTTTAGACATGAAGTTCTTCCGTTTTTAAAGAAAGAAAATAGAAAGGTTCATGAGCATTTCCAACGATTCAGTGAAGAGCTTTATGAAGATGAAGAGTTTTTTTTGAACCTGGTTTCAAGCAAAATGTCCGAGGTTTGGATCCAACAGGATAAAGATCAAGCGGTTATCCAGATTGATAAGGTTCTCGCGATGCCTAAACCTTTACAAAGAAGGGCGATTCAACTAATATTAAACTATCTTTATTTGGAGAGACCTTCATCGCTTTCGGCATTACATATTGACCAACTTTTAGTTTTGTTTTTGAATCCTCAACCATCTGCAGAATTGCATCTTCCGGAGGGCCTTATTGCGGAAAAATCATATCAAACTTGCACGTTTAGATTTTTTCGTCAAAAAAGCCGTGAATATTCCCTTAAATTACAAATTCCCGGTGAGACTATTCTTCCGAATGGATATAAGATTAAAGCGCACTATATAAAAGAAGAAATTCCGGTACTTAGGGGAAATGATTCTTTTATTCTTCCCGAATCAGCTGTTCAGTTTCCTCTTACAGTCCGAACCAGGAATGAAGGCGAACGGATGGCCGTCAAGGGATTAGGTGGAACTAAAAAGTTAAAGGATATTTTTATTAATGAAAAGATCCCGATGCTAGAAAGAAATGTGTGGCCGGTCATCATCGATCAAACGGGAATGGCCATTTGGCTGCCTGGTTTAAAGAAATCGAATGTTGAGCCGGATATTATTTCTGATGAAAAATCTTTAATCTACTTAGAATATAAAAAAGCTTAATTCTTCATGGGGGGCAATTAATTACAATGACCATGCAAAACGACATTGAAAAGGTTTTAATAACAGAGGAAGAACTTCAATTAAAAATCAGGGAATTGGGTGCGCAGCTTGAAGCTGATTACCAAGGTAAGTTCCCGTTGGCCATCGGAGTGCTGAAAGGCGCCATGCCATTTATGTCAGATTTACTGAAACGTGTGGATACACATCTTGAAATGGACTTTATGGATGTTTCGAGCTATGGTAACTCCACAGTATCTTCCGGTGAAGTGAAAATCATCAAGGATCTTGATACATCAGTTGAAGGCCGTGATATTTTAATCATCGAAGATATTATCGACAGCGGTTTGACTCTTAGCTATCTTGCGGAACTTTTCCGTTATCGAAAAGCAAAATCAATTAAAATCGTTACCTTATTGGATAAACCAACAGGCAGGAAAGCGGATATCACTCCGGACTATGCCGGGTTCATCGTTCCGGATGCATTTGTTGTCGGATATGGTCTTGATTTTGCGGAAAAGTATCGTAATCTCCCATATATTGGCATATTGAAGCCTGAAATTTACTCGAATTAATCGTACCTGTTTGAAAGGGAAGACCAGATAAAAACAGCGGTGTTAAATTATTGTAATTCATTAATTTTGTATGATAGTATTTACTATAGTTTGTTTACCCGTGGGAGGAGGTAAGGGATGAATCGGATCTTCCGTAATACCATATTTTATTTACTGATCTTTTTGGTCATCATTGGGATTGTAAGCATTTTTAATAATAACAATGAACCAACGGAGAAAATGACCCAAGATGAATTCTATAAGCATTTGGAGAATGGGGACGTTACTGCACTGACGATGCAGCCCGAAAGCAGTGTGTTTGAAATCACAGGAAAGCTCAAAGGTTATGAGGAAAACAAATTCTTTGTGACTTACGTGCCTTTCAGTGAATATTCGCAAAGTCGGATAAATGATGCCGTAACCAAGTTGGATAAGGACATCATCACTGTTGAACCTCCAGAAAAAACAAGTGGCTGGGTGACATTTTTCACTTCCATCATTCCATTTGTAATCATTTTTATCCTCTTCTTCTTTTTACTTAACCAAGCTCAAGGCGGCGGTGGTGGCCGCGTCATGAACTTCGGGAAAAGTAAGGCGAAATTGTATAATGATGATAAGAAAAAAGTTCGCTTCAATGATGTTGCCGGAGCGGACGAAGAAAAGCAGGAACTTGTCGAGGTTGTTGAATTCTTGAAAGATCCTCGCAAATATGCCGAGCTTGGAGCCCGTATTCCTAAAGGGGTACTTTTAGTCGGGCCTCCTGGTACAGGTAAAACTTTACTTGCACGAGCAGTAGCTGGTGAAGCCGGAACTCCTTTCTTCTCAATCAGTGGTTCTGATTTTGTTGAAATGTTTGTGGGTGTCGGTGCATCCCGTGTTCGTGATTTGTTTGAAAATGCTAAGAAGAATGCACCATGTATCATCTTCATCGATGAAATTGATGCAGTCGGACGTCAACGTGGCGCAGGTCTTGGTGGCGGTCACGATGAACGAGAACAGACATTGAACCAGCTACTGGTGGAAATGGATGGTTTCGGTGGTAATGAAGGAATCATAATCATCGCTGCGACTAACCGTGCTGATGTATTGGATCCGGCATTATTGCGTCCAGGACGTTTCGACCGTCAAATAACGGTAGGCCGCCCTGATGTTAAGGGCCGTGAAGAAGTGCTGAAAGTGCATGCGCGCAATAAACCATTAGCAGAAACAGTCGATTTGAAAGCGATCGCTCAGCGTACTCCAGGATTTTCTGGTGCAGATCTTGAAAACTTACTGAATGAAGCGGCGCTTGTTGCTGCCCGTCAAGATAAGAAGAAGATCGACATGTCCGATTTGGATGAAGCTTCGGATCGCGTTATCGCTGGACCTGCCAAGAAGAACCGTGTCATTTCCAAAAAGGAAAGAAATATCGTAGCTTGGCATGAAGCAGGCCATACCATTATTGGGTTGGTTCTGGATGATGCCGAAGTCGTTCATAAAGTTACGATAGTCCCTCGTGGTCAAGCTGGCGGTTATGCAGTTATGCTGCCGAAAGAAGATCGTTTCTTCATGACGGAACCTGAGCTTAAAGATAAAATCGTAGGACTATTGGGTGGCCGTGTAGCCGAAGAAGTTACATTCGGGGAAGTGAGTACCGGTGCGCATAACGACTTCCAGCGTGCAACGGGCATAGCTCGGAGCATGGTTATGGAATATGGAATGAGTAAGCTCGGGCCGCTTCAATTCGGTAATTCTCAAGGTCAGGTCTTCCTAGGCCGCGATTTCAACAATGATCAAAACTATTCAGATGCAATAGCATATGAAATCGATCTTGAAATTCAACGTATCATCAAGGAAGCTTACGAAAGATGTAAGAAAATCCTTACTGAAAATCGTGAAAAACTTGATTTGGTTGCAAAAACCCTGCTTGAAGTGGAAACACTTGATGCGGAACAAATCAAAGGTTTATTCCATAATGGTAAATTGCCAGAACGGGATTATACGGCTCTGAACGGGAATTTAACCACTGATGAGAATGTCAAGGTGAACATCAATAAGAAGAAGGAAGAAAAAGAGGCCCTATTAGATCCATTGGATAAGAGAGGACCTGAGGACCTTGAAATAACGGAGGAAGGATTGAATACCCCTCCAATCAAAGAAGGTGCTCCTCAAGATCAGCCGCTTTCCTTCCCGAACGAAGACGACAATAAAAAGTCTTAATTGACTAAATTCAAAAGGGTATTTCCGCCTCGGAAATACCCTTTTCTTAACTCTTAAATTAATTATGATAAAGTTTCTGGGATATCTTTCGAAAAGTGCGACTGATAGCGTGGGAAATAACAGTGTGGTATGATGTTGGAGAATAATTTACCGGAGTGATGAAACGATGATTTTTGTATTGGATGTTGGGAATACGAATACTGTATTAGGCGTATACGATGAAGATATTTTAAAATATCATTGGCGAATTGAGACTAGCCGTCACAAGACAGAAGATGAGTATGGAATGATCATAAAGTCTTTGCTGCAACATGAAGGTCTTTCGTTTGATCAATTTGATGGAATCATTATTTCTTCGGTAGTTCCGCCAATTATGTTTGCGCTTGAACGCATGTGTAAAAAATACTTTGGAATTAAACCGCTAATAGTTGGACCTGGAATAAAAACTGGTTTGAATATTAAATACGAAAATCCCCGTGAGGTTGGAGCGGACCGAATCGTTAATGCTGTTGCAGGCATTCAGGAATATGGAAGCCCTCTCATTATCGTGGATTTTGGTACGGCAACGACATATTGCTACATAAATGAGGATAAACAATACATGGGCGGAGCCATTGCTCCGGGTATAAATATTTCTACTGAGGCACTTTATTCAAAGGCAGCCAAACTTCCAAGAATAGAAATCAGCCGGCCGGAAGGGATTATCGGGAAAAATACGGTGTCCGCCATGCAGGCTGGCATTTTGTATGGGTATGTTGGACAGGTAGAAGGAATCGTTAATCGAATTAAGGCGCAAAGTAATCTAGAACCAACGGTAATAGCGACAGGCGGACTGGCTACCTTAATTGCTAATGAGTCCACTGTGATTGACGTTGTGGAGCCGTTTTTGACCTTGAAGGGGCTGCAGCTGATTTATAAACGTAATCGTGAGCAAGTGAAGAAGTAACACAAAGTATGAAAGGAGCAAAATGAATGAAGGATTATCTAATAAAGGCGTTAGGTTATGAAGGACAGGTTCGTGCATATGCCGTTTCAACGACAGACACCGTAGGAGAAGCTCAGCGACGCCATTATACATGGCCTACTGCTTCAGCTGCCCTTGGACGGGCTATGACGGCAGGCGTTATGATGGGTGGCATGTTAAAAGGTGAAGAAAAGCTGACGATCAAAATTGAGGGCGGCGGTCCGATTGGTTCCATCCTGGTCGATAGCAATGCAAAGGGAGAAGTCCGCGGATATGTCACTCACCCGCAAACCCACTTTGATTTGAATGAGCAAGGTAAGCTGGATGTAAGGAGAGCGGTGGGTACCGATGGATTGTTGACTGTTGTCAAAGATATTGGTCTTCGTGATTACTTTTCGGGGCAAGTACCGCTTGTATCGGGAGAATTGGGTGAAGATTTCACTTATTACTTTGTTACTTCCGAACAGGTGCCTTCATCTGTGGGGGTTGGGGTCCTGGTGAATCCGGATAATTCAATCCTTGCAGCGGGCGGATTTATCATTCAGTTGATGCCAGGTACATCCGAAGATACGATTTCCAAAATCGAAAAACGACTAAGCACGATAACTCCTGTTTCCAAGATGATTCAAAGCGGCATGACTCCTGAAGAAATCCTAACCGAAATTTTAGGTGAGGGCAATGTGAATATATTAGAAAAAATGGATGTCCAATTCTCCTGTCAATGTTCCAGGGAAAGAATTGCTAATGCATTGATCAGCCTGGGGCAAGCTGAGATTCGGGATATCATTGAGACAGAGGGACAAGCGGAGGCGCATTGTCATTTTTGTAATCAGACCTACCAATTCTCGAAGGAAGAACTCGAGGAACTGGAAGCGGAAACCAAAAAATAATTTACGGGGGATAAGGGTTTGCCAAAACAAAAGCTTCGGGCGATTATTGCTGGGCTTGCCTTGTTGAACCTATTGACTATCATTATCTTTGTCATAAAACCACTAATCATTTCAAAATCCGTCATTGGGGAAGAAACGGCCGCAAAGGTTGGATCGAAGGATATTTCCCGGGACGCATGGATTAATGAGCTCGAAAAAAGATATGGGGAAGATGTACTTGAGGAAATGGTCGATAAAGAGGTAGTGAAACAGGCAGCTGAAAAGTACAAAGTGAAAATTTCGGATGAAGAGCTTGATCGGGAACTTAAAATGATGAAAACGATGTATGGGACTGCCGGTCAGAACCTTAATAAAAGTAACGATCAACTGAGGGAGGAAATTCAGTCGAGTCTCCTCCTCGAGAAGCTCCTCACCAAGGACGTATCGGTTTCCGAAACGGCAATGCGTAATTATTATGATGATAATAAGGATATCTATAGAATCCCTACTGCTTTCCATATATCCCATATTACCACGTCTACACAAAAGCAGGCAGACCAAGTCATACGTGAGCTGGAGAAAGGTGTCTCCTTTGATGTCTTGGCGATGGAAAAGTCCCATGATGAGTTTACTGCCAATCAAGGGGGCGACATGGGTTATATATCACAGGATAACGAGCAAGTCTCCAAGGAATACATTACCGCTGCCGAGAAATTGAAGGTGGAAAAGTGGAGTGATGCAATCCAGACGGAGGATGGCTGGGCCGTTCTCTACCTGCATGAAAGAATAGAGGGCAAGCAGTATGAATATGAAGAAGTTAAAGACAAAATTCACCGCCAAATAGCCCTTGAACAGATTCAGGCACCGGTCTCAGGGAAAATTTTCTGGGACGAATTTGATGTAGAATGGTTTTATGGATTGAAGGAAGAAAAGTAGGTCAATGGTTTTGTGAGAAAATTTAGAATATAGTATATAATCATTGACAATGAACTATTAAAACTGGTAACTTTAAAATTATAAAACCAATAAACATACTCGGCATTGAAATGATAAGGGAGTGGAGAAAATGGCACGTATAGCTAATTCTGTAATCGATTTAATTGGACAAACACCTATTGTTAAGTTAAACAAGCTTCAAAATGAAAACAGTGCAGATATTTATTTGAAACTTGAGTATTTTAACCCAGGTAGCAGTGTAAAAGATCGTATCGCCCTTGCGATGATCGAAGCGGCAGAAAAAAATGGTACCCTTAAGCCAGGTGATACGATCATTGAACCTACAAGCGGAAATACTGGAATAGGCCTGGCGATGGTAGCTGCGGCAAAGGGCTATAAATCAATTCTGGTTATGCCGGAGACGATGAGCTTGGAACGCCGTAACTTGCTTCGCGCTTATGGCGCAGAATTAGTCCTTACTCCTGGGCCTGAAGGAATGAAGGGTGCAATCGCAAAGGCGACTGAGCTGTCTAAAGAAAAAGGTTACTTCATTCCACAGCAATTCGAAAACGAAGCCAATCCTGAAGTACATCGGAACACTACAGGCCCTGAAATCGTTGAAGCCTTTGGAGATGATGGCTTGGATGCATTCGTTGCCGGAATCGGTACTGGCGGAACCATTACGGGTGCCGGTGAAGTCCTGCGTGAAAAATTCCCTGACATCAAAATTTACGCTGTTGAACCTGCGGACTCTCCAGTATTATCGGGTGGGACTCCAGGACCTCATAAAATCCAAGGAATTGGAGCAGGCTTCGTTCCAAGTATATTGAATACAGATCTCTATGACGAAATCATTCAAGTCAATACAGAGGAATCTTTTGATTATGCACGCCGCGCAGCAAAAGAAGAAGGAATCCTTGGCGGAATTTCTTCTGGAGGTGCAATCGCAGCTGCCATTAAAGTGGCTGACAAACTGGGAAAAGGCAAAAAGGTACTTGCCATCATACCAAGTAATGGTGAACGCTACTTAAGTACGCCATTATATAACTTTGAGTAAGACAAGACGCTAAAAATGAGAAGCGAAGTTCCTTAGGGGCTTTGCTTTTCTTTTTGCAGAAAAGCCTGCAGAGGTGTTCTGTATCTTCATGGAGCTTGCACTATGCCTGTGTAAATGGGTAAACTCGTATATATAGATTTCTTTTAGTGAAGGAGAAAGTTGGATGTCATTAGCTGGAGCGTCAAAAATAAAATGCGGTTCATTTGATTTGGATTACAGCAATAAAACCTTAATTATGGGGATTTTGAATGTTACGCCGGACTCCTTTTCGGATGGCGGGAAATATAATCGGATAGATTCTGCATTGAAGCATGCCGAACAGATGGTCAACGATGGAGCGGATATATTGGATGTAGGCGGAGAGTCCACCCGACCTAACTATGAGAGGATATCGGATGAAGAGGAAATAGAGAGAGTCGCCCCGATTATAGAGGCTATATCCCGTAATATTGAGGTTCCGATATCGGTTGATACGTATAAATCAAGAGTAGCGGAAGCGGCGTTAAAAGCAGGAGCCCATATATTAAATGACATTTGGGGAGGTAAAGCCGATTCCTTGATGTCGAAGGTTGCTGCGGAATATAAGGTGCCGATCATCTTGATGCATAACAGGGGTAACATGGAATATGGACATTTTGTTCGGGATGTACTTCAAGATTTATTTGAAAGCATCATGTTGGTGAAGGATGCGGGAGTCAAGGATGAAAACATCATTCTCGATCCAGGAATTGGCTTTGCGAAAGATTTAAAGTTTAATTTGGAAATGATGAGGAATCTTGATAAGCTGGTATCGTTAGGTTATCCCGTACTGTTAGCCACATCAAGAAAGTCCATGATTGGACATGTTCTGGACCTGCCGCCTAGTGAGCGGATGGAAGGAACGGCCGCCACAATCTGCCATGGCATTCAACAAGGCTGTCAAATGGTTCGAGTACATGATGTGAAGGAAATGGCACGTACTGCAAAGATGATGGATGCTCTATTAGGAAAAGGTGAATGAAATGGATAAGATATATGTGAATAAAATGGAGTTTTACGGTTATCATGGTGTTTTTCCGGAAGAAACGAAGCTTGGTCAGCGGTTTAAAGTGGATTTAATCGTCCAGACTGATTTAGCCAAGGCAGGGAAGAGTGACAACCTTGAAGACTCAATCAACTATGGCGAGTTATATGAAGTATGTAAAAGTGTTGTTGAGGGAGAACCTTTTAAGTTAGTGGAAGCTGTCGCTGAAAAAATCGCCTCTGAACTACTTAATAAATATACTTCCATCGAGACATGCACAGTCAAGGTTTATAAACCAGATCCTCCAATAGCAGGTCACTATGATTCGGTTGCTATAGAGATTGTAAGGGGACGCTGATTGTGTTAAATATTGCTTACCTTTCAATAGGGTCGAACTTAGGGGATCGCCTTGAAACATTCCAAAGGGCTTTCCAATTATTGTCTGATAATCCGCATATCAAGTTGGTGGCCTGCTCCTCTTTATATGAAACAGATCCGATAGGATATGAAGACCAGGACTGTTTTTTAAATGCTGTCCTTAAAGTGAAAACCGATTTAGAACCCGAACGATTACTTCACGCTTGTATGAAAATTGAACGAGATTTAGGGAGAAAAAGGGAAATCAGGTGGGGCCCCCGTACTTTAGACCTTGACATTTTGTTATATAATCATGAAAATATTGAGACAGAGAATCTTTCAGTCCCGCACCCTCGTATGCACGAGAGGGCTTTTGTTATCGTGCCTTTAATGGAAGTGGACCCAGATATATCACTTCCGAATATGCATGCACCTTTGAGCGACCTGCTTGAACAGATTTCGGATAAAGAAGGAGTTCGATTATGGAAGGTGAAAAATGGGGAAGGCGTATTCGCGCTTTTCGAAAGTTAAAGGGTTATACCCAGGAAGGGTTTGCGAGAGAAATAGGTGTTTCCGTTTCCTTGCTGGGAGAAGTTGAACGAGGGAACCGTAACCCTTCAGAGGCTTTTTTACTGGAAGTGGCGGAAATTCTTCGTGTTTCCATTGAGGAGCTACAGCCGCCTGAGGATAAATGAACGAATGTTACAGGAGGTCACAAATTGTTAAGAATAGGCGATATAGAAATGAAGAATCAGGTAGTGCTGGCACCGATGGCGGGAGTCTGTAACTCGGCATTCCGCTTGACCGTCAAGGAATTTGGTGCTGGTCTTGTTTGTGCGGAGATGGTCAGTGACAAGGGAATCGTTCTTAAAAATGCTAAAACGATGAATATGCTTTATATAGATGAAAGAGAAAAGCCGTTAAGTTTGCAAATCTTTGGCGGTGAAAAGAAATCTTTGGTCGAAGCTGCACAATTTGTAGATAAAAATACAACTGCTGACATCATCGATATCAACATGGGCTGCCCTGTCCCTAAAATCACTAAATGTGATGCGGGTGCGAAGTGGCTTCTCGATCCAAACAAAATTTATGAGATGGTTTCAGCGGTGGTCGATGCTGTTGAAAAACCGGTAACGGTAAAAATGCGCATAGGCTGGGATGATGAACATGTTTTTGCGATTCAAAATGCTCAGGCTGTTGAACGAGCAGGTGGGAAAGCTGTTTCCATGCATGGCAGAACACGCGTTCAAATGTATGAAGGGAAAGCTAACTGGGACATCATCCGTGAAGTGAAGAAATCGATTAATATTCCCCTTATCGGTAACGGTGATGTGGAAACTCCACAAGATGCGGAAAGAATGCTGAAGGAAACGGGTGTTGATGGAGTCATGATCGGACGTGCAGCCCTAGGTAACCCGTGGATGATTTACCGGACTGTAAAATATCTTGAAACCGGTCAACTGATGGATGAGCCTTCAGTTCGCGAAAAGATGGACGTTTGCGTGCTTCATATGGATCGTCTGATTGCGTTGAAAAATGAAAATGTCGCCGTTCGCGAAATGCGTAAGCATGCTTCTTGGTATTTAAAGGGTGTTAAAGGGAATGCTCAGGCCCGCAAAGGAATTAATGATTGTGAAACAAGAGAGGATGTTGTTAAGCTTCTTTATGGACTTGTTGATGAAGTTGAAGCGAAGCAACAAAATATCCAAATGGTCTGAGTTTGACATCACCTTCCTATTTTCCTATAATACGCTTATCTTAAACTGCCAGTAATCCTGGCAGTTTTTATATGTACATAAACAATGTTTTAAGATAAAAAGCTGTTGAATTCCTTTACTTTATGTAAGAATAAATATGTATGCAAAAGAATTTCTGATTAATTATATAAAGCATTTATTAATAAAGATGGAGATGATTTTCGTGAGTCATGAAGAATTGAATGACCAACTGCAGGTAAGGCGCGATAAAATGCAGGCCATGATGGATAATGGACAAGACCCTTTCGGGAGCAGGTTCGAGCGCACACATAACACTCAGGAGATAATCAGTGCTTATGGTGAATTAGAAAAAGAAGATCTTGAAGAAAAAGAAATTGAAGTTACGATCGCTGGCCGTGTCATGACGAAGCGTGGAAAAGGGAAAGCGGGATTTGCCCATATCCAGGATATTAGCGGTCAAATCCAAATCTACGTCCGTTTGGATAACATAGGTGAGGATTCTTACCAAATTTTCAATCAAACGGATCTTGGCGATATCGTAGGGGTAACTGGCGTTATTTTCAAAACCAAAGTCGGGGAACTTTCCATTAAAGCTAAAGAATATGTTTTCCTTGCTAAAGCGCTTCGCCCGCTGCCTGATAAATTTCATGGCCTAAAGGATGTTGAAGAGCGTTACCGGAAACGTTATGTCGATTTAATTACAAATGAGGAAAGCAAAAATACATTGATCATGCGCAGTCGCATTGTACAAGCCATGAGAAGGTATTTGGATGATCATGGATACCTTGAAGTGGAGACGCCGCTATTGCACTCTGTTGCTGGTGGAGCTGCTGCACGCCCTTTCCTTACTCACCATAATGCTTTGGATATGCCTTTGAATTTAAGGATTGCCATAGAACTTCATCTAAAACGCTTAATCGTTGGCGGATTGGAGAAAGTTTATGAAATTGGCCGGGTTTTCAGAAATGAAGGAGTATCCACAAGGCACAACCCTGAATTCACATTGATCGAATTATACGAGGCTTATGCGGATTACCAAGATATCATGAGTTTAACGGAAAATCTGATTGCGCATATAGCTCAAGAAGTTCTGGGCACGACTACCATCCAGTATGGGGAGTATGAGATAGAGTTAAAGCCGGAATGGAAACGACTTCACATGGTTGACGCTGTAAAAGAATATACTGGTGTGGACTTCTGGACTGAAATGAGTAAAGAAGAAGCCCATCAGCTTGCTAAAGAAAATGGGATTGAAGTTAAGGAATCCATGGAGTTCGGCCATATCGTAAATGAATTCTTTGAACAAAAGGTTGAAGATAAGTTAATTCAACCTACATTCATTTATGGACATCCAGTGGAAATCTCTCCTTTGGCAAAGAAAAATCCGGAAGATTCCCGTTTCACAGATCGTTTTGAGTTATTCATTGTAGGTAGGGAGCATGCAAATGCCTTCACGGAACTAAATGACCCTATTGATCAACGTCAACGCTTTGAAGCTCAATTAAAAGAACGAGAGCAAGGTAATGATGAAGCTCATGAAATGGATGAGGATTTCTTGGAGGCGTTAGAGTACGGAATGCCGCCGACTGGCGGACTGGGAATTGGTGTTGACCGTTTGGTTATGCTATTGACCAATTCTCCTTCTATACGTGACGTCCTGTTATTCCCTTTAATGAGACATCGCTAATATAAGCAAAAGAGTTTTGATTGCATGGCCGAATTCGGATGGCTGGGATCATTGGGCGTAGCTCCTGATCCTGGTAAGTCCAATTCGGTTTTTGTTTTTTAATTATAATTTCATATCTTTTAAAAGTTTGGATTCTAGGGTTTGAAAGAAAAACAACATTATCTCAAAAAAACTTTATAAAAGGTATTGCGCAGTTAACGTAATGGTGTTATATTTATATCTGTCGTTACGAACGAGTTGCAAACAGATTACAAACTTTTAAAAAGTTTAAAAAAAGTTGTTGACTCAGAGTAATGAAAATGTTATTATAATTAAGCTGTTCCGAAAGACATTGCTCTTTGAAAACTGAACAAAACAAAGCGCCAACGTTAAATTTTAAGTGAGCACACACTATCAAAAAAGCAAATGAGCAAGTCAAACATTTC
>NZ_JBIWEU010000018.1:47541-61671 GCF_044762675.1 Peribacillus sp. NPDC096448 | reverse complement strand
CGCTCGACTTGCATGTATTAGGCACGCCGCCAGCGTTCGTCCTGAGCCAGGATCAAACTCTCCGAAGAAATGTTTGACTTGCTCATTTGCTTTTTTGATAGTGTGTGCTCACTTAAAATTTAACGTTGGCGCTTTGTTTTGTTCAGTTTTCAAAGAGCAATTTGCTCGCCATCTCTCTTAGCGACTTTAATATCTTAACATCTTATTACCGCTTCGTCAACAACTTTTTTAAAAAAGTTTTTATCGTTCTTTTTCAAATGCTTTAACGTTGCAGCAACTTTTATAATATACCAGCGTATAAACCAATAGTCAATAGGTTTTATGAATATAATTCACTTTTATATATCATGACTGATTCCACTTGGATAAATTCGTTTTCCCCTTCATATACATTAGGATTTCCTCCTCGGTGCTCACCCTTTTAAGCAACCTGAAAAGGATGTTATATTTCTCGTTTATTGCCCTTTTGACTAAGTGATCGATTCTGTCATCCTGCAAATCGAATAGTATTTCATCCATCTCTCTTTTTAAAAGGTACTCCAATTCCATCTTTTCTTTTTCATTGATCAATAAACCGAGCATGGTTCACACCTCCATCAGACAGCTTTCCCCATTCCCATCAATTTTATGAATTATCATCTGATTTTTTTTTGCATAACAATAATCCTCGCGCATAAATTTGAAGACAAGAGTACTTTGGACAAGGGGATGGATTAATGAAATTTTTCATGGTGCTTCAAGCCAAGAACATTAAGTATTATTCGTTAATTTTGCTTACCGCACTTTTTACCGCTTGGTTTCTTTTTGTACAAAACATTCTTCATGCTCCCGTTTTTTCTACAAAAGATGGGCCGAAAGCGGTTTATAAAGGGGAAAAGAATGTTGCGATCACGTTCAATATTGGCTGGGGTGATGAGAAAGCCGCTCCGATAATAGAGACATTAAAAAGAGAAAAGATTAAATCGGCCACTTTTTTTCTCTCGGGATCTTGGGCTGAACGTCATCCGGACATAGTAGCTGAAATTGTGAAAGAAGGATTTGAAATCGGCATGCTTGGTTACGATTATAAGGATTATTCGGAAATGGAAGATCAAGAAATCATCCGGGATATTTCTAAAGCCCAGGAAGCATTTAAAAAACTTAATGTAAAGAATATAGAACTTTTACGTGCTCCCACCGGCCACTTTGATAAACGCCTCTTAAAGATCAGCGAGAATTTCGGATATACCGTTGTCCATTGGAGCATCGATTCAAAGGATTGGACCAATCCAGGTGTGGATCGGATCGTCCAAAACATCACCAAGGCGCAAAAAGGTGATATCATCTTATTACATGCTTCAGACTCAGCAAAGCAAACGAATAAAGCATTACCGGAGTTATTAAGTGAACTTCGATCAAAAAATTTAAACTTCGTTAACGTTTCAGAGATGATATCCAATTCCTCGGCAAGCACCGAGGAAGTCCGCTGACTGAAAAAACTGCGTACTAATGGTCACCATGAACCTTTAGTACGCAGTTTTTATGTTTTGATTCCTTATGTATGGCCCGACTTACATATAGGTTAGCTGCCTTTACCTAATTGACCGGCTTTCATCTTTCCCTTTGCTGGAGTTTGCTTACGCCCTCTTTTACTGGCCAATTCCTTTTGTGAAATTTCAATTAATTTGCTAAGGACCAATAATTGATAAGCATTGCAGACTAGCAATGGAAACAGCATGAAGTAAAGCCAGCCTTCATCATTGGTTTTCAAGACAGGTACCCACTCCAAAACCGTGACCACGACCATAAAAAACAAGGCCGGTATGAAAGACTGTTTATTCGTTTGTTTCATTTTGAAATAAGCTGTTACAAGCCCTGCGGCCACTACAACCAATGCCAACACGATATACGAACTGATTCCCTCCCCTGAACCAAAGCTAAGATATCGCAGGTAAACAAGGTCGAATACAACAAAAAGAATGAGTACAAGCTGAACGGCGTTCCATAACGAAGCGGTTTTAAATATCCCCAAACCAAAACGATGTATCGTTAAATAGGCAAAAAAGCCAGCTTGGCTTATGACACTGAAAATTAATCCAACACCGAATAACCAAATAAAAGTTGATAGGATGGCACTGACTTCAAAATAAGAAAAATAAGGCTTAAACTCACTCCATCGAGCCAAGAACCCTACAACTCCCCCAGTTACGCCACCTATAAGCAATGTTGTTAAAAACAATTTAACTAAATTACGGCTGTTCATTGTTTTCCTCCATACATTTCTATTTCATTTCCTTAATTGTACCAACCAAATTTGGAAAAATCCACTTATTCCACCAAGGAATAATATCGCCGATTGGAACCATATTAACAGTAAGAAGGATGAAAGGGGCCCTGCGTATGAGAGTGGGAGTTGCTTTGCTTTTCACGTCATTCTTACTCGTTTGTTCCGGTTGTGCTCAAAATGGAGCAGGCGCAGAAAAAATGGAGTACGAAGAGACAAAGAAAATGGTCGTCGATATCTTGAAGACAGATGATGGAAAAAAAGCCATCCAGGATATCATTACTGATGATAAAACGAAAGCTGAACTTATTATGGATTCGGATGCCATTAAGAAATCCGTTGAAGATATGGTCACTTCAGATAAAGGGAAGGAATTTTGGAAAAAAACATTTAGTGATCCTGAATTTGCTTCCGCTTATGCTAAAGCATTGGAAGACGAACATAAAAAGGTATTGAAGGACTTAACTACTGATCCTCAGTATCGTGGAATGCTCATGGAAATAATGAAAGAACCGGATATGGAAAAAGAAATCAATAAATTATTAAAAACCAAGGAAATGCGTTCGGTCTATAAAGAGCTGATCATCGAAACGATGGAGAGTCCTCTCGTCCAAGCGAAAATGCAAGAGAAATTGGATAAAGCAGCCACAAAAGCGGTCGAGAAGGAGAAAAAGTAAAAAGAATGAAAGAAGGCTGATTCCAATCGGAATCAGCCTTCTTTTTATTGTAGTTTTTCAATGACCTTTTTAGCAATATCTTCGTAAATCCTGCCGAGCCTATGGTCCGCTGCGTAAATGGATGGAGCAAAGTCCTCTTCGTTCCAATCTGGCTGTTGCAGGGGAAGTTGACCTAAAACTTCTGTACGAAGCTCTTCTGCAAGCTTCTCTCCGCCGCCTTTTCCGAATACATATTCTTTTTCACCGGTCGTTTTACTTTCGAAAAATGACATATTCTCTATGACACCAATGACTTCGTGTTCTGTCTTGATGGCCATGGCACCAGCTCTCGCAGCAACGAAGGCTGCAGTCGGATGCGGTGTCGTAACAATGATTTCTTTACAGGAAGGGAGCATCGTATGCACGTCCAATGCAACATCGCCTGTACCCGGCGGTAAGTCAAGGACCAAATAATCCAACTCTCCCCATTCCACTTCATTAAAGAAACTGTTAAGCATTTTACCCAGCATCGGCCCTCTCCAGATGATCGGCGCGTTATCCTCTACAAAAAAGCCCATTGAGATAACTTGAACGCCAAACCGTTCTACAGGAATGATTTTTTCCCCGCGAACAACCGGTCTTTTTGTTATCCCCATCATATCAGGTACGCTGAATCCGTAAATATCGGCATCAACCAGTCCGACCTTTTTACCCAAACGAGCAAGTGAAGTAGCGAAATTCACTGAGATCGTGGATTTCCCCACTCCGCCTTTACCACTGGCTATCGCGATGAATTGTGTCTTACTGTTAGGTCCAAGCAAACCTTGGTCCGCTTCACCCTGAGGAATGCTTTCACGATGCTTAGCTAATTCCTCTTCTGAAAGCTCCGTGAAACGGATGCCCACCGATTCCGCTCCGTTCGTTTTCAGCAAGTCTACAACTTCCGATTGCATTTGCATTTGCTCGGCAGTCCCCGTTTTCGCAATCGCAAGTTTAACGCTTACATGATTCTTTTCAGGTTTTATTTTGATTTCTATAATCCCATTTGTCTCTTCAAGGTTTTTATGTAGAAAAGGGTCTTTAAGATCCTTTAATAAATTCAGTACTTTCTCTTCTGTTAACAAGTCGAGCACCCCTTTGAATTTTATTTTCCCATTTTTCAGTATAACATATTACCGAAAGAAAGCTTATTATCTACCTTGCATCCAAAATGAGATTATTTTCCCATAATAAAAAGGCCTTGTACCTTACAAGACCCCGACATCACTCGTCATCCGATAGTTTTTCCTCCGTGAAGTACCGTAAAATACCCATATAAATCGAACTGGCAACCTTTTCTTGATACTTATCACTGATAAGGCGTTCCCTTTCCTCAGAATTGGAAAGAAAGCCGATTTCCACAAGCGCTCCTGGTTTCTTAGCATACTTCATCAAATACACATGATTAATCGTTTTTGCATCACGCTTTGTATTTTCCAGGTTTCTGATGATTTCAGTCTGAATGAATTTTGCCAGCTGTTCATTTTCCTCAAACCTGCTTGTATAAAAAGTCTGGGCACCTTTCGATGACGATGAAGGAAAAGAGTTCAAATGAATGCTTAAGAATAAGTCCGCTTCCGAATCATTGATCATTTTAACCCGATTCCGTAAGTCCTCCTGTTTTCGCTGGCGGATCCCCTTTGTATTACCCTGTGCCAAATCCTCATCCTTCTCACGGGTCATGATGACAAGTGCACCTTGTTCCTGTAAATAGTCCCTGACCTTTAATGAAACGGAAAGGGCAATTTCCTTTTCCATTATCTCTTGTACATTTGCCCCGCCGTCCATTCCTCCGTGACCTGCATCCAGAATGATGACCTTACCTGCCAACGGAAGGTTCCAGGAATCCCAAGAATCATCTTCAACAAATTTAAAAGTCACAATTAAAAATAGGACAAACAATCCCATAGCGATTCCTGTATATTTCAGCTTTCTTCGCATGACCGTTCCCCTTCCATGATCTCTCTACTAAAAAGTATGGGACAAACCATGGAATTAGAACAAGGAATGGGATTTTGCCTTCTTAATGCAGTTTCATTTTATATCGTTTTTCTCCAGTCTTAAAGCCGTCCAGCCACCAATCCCCAACAAATCCTTCACAACAATAAAACAAACCTTCATCGAAAGCGTTATTCGCTGTAACTTCCCGCCAATACAAAATAAAGTTAAAAAGAGTATCGACCAAAAACTTCTCTTCCTTCCAGCACCTGGCCCTTACATCTTCTTCCGACTCACCATAATAGCCAAACTTACTGTAGTTCGCTCCTAATAAATAAGCCTCGATGGCAACATCGAAGTATCCTTCTTCCAAAACATCCATCAAATCCTGTCCGAAGTAACGCTGAATCCTTCCCTTCATATCCTCGATAGAAAGTTCCCTGAGCAACCTGCGTTCGAACTTCAATTGCCTTTCCCTTTGCATCTCCTGTAAACCTAATATCACAGCCATAATTCACCTCCGGGGCAATTCCCCATTTCCCAAAATTATTTCCCAAGACATAATTTAGTTTTAGCGTTCTATTTTGAACCATTCATTTATTCCATTGGCAAAAAATAATGAGGATAGGTTCGGCAGGTAATTGAAATGCCTATCGATTTGCTATAGCTTCCATAAGGAGCCATCAAAGGGCAGACTGCACAGGATGATTTTTTAATGGCAGAGGAATTGGAACTGTCACCCGTAACCCGTCACTTTAGGACGCTACCCGCGGCTGACCTTACCGACTTGGGTCGCTCACTGCACATGTCTTACTTTAATCATAACTGATTATTCATGTCGTTCTTCCTTAAATTCAAGCCAGTCATCCCTGTAGACACCTTCTATTGAAAAAAAGGACATCCATGGTAAACGAATGTCCTTTTCTAACCTGATATAACATTTTATAATAGCGAAATCATTTAATACCCCGCCTACTTAGCAAGGATTCCTTTTAAACTCCAGAGGTTCATTAAGCACAGTACAATATCCAATCGATGGCGCAAGACAAAGTTGGATGGCTTCCTATATTCGTTTCACCTTATATCTTTCCAGCCCTTTTCATTAATCGGCCAGCAAGCGGCACTACGATTATTCCGGCTATTACGACCTGCATCACGTTTCCGGGGACGGAGCCGAATGGCTGTATCCAGTTACCGTAAAGGATAACCTCAGTAAAATAATAGCCGACGATTTTTATGATCAATGCAACAACAACGGCCAGTGTGTATACCCATTCTCTTTTGCCCGGTACCTTTTCGGATATAAGGCCGGCTAGAAAGCCCATTGCACCTACGATGACGAATGTAAACGGTGCCCATGCTGCCCAACCAGAGAAAAGATCGAAGAAGGCCATACCGAAGGCGCCTGCTATCGCCCCTGTTTTTTTGCCATAAACCAAAGCAGCTATAAAAAGGGGAACGTTACCCAGATGGATCAGGCCGCCGTTACCCATTATTGGGAGTTTGATGTTGATGAACATTGTCGCTACAAGGGTTAATGCAATGAATAGCGCATTGATGACCAAGGCTTTTGTTTTAGTTGTTTCAATCGGTGAGTATGTTGAATTCATATGAAGTCCTCTTTCTTTTTTTAAGTATTATCATACTCCTAAACAGAGACATAATAAATATCGATTTTACAAATAATTCTGTATTCCACAAATAAACTCATGTGTAAACAAATGGGACCTATCATCCCCAACATCCGAAGCACCCTCCCCACGGCGTTAAATCGAATTGAGGCTGGGTGACTGGGATGGATTTATATCATGACGCAGAAGGTTCATGGAGCATGATATGGTCATATGAACTTAATGAAATTCAAGTTGATTCAAACGGTTTCAGAAATTGCACTCTGTACATCAAATAAATTTGATTGGCAATATAATCTGAACTAAAATGAAGCCCCTTTCTTAACCACCATATTATAATGCCAACCAATGAGGCCGTTTTAATATCAATGTCAACATAATCATCTGGTAAATCCTTCCTGGTATACTTCCTTCTTATTTCTACTAATTGCTTTAATAATGAAAACAATTGGTCCTCGAACTGATTCGTATTAAATAAAATAAGTAGATAATTTCGATGGATATATAAATAATCAAGCAATTGTGTTAGCTGTTGTTTTTCCGATAAATCTTTTGCATGTATTAAAGCAACAATTTTATCAGAAAGCTCATGTAAAATCCCATCGGTAATTTGCTTTAGTAAATCTTGAATATCCTGATAATGTAAGTAGAATGTTGTCCGATTCAACCCTGCTTTGGCCGCGATTTTCTGAACCGTTAAATTTGAAATTATGGAATCCTCGCATAAGAGAGCAATGACAGCATTTTTAAACATTTGACCGAATTGTACGAGGATCTTCTTTTTTAGATATAGACATTTTAAACTCCTTTATGGATTTTTCCCTAACTTTCACAACAGCATATATTTATATGTCGATTAGTGAACATTTTCAAGAAAACTGTTCATAGTAAGTAACAAATATTACCCGGAGCTGTCATTAATGCCTTCTTATCCCCTGTCACAGGTAAAATGTTTGATAAATATGGTGCTAAACCACTCTTTATTACAGGTTTACTATTTATCATTGTTTCGATGTAGGGAGTCATTGATATAAACGAATCCACAACCTATATCTATTTAATGGTTCGATATTACGAATTGGATTAAGCTTTATTACGATGCCGTTAAATACAGCAGGGTTGAATGCTTTACCAAGAGAATTGGGTTCCCATGGATCAGCCGTAAATAACACCATTCGCCAATTGTCTGGTGCCATCGGAACAGCAGTTGTCATCACCGTGTATAAAATGCAAGCAACTTCACATGCCACTGAGCTATCAGTGCAAAATGAAAACATTTCAGCTATACAACTAGAGGCATTAGCTTCCATCTTTGGCTCAAGTGATGCCTATGTTTTTATGTTAATCTTATCTTTTGTGGCATTAATTTTTGCATGCTTCATGCCGAAAAAAGCCGTAATCCAAAAAAACGAAGGTGAATCTCATAACTAAGATTGTTAACTGAAGTATTTAAAATAAAGCATATCCGGGAGATCCTGGATATGCTTTTTAATATTTAAGTTACACACCTTTTCTTAGAATAAAAAAAGACCCCCAACCAAAATGGTTGAGAGCCTTTGAAACGGTAATAGAATTAACGTTTTGAGAACTGAGGTGCACGACGTGCGCCTTTAAGACCGTATTTTTTACGTTCTTTCATACGTGGGTCACGAGTTAGTAAACCAGCAGTTTTAAGGGATGGACGGTATTCTGGATCAACTTGTAGCAATGCACGAGCGATACCGTGACGGATTGCTCCAGCTTGACCAGTGTATCCACCACCGCTAACGTTTACTAGAACGTCGTAATTTCCAGTAGTTTCTGTTGCAACTAGTGGTTGGTTAACAACTTCACGTAATGCTGCAAAAGGAATATATTCATTGATGTCACGACCGTTAATAACGATGCGACCTTCGCCTGGTACTAAACGTACACGAGCTACTGAGCTCTTACGGCGACCAGTACCATAATATTGAACTTGTGCCAAGATAGTAACCTCCTTAGTAATTATCCGCGTAATTCGTATACTTCTGGTTGTTGAGCAGCGTGTGGGTGCTCAGCTCCAGCGTATACGTGTAATTTTTTGTAGATTTGACGACCAAGAGAATTCTTTGGAAGCATACCTTTGATAGCAAGTTCAAGCATTCTCTCAGGGTAGTTTGTACGCATTTCAAGAGCAGTTCTAGTTTTAAGACCGCCTGGATGCATAGTGTGACGGTAATAAATTTTGTCAGTCAATTTTTTACCAGTCAAATGGATTTTTTCAACATTGATAAGAATTACATGATCACCAGTGTCAATGTTCGGTGTAAAAGTTGGTTTATGTTTACCACGTAAAATGGATGCTACTTCAGTAGAAAGGCGACCCAAAGTTTTGCCTTCAGCGTCAATCACATACCATTTACGTTCTACTTCATTAGCTTTCGCCATAAATGTCGTACGCATGGTTAACCTCCTAAAAAACTTTTTAATTTTTTATATTTATTTTCAATCACAATAAACTTCCGGGGCTTATCGTGGGATTAAAATACATACCATATTATATTAACTTCTCCCAGATTCATTGTCAAGGGAATGTTACACTAGGATAAGTTGTCTATAAAACACTCTCTGCAACTCCATGAAAAGTTCAGTATAGCTTCAAACCGCTCCATTACTGAATTCAGCCCGTTCCCCATTTGTAAAAAACCGGTATCACTTTGAAAATATTTTTATTTGTAAAATACTTTCCATAAATACAAGCCTTGGGCAGGTGCTGTTTTCCCTGCAAAACTGCGGTCCTTTTTGTCCAAAATCCCGCTCATATCATGGGGTGACATCTTGCCGCTGCCGACATCCAGGAGCGTCCCAACCAAAATTCGCACCATATTATACAAAAAGCCTTCGCCAACGAAGCGGAAAACCATGAAATCATCGCTCTCTTCAAAATCCATTTCTTTTATGGTTCGAACTTTATCGACCACTTCCGTTTTTGCCGAACAAAAACTTGTAAAGTCATGTGTCCCTATCAAATAGGAGATTGCTTCCCTCATTGCCTCCCCATCTAATGGGTAAGGATAATGATAGGCGTAATTCCGCTTAAACGGATCCCGCAGTTTCGAACGGGCTACGATATAACGGTACTCTTTCCCAGTAGTATGGAACCTCGCATGAAAATCGTCAGGCACGATATCGACTTCCAGAACGATAATATCGGTCGGAAGAAGGGCGCTGAACGCCTTTATCCAATTTTCGGTAGGGAATGTAAGGGGCGATTCAAAGTGAAGTACCTGCCCCTTTGCATGGACCCCAGAGTCTGTCCTGCCTGAAGCAGTCACTTTTATAATTGTGCCTTTATGCATTTTGGCCAAGACTGCCTCGAATTCACTTTGTATGGTGCGTTTCTCTGGCTGCACCTGATAGCCAGCAAAATCCGTGCCGTCATAAGCGATCACACATTTATATTTTGGCATAGTTCTCTTCCTTATTATGAACGTAATAAAAATAACATGACCGTTAGAACACCTATTGAGACCATCAAAAGACTATCACTCGTCTTCCAGTTCAATTGGCGATATTTCGTGCGGCCCTCCCCGCCACGGTATCCTCTTGATTCCATGGCAGTTGCCAATTCCTCAGCCCGTTTGAACGAACTAACAAATAGAGGAACAAGCAGAGGAACAATCGATTTAACCCTGTCCTTTATTGGGCCAGATGAAAAGTCAACGCCCCTTGCAGTTTGGGCCTTCATGATTTTTTCCGTTTCCTCCATTAGCGTTGGGATGAATCGAAGGGCAATGGACATCATCAATGCCAGTTCATGTACAGGCATCTTCCACTTTTTCAGGGGCCCCAACAGCTCTTCCATCCCATCTGTAATGGATATCGGGGATGTCGTCAAAGTTAATAGTGACGTAACAAGGATTAGTAAAGTAAATCTAACGGATATGAAAAAACCTTGAATCAGACCGCCTTCATAGATTTCAAACCAACCGTATTCAAAAAGCAATTCCCCTTCTTTCGTAAACAATATATGGAGAAGGAATGTAAATACGATCAAGAAAAAGATTGGTTTTAACCCATTATAAAGATAACGAAGCGGAATTTTGGAAAGACTGATCAAAAGGATGGTGAATACAGCAAGCAAACCGTAAGAAACGACATTATTCGCCAAAAAGACGACACAAACAAACAGGAACACGAGGAGCAATTTAGCCCTTGGGTCCATTTTGTGCATCAGTGAATTTGCAGGGACATAACGCCCGATAATCATTTTATCCAGCATCAGCGGTTCCCCCGTTTCATGGCTTTATCTATTTCTATCGCTAAATCACCGATATTAAGACATGGATGATCAAATCGAACACCAAGTTCCTTCTGGAGCTTTAGCTGAAAACGGACCGTATCAGGAACATCCAGGCCAAGCTCCATTAATTGTTCCGGCTCTGAGAAAATTTCCTGGGGGGTTCCTTTTTTGAACACCGTACCCTTATGCATGATAATGATGTCATCCGCGTATTTGGCTGCATCCTCCATGCTATGAGTCACCAGAATCGTTGAAATGCCCCTTGCTTTATGCAGATCATAAAACATATCCATGATTTCTTTGCGTCCTCGTGGATCCAGTCCCGCTGTAGGCTCATCAAGCACCAATACTTCCGGCTCCATGGCAAGTACCCCAGCGATGGCCACCCGTCGCATTTGTCCGCCGGATAAGTCGAATGGAGATTTATCAAGAACTTCCTCACTCAATCCGACTTGCGCGATGGCTTTCCTGGCCAGTTTTTTAGCATCGGTTTCAGAAACGCCAAAATTCATAGGACCGAAACATATATCCTTTTCAACCGTTTCATCAAATAACTGATGTTCCGGAAACTGAAAAACAATTCCGACCTTTTGTCTTATTGGCCGTAAAGCCTTTTCTTTTTTTCCGGCTTCAATCGTCCGATCCCCAATGAAAACCCGACCCTTCGTCGGTTTTAAAAGAGCATTCAAATGCTGCAGTAGCGTGGATTTCCCGGACCCTGTATGCCCGATGATTGCGGTATAGGTTCCCGGCTCCATTGATATATTGACATCATGAAGGGCTAGATGTTCAAAAGGAGTATTCACCTGATAGCGGTATTCTACATCATCGAGTGTAATTCGCATAAATCCTTCACCAACTCTTCCTCTGTCAAATGCCCATCAACTACACGAACACCATTTTTTTGTAACTCCTTGGTTAGTTTCACTGAAAAGGGAATATCCAGACCAAGAGCAATCAATTCTTCCTCTAACTCAAAAATATCCTGAGGCGACCCTTCACGATATAACCGACCCTGGTTCATGACTATCATTCGATCAGCTTTCGCAGCTTCCTCAAGATCATGGGTGATTGATATGACAGTAATCTCGTTTTCCTGTTTTAATTCCCTAACTGTTTCAAGCACTTCTTCACGGCCTCTTGGGTCAAGCATGGAGGTTGCTTCATCTAAGATGATAATGTCTGGCTGCAAGGCTATTACACCTGCTATGGCCACTCTTTGCTTTTGACCGCCGGATAGATGGTGCGGCTCTTGATTAAGAAAGGCATTCATCTTAACCTTATTTAACGCACCATGAACACGCTCCACCATAACCTGCTGAGAAACACCGGCGTTTTCTAAACCAAAAGCCACATCATCCTGAACTGTAGTGCCTACAAATTGATTATCTGGGTTTTGAAAAACCATGCCAATTTTCTGGCGTACATCCCAAACGGATTCTTCTGTCAAAAGTTGATCATTAATCGTAATGGTACCTGAGTTAGCGAACTGAAGGCCATTCAATAACTTCGCTAATGTCGACTTGCCGGAACCATTATGTCCGACAATCGCTAGCCACTCCCCCTGATGAATATCAAAAGAAACATCATCCAAGGCGTTTCGAGACTGACCCTCATATTTAAAAACAATATTATTTAAAGAAACCAGCTTCTTCACCATGTGGCCCTCCTCATCCTCGACTGCACTCGCCTAAACTAAGCTCTGCTCACTCAATATAAATATAGTGGTTTTTCCTTCTGAAAATATAAAAAAACGCTGCACCCCTTCCACCGAAAGAATTTTCGGTAAATTAAGAGCAGCTAACAGCGGGCCTGTTACGAAAAACAGGTTATCTTATAATCGCTTATCAAAAGCGGGAAGGGATGCTTGAGCTAGACGTGAAGGCTCCCTGCATAATACAGGTTCCGCCAGCCATCGTAACACTCAATGCGAATTTCTAAAGTACAGAATTTCTATTTTAAAAAAAGAAAAAGGGCATAGAACAAGTGAGTATATTCATTTGTCCCGCCCTTTTTCATCGTTGTTATTAAACTAATTCAATAACCACGACTGGTGCACCGTCACCGCGGCGTGGACCAACTTTCATGATACGAGTGTATCCACCTTGACGTTCTTCATAACGTGGAGCCACGTCACTGAAAAGTTTTTGAAGGGCATCTGTGCCATTCTCAGCGTCAGCGATTTCGTTACGGATGAATGATGCAGCTTGACGGCGTGCATGCAAGTCACCACGTTTACCAAGAGTGATCATTTTATCTACTACAGAACGTAATTCTTTTGCACGTGCTTCAGTAGTTTCAATGCGCTCATGGATAATAAGATCCGTAGCTAAATCACGAAGTAATGCTTTACGTTGTGCGCTAGTGCGTCCTAACTTTCTGTAACCCATTAGAGATTCCCTCCTTTGTTGAAGTTCTATATTGTGTGTCTATATCAAGGCTCACAACATAATGGATTGATTCCGCCATGTTATCAGTCGTCTTTACGAAGACCTAAGCCTAATTCTTCTAGTTTCGCTTTCACTTCTTCAAGTGATTTACGACCTAGATTACGTACTTTCATCATATCTTCTTCCGTTTTATGAGCTAGCTCTTGAACGGTATTGATTCCAGCACGTTTCAAGCAGTTGTAAGAACGAACAGAAAGGTCTAATTCTTCGATCGTCATCTCAAGAACTTTTTCTATATTATCATCTTATTTTTAAAAAATCATAAAAGAATATTTAGCTTAATAGGTTAAACCAACAAAGATATTTAAATGCTCTGTTAAAATCTTAGCTCCAAGTGCTACCGCTTCTTGCGGACCAGTACTGCCATCAGTCCAAACATCAAACGTTAACTTGTCAAAGTTAGACAACTGTCCAACACGTGTATTTTCAACTTGGAAAGATACGCGTGAAACTGGAGTGTAAAGAGCATCGATTGGAATTACACCAATTGGCTGGTCTTCTCTCTTGTTTTGAACAGCAGGAGTGTAGCCGCGGCCGCGACGTGCAGATAAACGCATACGCATATGACCGTTTTTACCAATTGTAGCAATATATAAATCCGGATTAAGAATTTCTACATCACTATCATGAGTGATATCAGCAGCCGTGATGACTCCGTCACCTTGAACGTCAATTTCCAGCGTCTTCTCTTCATCAGAGTAAATCTTAAGAGCTAGTTTTTTCACATTAAGAATGATAGATGTTACATCTTCCACGACGCCTTCAATTGTTGAGAACTCATGTAGCACTCCATCAATTTGTATAGCTGTGACAGCAGCACCTGGGAGTGAGGATAAAAGGATACGACGGGAGGGGTTTACCAAAGTTGTTACAAACCCACCCGCGGGGT
>NZ_JBIWEU010000018.1:0-47531 GCF_044762675.1 Peribacillus sp. NPDC096448 | reverse complement strand
CAACCGTTTCGATTTTTGGTTTTTCTATTTCGATCATCAATAAACCCTCCTTCAAAACGTCAAAACCCCGGCAAGTAAACCAAGTCACTTAAACCGAAATTCCCCATGTATACGTTCCCGCTGTGCGCAACAACTGAAAATTAATCCTCTGTAAGAACGCAAACTCAGTATTATATCCCATTATAGACAGGAATACAAAATCTATACAGAAAAATTAAACACGGCGACGTTTTGGTGGACGGCATCCGTTATGTGGAACTGGAGTTACATCTTTAATTGCAGTTACTTCTAGGCCAGCAGCTTGAAGTGCACGAATGGCAGCCTCACGTCCAGCACCAGGTCCTTTAACTGTAACTTCAAGAGTTTTCATACCATGTTCAATTGATGTTTTAGCAGCTGTTTCAGCAGCCATTTGTGCAGCGAATGGAGTGGATTTACGAGATCCACGGAATCCTAGAGCTCCAGCACTTGACCAAGAAATAGCATTACCATGAGAGTCAGTGATCGTAACGATAGTGTTATTGAATGTTGAACGAATATGTGCAATACCAGTTTCTATATTCTTTTTCACACGACGTTTACGTGTATTAGTTTTACGTGCCATGAAAAGTAACCTCCTTTACTAATTATTTTTTCTTGTTAGCTACAGTACGACGAGGTCCTTTACGCGTACGAGCATTGTTTTTTGTATTTTGACCGCGGACAGGAAGACCACGACGGTGACGTAAACCACGGTAAGAACCGATTTCCATTAAACGTTTGATGTTTAGGGAGATTTCACGACGAAGGTCGCCTTCTACTTTAAGCTTGTCAATGATATCACGAATTTTGTTCAATTCGTCTTCCGTTAAGTCACGAACGCGAGTTTCTTCAGAAACGCCTGCTTCTGCAAGAATCTTGATCGCTGTTTGTTTTCCAATACCATATATATATGTTAATGAGATAACAATACGTTTGTCACGGGGAATATCTACTCCAGCAATACGTGCCATGCTTGAGTGCACCTCCTTCTATTTAGCCTTGTTTTTGTTTATGTTTAGGGTTTTCGCAAATAACCATAACTTTACCTTTTCTGCGGATAACTTTACACTTTTCGCAGATTGGTTTGACTGATGGTCTGACTTTCATTGCTATCTAACCTCCTTATACAGATCGGAGCGTAACCGGATTATTTGAACCGGTATGTGATTCTGCCGCGAGTTAGATCATACGGGGAAAGCTCAACCGTAACTTTATCTCCAGGCAAAATGCGAATAAAGTGCATACGAATTTTACCGGATACATGAGCTAAAACAGTATGACCATTTTCTAATTCTACCTTAAACATTGCATTTGGCAAAGTCTCTTGTACTGTGCCTTCTACTTCAATTACATCATCTTTCGCCATTAAAGTGATTCTCCCTTCTCTATGCGTGAACCTATTAAAGGTGCACATCTTTCCGTCAACATTACTACAGTCCAATTATCCTCATAAGTCTTACAATTCTGCATCAAGTATTCACCATTTTGTAGAACCAGGCTTTAACTGAGGACCTTTATCAGTTGGACCGAAATGAGGAATTTATGGGTCCTCATGTAAGTCTTGACCGATTCCGTGACCGACATACTCTCGAAATAGAGAAGCAATTAGTCTCGACATAGGTTTGAATAGCATGGGAGATGTTTGAAAGGCGCACGCCTGACATAGCTTCTTTCAACCCTCTATATCACGACTCTTTAGGAATCCCAATAGAGTCACTGCATTTCTTCATCAATTTTGCCGACCGGATATGTCCATGAAGATCACTTAAAAAGTAATCGCCCAATTCAGGGAATACCAAGTACAAGAACCTGATTAATAAATGTGCGAATGCTCTCGCGAAATCCATTATACCCTTTGTATTATAGGAATGCACCAAGTTTAACTAGTAAGTTATAAAAATGGTATGAATTTCATAAATCAATACGGATGATTAATTTTGTAAAGCACCAAGCAACACATCGATATCTTCAAATACCTTATTAATATCTTGCTGTCCGTTAATGTTGACCAAGTATCCTTTGTCTCCGTAGAAGTCAAGAAGTGGCTTGGTTTGTTTCAAATTCACATCTAAGCGATTTTGAACCGTTTCCGCATTATCGTCGGCACGTTGATATAATTCTCCGCCGCAGCGGTCGCATACATCATCTTTAGCTGGAGGATTGAATACAAGATGGTATGTCGCACCACATGATTTGCAAATACGACGTCCTGTCAACCTTTCCATTAAGATGCTTTTATCAACATCGATATTAATGACAAAATTCATATTGCGATCTAAATCAGTAAGAATGCTTTCAAGTGCCTCTGCCTGTGCCACAGTACGTGGAAATCCATCAAGCAAAAACCCTCTTAGGCAGTCTTCCTTGCTTAAACGTTCACGTACGATGCCAATGGTAACTTCATCAGGTACCAATTCGCCTTTGTCCATGAATGATTTTGCCTTTAGACCTAATTCTGTTCCATCTTTGATAGCTGTTCGGAACATATCTCCAGTAGAGATATGAGGGATATTATATTTTTCTACGATTTGTTCAGCTTGAGTGCCTTTACCAGCACCCGGCAGACCCATTAACACTAGATTCAATTTTCTTCCCCCTCAAACTCTATAATGGGTAGAGGGAACAAGCCGTTCCCAAAACTCATTACTTTATAAAGCCCTTATAGTGTCTCTTCACAAGTTGTGATTCCAGCTGCTTCATCGTATCAAGGGCAACCCCCACTACGATCAGCAAACTGGTGCCACCAATCTGTGCAGATTGAGGTAGATCAGCAAGCTTAATGAAAAATACCGGTAAAACGGCAATGATGGCCAAGAATATAGAGCCTACAAACGTCAAACGGTATAAAACACGTGTTAAATATTCTTGTGTACTCTTACCTGGACGAATCCCCGGCACATAGCCACCTTGCTTTTTCAAATTCTCAGCCATTTGTTCAGGGTTAACCTGAATGAATGCATAAAAATACGCAAAAGCAATGATAAGAGCAACATATATGATCATACCAATTGGCTTGGTGTAATCAAGATTTGTTGATATCCAACTAGTCACGCTGTTCTTTCCAAAGAAAGAAGCGATTGTAGTGGGAGTAATGATAAATGCCATTGCAAAGATTACCGGAATAACCCCCGCAGCATTTACTTTCAATGGTAAATGAGTAGACTGGCCACCCATTTGCGTACGACCTACCGCAGCACGTTTCGCATACTGAATAGGAATTTTACGTAATGCCTGCTGAATGAAGATAACAGCAACCACGATTGCTAATACTGCTAAAACAATGAGGATAATCGTTATGATTCGTAAGAATAATTGATCACCGGCATTTTCAAATTGCTGAGCGTAAATCTGATTTGCCGTAGTAGGCAAACTAGCTACGATACCAGCAAAGATAATGATGGAAATCCCATTACCCACACCCTTAGCAGTGATCAGCTCCCCTAACCACAAAAGAAAAGCTGTTCCTGCCGTTAAGACAGTCGCAATAAGCAAGTATGTTGCAATTCCAGGATTTTCAATCAACTGTCCACCTGACATATTATTGAACCCATAGGACATACCAACTGCTTGGATAAATCCTAGGATAATAGTGAAGTAACGAGTGAATTGAGCTAATTTACGGCGCCCTGCTTCCCCTTGTTTAGACCATTCAGTGAACTTAGGAACAACATCCATCTGTAACAGCTGAACGATGATCGATGCCGTGATGTACGGCATGATACCCATCGCTAATATGGAGAAGTTTTGCAGTGCCCCGCCGCCAAAGGTATTTAAAAGCCCGATGACGCTCAGCTGGTCCTGTTCAGCGAGAAAATCGGCATTCACATGCGGTACAGGTATAAATGTACCGATGCGATAGACGATTAACATTAGAAGGGTAAAAATAATCTTATTCCTTATTTCACCCACGCGCATAAAATTGGAGATCGTGCGAAACATTAGATCACCTCTGTATTACCGCCAGCAGCTTCGATAGCTTCTTTAGCAGTAGACGAGAATTTGTGAGCTTTAACAGTAAGCTTTTTCTCAATGCTTCCTTTGGCAAGAATCTTGATTCCTGCTTTTTCTTTACTTACAACGCCAGTCTCAAGTAAAAGAGCTGGTGTTACTTCAGTACCGTCTTCGAAAAGATTTAACGTATCAAGGTTCACGATAGCATAGTCTTTACGGTTGATGTTGGTAAATCCACGTTTAGGTAAACGTCTGAATAGAGGAGTTTGACCCCCTTCAAATCCAAGACGCACACCGCCGCCGGAGCGAGCGTTTTGTCCTTTGTGTCCTTTACCTGCTGTTTTACCGTTACCAGATCCAATACCGCGACCTTTACGTTTACGTTCTTTACGAGAACCTTCTGCAGCTTTTAACTCATGAAGTTTCATGTTGGCACCTCCTTGTTAAGTTAAAAATTATTTTATTGTTCTTTTACAGTAACAAGATGAGCAACTTTGGTAATCATACCGCGAATCGCAGGGTTATCTTCTTGAACAACCGTTTGATGCATTTTGCGTAAACCCAAAGTGTTAACTGTAACACGTTGATCTTCAGGACGACCAATCAAGCTGCGAGTGAGGGTGATTTCTAATTTATTAGCCATAATTCGATTTCCCTCCTTATCCTAACAGTTCTTGTACTGATTTTCCACGTAACTTAGCTACGTCTTCAGCACGTTTCAATTGCTTCAATCCTTCAATTGTTGCGCGAACCATATTAATAGGTGTATTAGTACCTAGTGATTTAGACAAGATATCGCTAACTCCGCCTAATTCAAGTACCGCACGAACAGGACCACCAGCAATTACTCCTGTACCTTCAGAAGCTGGTTTCAATAGAATGTGACCTGCGCCATAGCGACCGTTCACAAGGTGAGGAATAGTAGTACCAACCATCGGTACAGTAATTAGATTTTTCTTAGCATCCTCAATAGCTTTACGGATAGCATCCGGAACTTCTTGAGCTTTACCAGTACCAAATCCAACATGACCATTTTTATCACCAACAACAACTAGTGCAGTGAAACGGAAACGACGTCCGCCTTTAACAACTTTAGCTACACGATTTACTGTAACTACGCGTTCTTCAAGTTCTAATTTATTAGGATCAATGCTACGCATCTGTTATGTCCCTCCTTATCCATTAAAATTCTAAGCCGTTTTCACGAGCAGCGTCAGCCAATGCTTTAACACGACCATGGAAGAGGTAACCACCGCGGTCAAATACCACAGCTTTGAAACCTTTTTCAACAGCACGTTTCGCAATAAGTTCGCCAACTTTTTGAGCTGCTTCAGCATTGCTACCTGCTTCGATACTGATCTCTTTATCAAGAGTTGAAGCACTTGCCAATGTTACGCCTTTTGCATCGTCAATTAATTGTGCGTAAATGTGTTTGTTTGAACGAAACACATTTAAACGAGGACGAGCTTCTGTTCCAGAAAGCTTAGCACGTACACGCGCATGTCTTTTCTGACGAGTAGCATTTTTATCAAGCTTCGTAATCATTTACGTCACTCCTTTCGTTTACTTATGCGGCATTACTTACCAGTTTTACCTTCTTTACGACGAACGAATTCGCCTTCGTAACGGATACCTTTACCTTTATACGGCTCAGGCGGGCGAACATCACGGATATTAGCTGCTAGAGCTCCTACACGTTCTTTGCTTGCACCTTTGACGATTACTTTTGTATTAGAAGGAACTTCGACTTCAACGCCAGCTTCTGGCTCTATTTCTACAGGGTGGGAATATCCTACGTTAAGGATAAGCTTGTTACCTTGCTTTTGTGCACGGTACCCAACCCCAATAAGTTCAAGTGATTTTACGAAACCTGTTGATACGCCTTCAATCATGTTAGAGATAAGTGCGCGAGTAGTACCGTGTAAAGAACGGTGAGTCTTCTCGTCAGACGGACGTGTAACAGTTAACACGTTCTCTTCAACAACGATTGAAAGGTCAGGACTGAATGATCTAGATAATTCACCTTTAGGTCCTTTAACAGTTACTTCACTTCCAGTAACAGTAACTGTTACGCCTGCAGGGATTTCAATAGGTTTTTTACCTATACGAGACATAATGTGCACCTCCATTCTTGTGAAAATGTATTACCAAACGTATGCTAAAACTTCTCCGCCAACTTGTTTAGAGCGAGCTTCTTTGTCTGTTAAAACTCCGTGAGAAGTAGAAACAATTGCGATACCTAAACCGTTAAGAACGCGTGGTACCTCTCCAGTTTTTGCATATACACGCAAACCAGGTTTGCTGATACGTTTTAGACCAGTGATAACACGTTCGTTGTTTGCACCGTATTTTAAGAAGATACGGATGATACCTTGTTTGTTGTCTTCGATTAATTCAAAGTCACGTACGAAGCCTTCACTTTTTAAGATCTCAGCAATTTCCTTTTTGATCTTTGAAGCAGGAACTTCCAGTTTTTCGTGACGAACCATATTCGCATTACGGATGCGAGTAAGCATATCTGCAATAGGATCTGTCATGACCATTATATTTTACCTCCTTCCCAAACTCGGGTTTTACCAGCTAGCTTTTTTAACGCCAGGAATTTGTCCTTTATATGCAAGTTCGCGGAAACAAATACGACAAAGTTTAAATTTACGTAATACAGAATGTGGACGTCCGCAACGTTCGCAACGTGTATATTCTTGTACTTTAAACTTCTGTTCGCGTTTTTGCTTTACGATCATAGACTTTTTAGCCACGATTTCGCCTCCCTTTATTTAGAGATTACTTTTGGAACGGCATTCCAACTTGAGTAAGTAGTTCACGAGCTTCTTCGTCAGTGTTGGCAGTCGTTACGATAACGATGTCCATACCACGAACTTTGCTCACTTTATCGTAATCAATCTCAGGGAAGATAAGTTGTTCTTTAACGCCTAATGTATAGTTTCCACGTCCGTCAAAGGATTTCTTTGAAACGCCGCGGAAATCACGTACACGCGGTAAAGATACAGATACTAGCTTATCAAGGAATTGATACATACGCTCACCACGTAATGTAACTTTCGCTCCGATAGGCATACCTTCACGCAAACGGAAGCCTGCGATTGATTTTTTTGCTTTTGTTATAACTGGTTTTTGACCAGTGATCAATGTAAGTTCTTCAACAGCTGTATCTAAAGCTTTCGAGTTAGAAACTGCGTCACCCACACCCATGTTAATAACGATTTTCTCAATGTTTGGTACTTGCATTACTGATTGATAGTTGAATTTACCCATCAATGACGGTGTAATTTCACTTTTGAATTTTTCTTTAAGGCGGCTCATTGCTTAGTGTACCTCCCTTCATTTATGACTTATTTATCTAAAGATTCACCTGATATTTTAGCTACGCGTACTTTTTTACCATTTTCGATCTTATATCCAACACGAGTCGGTTTACCTGATTTAGGATCAAGTGGCATTACATTGGATACGTGAATAGCAGCTTCTTTACTGATAATTCCACCTTGTGGATTAAGTTGAGATGGCTTGGAATGCTTTTTCACGATGTTAATTCCTTCAACAAGCACACGATTTTGTTTCGGATATGCAGAAAGAATTGTTCCTTGTTTGCCTTTGTCCTTACCAGAGATGACTACGACTTTGTCACCTTTTTTAACATGCATTAGCTTGGCACCTCCTTGAAAGGCTTTATACAAATTTTACATATTATAGAACTTCTGGAGCAAGAGAAACGATCTTCATGAAACTATTGTCACGTAATTCACGAGCAACAGGTCCAAAAATACGTGTTCCACGTGGGCTCTTATCGTCACGGATAATTACACATGCGTTTTCATCGAAACGAATGTAAGAACCGTCAGGACGACGCATACCACGTTTTGTACGGACAACAACAGCCTTAACGACTTCACCTTTTTTAACAACGCCTCCTGGTGTTGCCTGTTTAACTGTACAAACGATGATATCACCGATGTTTGCAGTCTTACGGCCTGAACCACCTAGGACTTTAATTGTTAGCACTTCACGAGCACCTGAATTGTCAGCGACTTTTAAACGAGATTCTTGTTGAATCATGTACGGTACCTCCCTTCGGAATTAGCTTAATCCGAACTAGATTAAATGATTACTGCTTTTTCTACTACTTCTACAAGACGGAAGCGTTTTGTAGCTGAAAGTGGACGAGTTTCCATGATACGTACTACGTCGCCTGCTTTAGCTTCGTTTAGCTCGTCATGAGCTTTAAACTTTTTAGAATATTTCACGCGTTTACCGTATAAAGAATGCTTTTTATAGGTCTCTACAACAACTGTAACTGTTTTATCCATTTTGTCGGATACTACGCGTCCAGTGTAGATTTTGCGTTGGTTGCGTTCGCTCATTCTGCAAACCTCCATTCATTATCGATTAGTGACACCGATTTCTCTTTGACGAACAACTGTTTTCATACGAGCAATCGATTTGCGAACTTCACGGATGCGAGCTGTATTTTCAAGTTGTCCAGTAGCTAACTGGAAACGAAGATTAAATAGTTCTTCTTTAAGAGATTTTAGTTTTTGTTCAATTTCAGCAGTGGTTAGATCTTTGATTTCATTAGCTTTCATTTGTTTCACCACCAATTTCCTCTCTTTTTACAAACTTGCATTTGATTGGAAGTTTGTGTGCTGCAAGGCGCAATGCTTCTCTTGCCACCTCTTCAGATACACCAGAGATTTCAAACATAACTTTGCCCGGTTTAACAACTGCTACCCATCCTTCAGGAGCACCTTTACCGGAACCCATCCGTACTTCAAGCGGCTTAGCTGTGTAAGGTTTGCTTGGGAAGATTTTGATCCAAACTTTCCCTCCACGTTTCATATAACGAGTCATCGCAATACGAGCTGCTTCGATTTGACGGTTCGTGATCCAGGAAGCTTCTTGAGCTTGAAGTCCAAATTCTCCGAAGTGAACTTCAGTGCCGCCCTTAGCCATCCCTCTCATCTTACCGCGGTGTTCACGACGGTATTTTACGCGTTTTGGCAATAACATATTATTTTCCTCCTTCCTCAGATTTCTTCTTAGTAGGAAGAACTTCTCCACGGTAGATCCAAACTTTCACGCCTAGCTTACCGTAAGTAGTATCTGCTTCAGCATGAGCATAGTCTATGTCTGCACGAAGTGTGTGAAGTGGAACTGTTCCTTCGCTGTAATGTTCAGCACGAGCAATATCAGCACCGCCAAGACGACCAGAAACTTGAGTTTTGATTCCTTTTGCTCCAGAACGCATAGTACGTTGGATAGCTTGCTTTTGAGCACGACGGAATGAAACACGGTTTTCTAATTGACGAGCGATGTTTTCTGCAACCAATTTTGCGTCAAGATCTGCTCTTTTAATTTCGATGATATTGATATGAACTCTTTTGCCAGTCAACTGGTTCAAAGCTTTACGAAGTGCTTCGACCTCAGTACCGCCTTTACCGATAACCATTCCTGGTTTAGCAGTGTGGACAGATACATTGATACGGTTAGCTGCACGCTCGATTTCAACTTTTGAAACAGAAGCATCATTTAGACGTTTCGCGATATATTCACGAACTTTGATGTCTTCATGCAAAAGAACTGCGTAGTCTTTATCAGCGTACCATTTGGATTCCCAGTCACGGATTATCCCGATACGCATACCGATTGGATTTACCTTTTGACCCACAGATTACCCCTCCTTCTTTTCTGATACAACGATTGTAATATGACTAGTACGTTTGTTAATTGCACTCGCACGACCTTGAGCGCGAGGACGGAAACGTTTTAATGTTGGTCCTTCGTTAACGTATGCTTCTGAAACGACTAGGTTATTAATATCCATTTCGTAGTTATGTTCTGCATTTGCGATAGCAGATTTCAGAATTTTTTCTACGACTGGAGAAGCAGATTTTGGTGTTAAGCGAAGAATCGCTACTGCTTCACCTACTTGTTTTCCTCGAATTAAATCTGCGACTAAACGCACTTTACGAGGAGCAATACGAACTGTTTTAGCGACAGCTTTAGCTTGCATGAGATGCCCTCCTCTCATTAACGTCTTGTTTTCTTGTCATCACTTGCGTGACCTTTATAAGTGCGTGTAGGCGCGAATTCGCCTAGTTTGTGACCTACCATATCTTCTGTTACATAAACCGGCACGTGCTTACGACCGTCATAAACGGCGATTGTGTGTCCGATGAATTGCGGGAAGATTGTTGAGCGACGAGACCAAGTTTTTACTACCTGTTTCTTGTCAGCTTCATTTAATTTTTCAACTTTTACCAATAAATGATCATCAACAAAAGGCCCTTTTTTTAAGCTACGACCCATGCGAGTACCTCCCTTCGTGACTGTTCTACGGTTCTATATATGAACCGTAGCTCAATCCCGTTATTTTTTACGACGACGTACGATAAATTTATCGGATTTATTTTTCTTCTTACGAGTTTTGAATCCAAGAGTAGGTTTACCCCATGGAGACATTGGTGATTTACGTCCGATTGGCGCTTTACCTTCACCACCACCGTGTGGGTGATCATTCGGGTTCATTACAGATCCACGAACTGTTGGGCGTTTACCTAACCAACGGTTACGGCCAGCTTTACCAATGTTGATAAGTTCATGTTGTTCATTACCAACTTGACCGATTGAAGCACGGCAAGTAGCAAGAATCATACGAACCTCACCTGAGTTTAAACGTACAAGTACATAACGGCCTTCTTTACCAAGTACTTGAGCAGATGTACCTGCTGAACGGACTAATTGTCCACCTTTTCCTGGTTTAAGTTCGATGTTATGAATTACTGTACCAACTGGGATGTTAATAAGAGGTAGTGCGTTACCCACTTTGATGTCAGCTTCTGGACCTGACATAACTTCCAAACCTACTTCTAGGTTTTTCGGAGCTAGGATATAACGTTTTTCTCCATCAACGTAATTAATTAATGCAATGTTTGCAGAACGATTTGGATCGTACTCAATAGTAGCAACGCGTCCTGGTATACCATCTTTATTCCGTTTGAAATCGATGATACGGTATTGACGCTTGTGGCCGCCACCTTGATGACGAACTGTTAACTTACCTTGGTTATTACGGCCGCCTTTGCTGTGTAAAGGAGCAAGTAATGATTTTTCCGGTTTGTCTGTAGTGATCTCAGCAAAATCGGAAGTTGTCATATTACGTCGACCGTTAGAGGTAGGTTTATACTTCTTAATCGCCATTTGTATTTCCCTCCTTCTCTAATGAATTAAGCCTCGAATAGCTCGATTTCTTTGCTGTCAGCAGTTAATTTAACAATAGCTTTACGGCGCTTGTTAGTATAGCCTGCATGTTTGCCCATGCGTTTGAATTTACCTTTGTAGTTCATGATGTTTACTTTCTCAACTTTAACGCCGAAAATTTCTTGAACAGCATCTTTAACTTGAGTTTTATTAGCTCTAACATCAACTTCAAAAGTATATTTCTTTTCAGCCATTATGTCTGAAGAGCGTTCAGTGATTACGGGGCGCTTAATGATATCGCGTGCATCCATTATGCAAGCACCTCCTCTACTTTTTCGACAGCTGATTTAGTCAAGATCAATTTGTTGTGTGAAACAACATCAAGAACATTAAGACCATCAGCTTCAACTACAGTAACACCAGGGATGTTACGTGCAGAAAGAGCAACTTTCTCATCTAAACCGTCAGTAACGACTAACGTTTTAGTATCTACAGAAAGGTTTTTAAGTACCGCTACAAACTCTTTTGTTTTTGGAGCTTCGAAAGACAAGCTTTCAAGTACCAAAATGTTCTCTTCCAATGCCTTTGCAGACAATGCAGATTTAATAGCTAAACGACGTACCTTTTTAGGTAGCTTGTAAGCGTAAGATCTCGGAGTTGGTCCAAAAACAACGCCACCGCCACGCCATTGTGGAGAACGGATAGAACCTTGACGCGCACGTCCAGTTCCTTTTTGTTTCCAAGGTTTACGTCCACCGCCTGCAACTTCAGAACGGTTTTTAACTTTATGAGTTCCTTGACGTAAGGAAGCTCGTTGCATGATGATTGCTTCAAATAATACGTGATTATTAGGTTCGATACCAAAGATGGATTCATTTAGTTCGATGTCGCCAACTTGTGAACCTGTTTGGTTGAACAATGTAACTTTTGGCATTCTATTGCTCCTCCTTTCTCAGAAATTACTTTGCTTTAACAGCAGATTTAACTTTGATCAATGCTTTTCTAGCACCAGGTACATTACCTTTGATCAATAGTAGGTTACGTTCAACATCAACTTTAACGATAGCTAAGTTTTGAACAGTGATTTGTTCTCCGCCCATACGTCCTGGTAATAGTTTACCTTTGAATACGCGGTTTGGAGCTACAGGACCCATTGAACCTGGGCGACGGTGGTAACGAGAACCATGAGACATAGGTCCGCGAGATTGTCCATGACGCTTGATAGAGCCTTGGAATCCTTTACCTTTTGAAATTCCTGATACATCTACTAAATCGCCTTCAGCGAAAATACTAACATTGACTTCTTGACCGATCTCATATTCAGTAAGATCCGTTCCGCGGAATTCGCGAATGAAGCGCTTAGGAGTAGTATTTGCTTTTTCAACATGGCCCTTTTCAGGTTTGTTAGAAAGCTTTTCACGTTTGTTTTCAAAACCAACTTGAACTGCTTCATAGCCATCAGTTTCAACAGTTTTCTTTTGAAGAACCACGTTATTAGCAGCTTCGATAACTGTTACCGGAATAAGTTCACCGTTTTCAGCAAAAACTTGAGTCATACCGATTTTTCTTCCTAAGATTCCTTTGGTCATAAGTCACACCTCCTAGAGTAATTGTTCATATTTATATGAATTATAATTTGATTTCAATGTCAACGCCTGATGGTAAATCTAAACGCATCAATGAGTCAACTGTTTGTGGAGTTGGGTTAACGATGTCGATTAGACGTTTATGCGTACGCATTTCGAATTGTTCACGAGAATCTTTGTATTTATGAACCGCACGTAGGATCGTATATACCGATCTTTCAGTAGGTAATGGAATCGGACCAGATACAGCCGCACCAGAACGTTTTGCAGTTTCAACAATTTTCTCAGCAGATTGATCAAGGATTCTGTGATCATATGCTTTTAAACGTATACGAATTTTTTGTTTTGCCATAATTTTCCCTCCTTTTCGCCTATTTTAAAATAGACCTTCTCAATGGAAATTTCCCACACACTCGCCATGGCAAAGCGGCCGGGTGTGTCAGCAACCTTCCATATCATCGCAGTCAAAGACCAACATTGTCTATTATACATATAACACAAGTGAAATGCAAGTCAAACTTAGATTTTTCTTGTGCAACACACTTTTATTATTATACATACTATCACAAGTATTTACAAGTACATTCTACATGGTCTTCCGTATCCATTTTCTTCATTTGAAAAACTTCTATAAACCCATTAAATCCACTGAAGGTATTATAGAAGAAAGAATGAATATTCTTTACAAATAGAAAAGAAGCAGATGGCGTCCCATCTGCTTCTTCCGGAAGGCGTCCCTTCCAATATTGTTTTATGAATCAATTATTCTTGGATTGTAGCAACTACGCCAGCGCCTACAGTACGTCCACCCTCACGGATAGAGAATTTAGTACCTTCTTCGATAGCGATTGGAGCGATAAGTTCTACAGTCATTTCGATGTTGTCTCCAGGCATAACCATTTCTACGCCTTCAGGAAGGTTACAAATACCAGTTACGTCAGTTGTACGGAAGTAGAACTGAGGACGGTAGTTTGTAAAGAATGGAGTGTGACGTCCACCTTCTTCTTTAGAAAGAACATAAACTTCAGCTTTGAACTTTGTGTGTGGAGTGATAGTGCCTGGTTTAGCAATTACTTGTCCACGTTGGATATCTTCACGGGATACACCACGAAGTAGTGCTCCGATGTTGTCACCAGCTTCAGCATAGTCAAGAAGTTTACGGAACATTTCAACACCAGTTACTGTTGTTGGTTTAGACTCTTCGTTGAAACCGATGATGTCAACAACGTCACCGACTTTAACTTGTCCACGCTCAACACGGCCAGTTGCAACTGTTCCACGACCAGTGATAGAGAATACATCCTCAACTGGCATCATGAATGGTTTTTCAGTGTCACGAGTTGGTTCTGGGATGTACTCGTCAACAGCTGCCATTAATTCATGGATTTTTTCTTCCCAAGCTGCGTCACCTTCAAGAGCTTTTAGTGCAGATCCTTTGATAACTGGAATGTCATCGCCAGGGAATTCGTATTCAGATAGAAGATCACGAATTTCCATTTCTACTAATTCAAGTAGCTCTTCGTCATCAACCATGTCGCATTTGTTCATGAATACTACTAGGAATGGTACACCTACTTGACGAGAAAGAAGGATGTGCTCACGAGTTTGTGGCATTGGGCCATCAGCAGCAGATACTACTAGGATACCGCCGTCCATTTGTGCAGCACCAGTGATCATGTTTTTAACATAGTCAGCATGTCCTGGGCAGTCAACGTGTGCATAGTGACGGTTAGCTGTTTCATACTCAACGTGTGCAGTAGAGATTGTGATACCACGTTCTCTTTCTTCTGGAGCACCATCGATTTGGTCATAAGCGCGTGCTTCTGCGCCACCAGATTTAGCAAGTACAGTTGTGATTGCAGCAGTTAGAGTTGTTTTACCATGGTCAACATGACCAATTGTTCCAACGTTAACGTGCGGTTTTGAACGATCAAATTTAGCTTTTCCCATTAGGAATTCCTCCTTAAAATTATAAATAAAAGATTAAGTATATAGGGGCTGTGAAAGAAGACTATTTCTTCCATCACAGCTTACATAAGATAGTTATACTTTAATAAGAGATGAAAATCAATTATTCACCTTTATTTTTTTTGATGATTTCTTCAGAAATGCTCTTAGGTACTTCTTCATAATGATCGAAGTGCATAGAGAATGTTCCGCGACCTTGAGTGTTAGAACGTAATGATGTAGCATATCCGAACATTTCAGATAGTGGAACCATCGCTTTAACCATTTGCGTGTTGCCGCGAGCTTCCATACCTTCTACACGACCACGACGAGATGTGATATCTCCCATGATGTCGCCTAGGTAATCTTCTGGAATAACTACTTCCACTTTCATGATTGGTTCAAGGATGACAGGACTACATTTAGATGCTGCATTTTTAAGTGCCATAGATGCAGCGATTTTAAATGCCATTTCATTGGAGTCAACGTCATGGTAAGATCCGTCGAATAATTTAGCTTTGATGTCGACTAGCGGGTAACCAGCAAGTACACCACGGTCAAGTGAATCAACTAATCCAGCTTGTACAGCAGGGATATATTCACGTGGTACTACACCACCGACGATAGCATTTTCAAATTCGAATCCTTTACCTTCTTCGTTTGGACCAAATTCGATCCATACGTGTCCGAATTGTCCACGACCACCAGATTGGCGAACGAATTTACCTTCAACTTTAGCTGAACCACGGAAAGTTTCACGGTATGCTACTTGAGGAGCACCAACGTTTGCTTCCACTTTGAATTCACGACGCATACGGTCAACAAGGATGTCCAAGTGAAGTTCACCCATACCAGCGATGATTGTTTGACCAGTTTCTTGGTCAGTATGCGCACGGAATGTTGGATCTTCATCTTGAAGCTTTTGTAAGGCTTGAGACATTTTGTCTTGGTCTGCTTTTGATTTCGGTTCAACTGATAGAGAGATAACTGGCTCTGGGAATACCATGGATTCAAGAATTACTTGGTTCTTGTCATCACATAGAGTATCTCCAGTTGTAGTATCTTTCAAACCAACGGCTGCTGCGATATCTCCTGCATATACAGTAGAAATTTCTTCACGGCTGTTTGCGTGCATTTGAAGGATACGTCCAATACGCTCACGTTTTCCTTTAGTTGAGTTGATTACATAAGATCCTGATTCTAGTGTACCAGAGTACACACGGAAGAATGTAAGTTTACCAACGTAAGGGTCAGTCATAACTTTAAACGCTAAAGCAGAGAACGGTTCAGAATCATCTGAATGACGTTCAACTTCTTCTTCTGAATCCGGTAATGTACCTTTGATAGCTGGTACATCCAATGGAGAAGGAAGGAAGTCGATAACGTTATCAAGCATTAATTGAACACCTTTGTTTTTGAAAGCTGATCCGCAAATAACAGGGAAGAATTCAACATTAACGGTTGCTGTACGGATGGCTGCTTTCAATTCAGCAATGCTGATTTCTTCGCCGCCAAGGTATTTTTCCATTAAGTCTTCATTAACTTCTGCTACTGCTTCAATTAACTTTTCACGGTATTCTTCAGCTAATTCCCGGTGTTCTTCAGGAATTTCACCGATAGTGATATCAGTTCCTAGGTCATTACCGTAGAAATGAGTTTTCATTTCAATAAGGTCGATGATTGCAGAGAATTGATCTTCTGCTCCGATCGGTAACTGAACTGGGTGAGCGTTAGCTTGTAAACGATCGTGGATTGTTCCAACTGAATACAAGAAATCTGCACCGATTTTGTCCATTTTATTTACGAATACGACACGTGGTACACCGTAAGTTGTAGCTTGGCGCCAAACTGTTTCAGTTTGAGGCTCAACACCTGATTGGGCATCAAGTACAGCTACAGCTCCATCAAGTACGCGCAAAGAACGTTCAACTTCAACTGTGAAGTCTACGTGTCCCGGTGTATCGATGATGTTTACGCGGTGACCTTTCCACTGTGCAGTTGTTGCAGCGGAAGTGATCGTGATTCCGCGTTCTTGTTCCTGTTCCATCCAGTCCATTTGTGAAGCACCTTCGTGCGTTTCACCAATTTTATGGATTTTACCAGTGTAATATAGAACACGTTCTGTTGTTGTCGTTTTACCAGCATCGATGTGAGCCATGATACCGATATTACGAGTGTTTGCTAAGGAGAACTCTCTTGCCATTTGTCTTTCTCCTTCCTTCTATAAGGATTTTATAGTGATTAATCTTACCAGCGATAATGTGCGAAAGCTTTGTTGGCTTCAGCCATTTTGTGTGTATCTTCACGTTTCTTAACTGCTGCTCCAGTATTGTTGGCAGCATCCATGATTTCATAAGCTAAACGCTCTTCCATCGTTTTTTCTCCACGAAGGCGAGAGTAGTTTACTAACCAACGAAGTCCTAGAGTCGATTTACGGTCTGGACGCACCTCAACTGGTACTTGGTAGTTAGCTCCACCCACACGGCGTGCTTTTACTTCTAGTACAGGCATGATGTTTTTAAGTGCTTGATCGAAAACTTCGATCGGCTCATTGCCAGTACGTTCTTTGATTAAATCAAATGCAGAGTAAAGAATTTTTTGTGATTTACCTCTTTGTCCATCAACCATTAATTTGTTGATTAAGCGAGTCACAAGTTTTGAATTATATATTGGATCTGGTAATACGTCTCTTTTCGTTACAGGTCCTTTACGAGGCATTATATTTCCTCCTTTCAAGAAAGTTCAATTTTGGTTTGAGATTATTTTTTTGCTGCTTTCGGACGCTTAGTACCGTATTTAGAACGGCCTTGCATACGATTGTTAACTCCAGCTGTATCAAGAGCACCACGTACGATATGGTAACGTACCCCTGGTAAATCTTTTACACGACCGCCACGGATAAGAACCACGCTGTGTTCTTGTAGGTTGTGACCGATACCTGGGATATAAGCTGTTACCTCGATACCGTTTGTTAAACGTACACGCGCATATTTACGTAACGCGGAGTTTGGTTTTTTCGGTGTCATAGTACCCACACGAGTGCAAACACCACGTTTTTGCGGAGATGATACGTTAGTTTGTGCTTTTTTAAAGCTGTTGTAGCCTTTGTTAAGTGCTGGAGATTTTGAATTAACCTCTTTAGACTCGCGTCCTTTACGCACTAATTGATTAATAGTAGGCATTACATTTTTCCTCCCTTCACGTTTTCATTTCTAGTACCACACATCCAGGTGGTTCATAAATGGGTAAAAACAAAGTCTTTGCAAATATTATTGCAAAAACATTTTTACTTTTTAATGGCAACAGTTGCTGCTCCGACATCAATACCACATGCTTTGCCAAGCATTCTCATCGAATCAACATATGTGATAGGAACATCCAATTCTTTGGCGGTCTCAACGACACGCCCAGTCAAGTATATATCTGCATCATCAGCGATGATAACTTCTTGAATTAAATTGTTTTTAAGAGCTCTAACTGCTTGCTTCGTCCCTATAATCACTGACTTTGCCTGTATTACTTTTTCATAAGACATGGTCCATATCCTCCAAAGTTACAGGGTAACATAGGAGCACCTTTGCTATAGTATCATTATTAGTCGGATACTGTCAACTTCTTTCAAAAAAATAATTCAAGCAAAAGGTTTTCCTTACATAATTCTATTAAGATTATCAATTTGCCTAAACGGAATATATCAAATTCTCATAGGCGTTTCAGTCGGCCATGAGTAATAAGAGAGACCAGCTCAATAAATTTCTGATCCTTCAGCTCCAATCGGAAACAGGAGTCGGTTTTCAGTTTAAATTATTGAGCTGGTCCTTTTTCCATTAATCCACTGTTACTGTATCGGCACTTTCGTCAACAACGACAGGGTTTGCTTTTCTGTATCTAAGCATTCCCGTTCCCGCAGGGACAAGTTTACCGATGATGACATTTTCTTTAAGTCCAAGCAATTCATCACGTTTTCCTTTTATTGCTGCATCAGTCAAGACTCTGGTTGTTTCTTGGAATGACGCTGCGGACAAGAAGGAATCCGTTTCAAGAGATGCTTTTGTGATACCTAGCAATACAGGACGGCCTGTAGCTGGTAATTTGTTGGTCAATAATGCATCAGTGTTTGCAGTAGTGAACTGGTTGACATCCAATAATGTTCCTGGAAGCACTTCAGTTTCACCTGCATCAAGCACACGGACTTTACGCATCATTTGTCTAACCATTACCTCAATGTGCTTATCACCGATTTCAACACCTTGCATCCGGTATACTTTTTGGACTTCATGAAGCAGGTATTCCTGAACAGTAAGTACGTCTGTAACCTTCAGCAATTCTTTCGGATCGATGGAACCCTCTGTCAACTCTTCACCACGACGGACAGGCGTATCAACAGATACTCTTAAACGCGCTGTGTATGGCGCAGTATACGTGCGTGATTCAACAGCACCTTGAACAACGATTTCCTGTTGTTTATCCCGAATTTCATTGATGGAAACAATCGTTCCTTCAATTTCGGAAATGACTGCTTGACCTTTAGGATTTCTCGCTTCAAATATTTCTTGGATACGAGGAAGACCTTGAGTGATATCGTCCCCAGCAACCCCACCTGTATGGAATGTACGCATCGTCAACTGTGTACCAGGTTCTCCGATTGATTGAGCGGCAATGATACCGACTGCTTCGCCCACTTCAACTTCTTGACCGGTAGCCAAGTTGCGTCCATAACATTTTTTACATACACCATGGCTGGTGTTACATGTAAAGGCAGAACGGATCCATGCTGTTTCAATTCCAAGTGATTCAATATAGTTAGCAAGATCTTCGGTAATAAGATCGTTTTCAGCCACGATTACTTCATTTGTTTCTGGATGTCTGATCGCTTTTCTTGCATAACGGCCCACTAGGCGCTCTTCAAGATGCTCAATTATTTCAGTACCCTCTCTCAAGGCTGAAATTTTCAAGCCGCGGTCAGTTCCACAATCGTCATCACGGATGATGACATCTTGTGCAACGTCAACAAGTCGACGGGTAAGGTAACCGGAATCGGCCGTTTTAAGCGCTGTATCGGCAAGACCTTTACGCGCACCATGTGTAGAGATGAAGTACTCCAACACTGTTAAACCTTCACGGAAACTTGATTTGATCGGTAATTCAATGATACGTCCAGCCGGGTTGGCCATCAAACCACGCATACCCGCAAGCTGCGTGAAGTTGGAAGCATTACCACGGGCACCTGAGTCACTCATCATGAAGATCGGGTTGCGTCGGTCCAGTGAGTCCATAAGTTTGGACTGAATGGTATCCTTGGCAGCACTCCAAATTGAAATGACGCGGTCATAACGCTCATCCTCAGTAATAAGACCACGTCTGAATTGTTTCAAGACGTTATCCACTTTGGTTTGAGCCTCAGTAATGATTTCTTGTTTTTCTTTTAAAACGACAATATCAGCCACACCAACGGTTATACCAGCTTTTGTCGAATATTTGAATCCAAGATCTTTCATCCGGTCAAGCATTTTGGATGTTTCGGTAATTTTAAAGCGTTTAAAGACTTCCGCGATGATATTTCCAAGAATTTTTTTCTTGAAAGGATCGATAGCAGGTTGAGCCTTGATCAATTCAGGGATATTAGCGCCTTTTTCCACAAAATATTTTTCTGGAGTTTTGGTTTCCAAATTATATCGTGTCGGTTCGTTAATATACGGGAATGATTTAGGTAAAATTTCATTGAAGATCAATTTACCAACAGTTGTAATTAGAAGTTGGCCATTTTGTTCTTCAGTGAATGTTTCATTATTTAGTGACGATGCATGTACGGCACAACGTGAATGTAAGTGTACATATCCGTTTTGGTATGCAAGTAATGCTTCACTTGTATCTTTAAAGATCATACCCTCACCGATAGCGCCTTCTCTTTCCAATGTTAAGTAATAGTTACCTAATACCATATCTTGAGAAGGTGTAACGACAGGTTTACCATCTTTAGGGTTTAAAATGTTCTGTGCTGCAAGCATAAGCATGCGAGCTTCGGCTTGGGCTTCAGAAGATAGAGGAACGTGGACCGCCATTTGGTCACCGTCAAAGTCAGCGTTGTAAGCTGTACATACGAGCGGATGCAAACGAATTGCGCGACCTTCAACCAACGTTGGTTCAAATGCTTGGATCCCAAGTCTATGAAGAGTCGGTGCACGGTTCAATAGTACTGGGTGTTCTCTAATGACTTCTTCTAATACATCCCATATTTCAGGAGATAAACGTTCAATTTTGCGCTTAGCGGATTTGATGTTATGCGCTAGACCTCTTTGAACAAGCTCCTTCATTACGAATGGTTTGAATAATTCAATCGCCATTTCTTTCGGAAGACCACATTGGTACATCTTTAAGTTTGGTCCGACTACGATAACGGAACGGCCAGAGTAATCAACACGTTTACCAAGAAGGTTTTGACGGAAACGACCTTGTTTACCTTTTAACATGTGAGATAAAGATTTTAACGGACGGTTACCTGGTCCAGTTACCGGACGGCCTCGACGGCCATTATCGATAAGAGCATCGACAGCTTCTTGCAGCATACGCTTCTCATTTTGAACGATGATACTTGGTGCTCCAAGATCCAGTAGTCTTTTCAACCGATTATTACGGTTGATAACACGGCGATATAAATCATTTAAATCAGATGTGGCAAAACGCCCTCCATCAAGTTGAACCATAGGACGAAGTTCCGGCGGAATGACCGGAAGCACGTCAAGGATCATCCATGAAGGCTCATTTCCGGAGTTACGGAACGCTTCAAGCACTTCCAAGCGTTTGATTGCACGGGTTCTGCGCTGTCCTTGAGCTGTTTTAAGCTCCTCTTTCAACGACTCTACTTCCTTTTCCGTATCAATATCTTGTAAAAGTTTTTTAATAGCTTCCGCACCCATGGCAGCTTGGAATTTCTTACCGTATTTTTCACGGTATGTACGATATTCCTTTTCAGAAAGAAGTTGTTTCTTCTCTAAAGTTGTATCGCCCGTTTCAGTTACTACGTAAGATGCAAAGTAAATAACTTCTTCCAAAGCCCGTGGAGACATGTCAAGAACAAGCCCCATACGGCTAGGAATTCCTTTAAAATACCATATGTGTGAAACTGGGGCTGCCAGCTCAATATGACCCATACGCTCACGACGCACCTTAGCACGAGTGACTTCAACGCCACAACGGTCACAGACTACGCCTTTATAACGAACACGTTTATATTTTCCGCAATGACATTCCCAGTCCTTTTGAGGTCCAAAAATTCTCTCACAAAATAAACCGTCTTTTTCTGGCTTTAACGTACGATAGTTGATTGTTTCTGGTTTTTTAACTTCTCCATGGGACCAAGAACGAATCTTGTCTGGTGAAGCAAGACCAATTTTCATATACTCAAAATTATTAACGTCTAACAAGGGGCCTACCTCCCTTTTAATCTCCAGGTTTAACCCTTGATTGCCGTCAAGAGGCAATCTTACACCGGATGATGGTTGATTGAATCAATAAGGCTCTAACAAGGCAGCATGATTTTCAAATGAACATCTCGCTGCCAGTCAGAGCAGGTAATATATAACTGGATATGTTTATATTTAATTTTATTCTTTGACAGGTGCCCCTACTTCGGAAGCAACCATATCTTTAGTTTCTGAATCAAGGCTTAATTTGTCTGCTTGGTTGGCTTCATCTTCATCTTCCAAATCACGCATTTCGATTTCGCGATCTTCGGCATTGAGGATTTTAACATCCAATCCTAAACTTTGAAGCTCCTTAATCAATACTTTGAAGGACTCAGGAACGCCTGGTTCAGGGACATTTTCACCTTTGACAATCGCTTCGTACGTTTTAACACGACCTACGACATCATCTGATTTAACGGTTAGGATTTCTTGTAATGTATAAGCGGCACCATAAGCTTCAAGTGCCCATACTTCCATCTCACCGAAACGCTGTCCACCAAATTGCGCTTTACCACCAAGTGGTTGCTGCGTAACAAGGGAGTAAGGTCCAGTTGAACGCGCATGAAGTTTATCATCGACCATATGCGCCAGTTTGATCATGTACATGACACCAACTGATACACGGTTGTCGAATGCTTCACCTGAACGGCCATCATAAAGGACAGTTTTTGCATCACGGGACATCCCGGCTTCTTCAATCGTACCCCAAACGTCTTCCTCAGTGGCACCATCGAATACAGGGGATGCTACATGAATACCAAGTGCGCGTGCAGCCATACCCAAGTGTAGCTCCAACACCTGACCGATGTTCATACGTGAAGGTACACCCAATGGGTTTAACATGATGTCGACTGGAGTGCCGTCCGGTAAATAAGGCATATCTTCTTCAGGAAGAATCCTGGAGATTACCCCTTTGTTACCATGTCGTCCGGCCATTTTATCGCCTTCATGGATTTTACGTTTTTGAACGATATATACACGTGCGAGTTGGTTTACACCAGGAGGCAGTTCATCGCCGTCTTCTCTGTTGAATACTTTAACATCAAGAACGATTCCTCCGCCGCCGTGAGGTACACGAAGTGACGTATCCCTTACTTCCCGTGCTTTTTCACCGAAGATTGCATGTAATAGACGTTCCTCAGCAGTCAGTTCCGTTACACCTTTAGGCGTGACTTTACCAACGAGAAGGTCTCCGTCTTTCACTTCAGCACCCACACGGATAATTCCGCGCTCATCAAGATTACGAAGCGCATCTTCCCCTACGTTAGGGATATCACGGGTGATTTCTTCAGGCCCTAATTTTGTATCGCGTGATTCAGATTCATATTCTTCAATATGAATGGAAGTGTACACATCATCTTTAACCAATCGTTCACTCATGATGATGGCATCTTCATAGTTATATCCATCCCACGTCATGAAGGCTACCAATACGTTACGTCCAAGTGCCAACTCACCTTTTTCCATTGAAGGACCATCAGCAAGAATTTCACCTTTTACGACGTTGTCGCCAACACTTACGATAGGGCGTTGATTATAGCACGTTCCTTGGTTGGAACGAATGAATTTTAATAGACGGTATTTATCAAGATTTCCTTTTACTTGCTGCCCGTCTACTTCACTTACCCTACGTACCCATACTTCACGTGATTCAACGTGCTCTACGATACCAGGGTGTTTACAGATTACGGCAGCACCGGAGTCTTTCGCAGAAACATACTCCATACCCGTTCCTACTCGAGGGGCTTCCGGTTGAAGCAAAGGAACTGCTTGACGTTGCATGTTCGCTCCCATAAGGGCACGGTTGGAGTCATCGTTTTCCAAGAAAGGAATACATGCAGTCGCAGCAGATACAACCTGTTTAGGAGATACATCCATGTAATCTACGCGGTCACGCGGAACAACGGTATTTTCACCGCGGAAACGTGCAACAACATCATTATCAAGGAATGAGCCGTCATCCGACAGTCGTACATTCGCTTGGGCAACTACATAGTTATCTTCCTCATCAGCTGTTAAGTAATCGATTTGGCTTGTAATTTTACCCGTTTCAGGGTCCACACGGCGGTATGGTGTTTCAATGAAGCCATATGGGTTCACCTTTGCAAAACTGGATAACGAGTTAATCAAACCAATATTCGGTCCCTCAGGCGTTTCAATCGGACACATGCGGCCATAGTGGGAATAATGAACGTCACGTACTTCAAAGCCAGCACGCTCACGTGTCAGACCACCAGGTCCCAATGCAGATAGACGACGTTTATGCGTCAATTCAGCCAACGGGTTCGTTTGATCCATGAACTGGGAAAGCTGCGAGCTTCCAAAGAACTCTTTAATGGATGCAATGACCGGGCGAATGTTGATTAGTTGCTGTGGAGTGATTGTATTCGTATCCTGAATGGACATTCTTTCACGGACAACACGCTCCATACGGGATAAACCAATTCTGAATTGGTTTTGCAGCAATTCACCAACGGAACGCAGACGACGGTTACCTAAATGGTCAATGTCATCCGTGATTCCCACACCATGCAATAAATTAAAGAAATAACTGATGGAAGAAATGATATCAGCCGGTGTAATGTTTTTGACCTGGTCGGTCACATAAGCATTACCGATGATATTAATCACTTTTTCGCCTTCAGCATCGTTTGGTGCAAACACTTTAATAGGTTGAAGAAGAGTTTCTTCCTCTACCACACCACCTGATGGATGGAATGTTTTGAATCCTATTCCACCTTCGATATGAGGCAGAATCCTATCAAGAGTCCGGCGATCAAGCATAGTACCTTTTTCAACGATGATTTCTCCCGTTTCAGGATCAATCAAAGTCTCTGCAATACGTTGTCCGAATAAACGGTTCTTAATATGCAGTTTTTTGTTTATTTTATAACGGCCTACATTAGCTAAATCATAACGTTTCGGATCAAAAAAGCGTGATACTAAAAGACTTTTCGCGTTTTCGACAGTAGGCGGTTCACCTGGGCGTAGACGCTCATAGATTTCTAGTAGTGCTTTTTCTACACTCTCGGTGTTATCCTTTTCAAGAGTGTTGCGAAGGTATTCGTTGTCTCCGATCAAATCGATGATTTCTTGATCAGTTCCGAATCCAAGGGCACGCATCAATACCGTAATCGGTAATTTCCTTGTGCGGTCGATTCGAACATACACAACATCCTTGGCGTCTGTTTCGTATTCGAGCCATGCGCCACGGTTAGGAATAACGGTCGCAGAGAATCCGAGCTTACCATTTTTATCCATTTTCCCATTGTAGTAAACACTCGGTGAGCGCACTAATTGGGATACAATTACCCGTTCAGCACCATTGATGACAAATGTACCTGTTTCAGTCATCAGAGGGAAATCGCCCATGAATACATCCTGGTCTTTAACTTCCCCTGTTTCTTTGTTAACAAGGCGCACTTTCACGCGAAGTGGTGCAGAATACGTAACATCGCGTTCTTTTGTTTCTTCCACAGAATACTTCGGCTCAGCTAAGCTGTAATCGATGAATTCTAACGATAAATTACCTGTAAAATCCTCAATAGGAGAAATATCCTGGAACATTTCCTTTAAACCTACATCTAGAAACCATTGATAAGAAGCTGTTTGAATTTCAATCAGATTCGGAAGATCCAAAACCTCACTGATTCTTGCATAACTTCTACGTTGGCGGTGTCGTCCATACTGAACAAGTTGACCTGTCAACTGATTCACCCCTTAAATCAAGCGTTATAAGGATCCATTTGCCTCGGAAAAGGAATCATTTCCATAGACAAAAAGAAAATGGTTTTTATTTTAAAAACCACTATTTCTCATAAAACGAACTATTATTTATATATTTTTCCCATATTATCCATTGATTATACACCAATGGTATAAAAATTGCATAGTTACGGAATTATATATATGCATTTTATAATACTAACATAGCGAAAATTTAGAGTCAAACCTTTTTGGATAATAGTATATAGTAACCTTTTTTCTTAACGGGCACTTCAACATTTCCAAATAATTGCTCCATTTTATCCATTGCGGATGGAGCCCCTTGTTTTTTTTGAATGACAACCCATAATTCTCCACCAGCTACCAAACTGCGATAGCTTTCTTCTAAAATTTCGTGGACTACACTTTTACCTGCGCGAATGGGAGGGTTCGTAAGAATCGCTGCGAATTGATTGGAGGCAACTTTGTCAAAACGATCGCTTTCGTAAATCTTCACATTTGCGATCCCATTAGAAGCAGCATTCTCTTTTGACAATTCAACTGCCCGGCTATTTATATCAATCATTTCTATCGTTCTATCGGGATAAGCTGCCGCAATCGATATTCCGATTGGTCCATAACCGCAACCAACATCGAGAATATTTCCTTCCACAGCTTCATTAAGGTTAAAACTCTCAACCAAAAGACGCGATCCGAAATCAACTTCCTTTTTCGAAAAAACACCATTATCACTTTTGAAGCGAAATGTGCGTCCCTTTAATGTGAAATCCCAAAATTTCGGATTGCTTACGACATCCGGTTTATGTGAGTAGTAATGCTCTGTCAGAGTCATCTCCCCCTATCAGAAAGGAATATTGAAGATTTAATGAGAGAAGAGAATTGAAGAATGGATGCTTGCACGCCGGAATGTTCCATTAACGAGATCCTCGTTATGAAACCATTAACGGCTAGTTTCCGCCATTTCTTTAAAAATGAAGAAAAAAAGCCCGCCAGTGATAGCGAGCTTTTTGTTTATGCAAGATTACTTAACTTCAACGCCAGCTCCAACTTCTTCAAGTTTAGCTTTGATTTCTTCAGCTTCTTCTTTAGAAGCGCCTTCTTTGATTGCTTTTGGAGTGTTGTCAACAAGTTCTTTTGCTTCTTTAAGTCCAAGACCTGTAACTTCACGTACAGCTTTGATAACTTTGATTTTTTGATCTCCAGCAGATGTAAGGATTACATCAAACTCAGTTTTTTCTTCAGCAGCAGCGCCACCAGCAGCAGCTACAGCTACAGGTGCAGCAGCAGTTACGCCGAATTCTTCTTCGATTGCTTTTACAAGGTCGTTTAATTCTAAAACAGTCATATTTTTAACTGCTTCAATGATTTGATCTTTAGTCATTTTTATTTCCTCCTCGAAATGGTTGGTTTTTTTGAATTAGCAGGCTAAATAAGTGGTTAGCTTACGCGCCTTGTTCTTCTTTTTGCTCTGCAACAGCTTTTGTAGCAAGAGCAAGTCCGCGCATAGGTGCTTGTAGCACGCTGAGTAGCATTGAAAGTAGGCCTTCGCGTGAAGGTAGTTCTGCAAGAGCCTTAATTTCTTCGGCAGTTGCAACATTTCCTTCGATAACTCCAGCTTTGATTTCTAACGCTTCATGTTTTTTCGCAAAATCGTTAAGGATTTTTGCTGGCGCAATAACATCTTCAGTTGAGAATGCAATTGCGTTTGGACCTGTTAAAGATTCGTTCAAAGCGCTAAGTTCAGCACTTTCAGCAGCACGGCGAGTTAAAGAGTTTTTGTAAACTTTAAACTCAACGCCAGCTTCACGAAGTTGCTTACGAAGTTCTGTTACTTCAGCAACAGTCAATCCACGGTAGTCAACAACTACTGTTGATTGGCTTGAAGTTAACTTATCAGAAATCTCAGCAACGATTTTTTGCTTTTGTTCAATAATTGCGTTCATCCTTACACCTCCTGTAGATTTGCTTGAAAACATTTATACCGTTTCAAAGAAAAAGCCTTCATCTCTATTGCAGACATGAAGGCAGTAATTTCAAAAGTCATAGTCCAGGACTATTATTATCGAATTACCTCGGCAGGGAATTAAGCTCGTAATGAGCACCTACTGTCTACGGTACAAATAGTATTCATTTATTTAACAACAAAACTTATTATAGCAATAATAGTTTTGGTATGTCAATTATTTATTTGAAAGTAGAAGGATCAACTTTCACACCAGGGCCCATTGTAGTTGTTACAGAAACGTTTTTCATGTAAGTTCCTTTAGCAGCCGCAGGTTTAACTTTCAATAATGTATCATAGATAGTAGTGAAGTTTTCCACTAGTTTAGCATCCTCGAAAGATACTTTACCGATTGGAGCATGGATGTTACCAGCTTTATCTACGCGGTATTCAACTTTACCAGCTTTGATTTCATTAACAGCTTTCGTTACATCGAAAGTAACTGTGCCAGTTTTAGGGTTAGGCATTAAACCTTTAGGTCCTAATACACGGCCAAGTTTACCAACTTCACCCATCATGTCTGGAGTCGCAACGATTACATCGAATTCGAACCATCCTTGTTGGATTTTGTTGATGAAGTCAGATTCACCAACGTAGTCAGCACCAGCAGCTTCCGCTTCTTTTGCTTTTTCGCCTTTAGCGAACACTAATACGCGTTGAGTTTTACCAGTACCATTCGGAAGAACAACAGCTCCACGAATTTGTTGGTCAGCTTTCTTAGGGTCTACACCTAAACGGAAAGCCACTTCAACAGTAGCATCGAATTTTGCGAAGTTTGCTTTTTTAGCAACTTCGATTGCTTCAGTTACAGCATAAGCCTTAGAAACTTCTACAAGCTTAGCTGCTTCAAGATACTTTTTACCTTTTTTAGCCATGATATAAATCCTCCTAAATTGTGGTTTTAACGGAATGACCTCCCACGAATAAAGGTTGCGAGTATCAATCGCAACCCCGTAGAAACAAATAGCAATTACATGGATTAGTCTTCGATGACAATACCCATGCTGCGAGCAGTACCTTCAACCATACGCATTGCAGCTTCAACGCTTGCAGCGTTTAGGTCAGGCATTTTAGTTTCAGCAATCTCGCGCACTTGATCACGCTTGACTGTAGCAACTTTATTACGGTTAGGTTCACCAGAACCAGACTCGATACCAGCTACTTTCTTAAGCAATACTGCAGCCGGTGGAGTTTTTGTAATGAATGTAAATGAACGGTCTTCAAATACCGTGATTTCAACAGGAATAATTAGACCAGCTTGATCTGCTGTACGAGCGTTGAACTCCTTACAGAATCCCATGATGTTTACACCAGCTTGACCTAATGCAGGACCGACTGGCGGTGCCGGATTCGCTTTACCAGCAGGAATTTGCAATTTAACCATTTTAATTACTTTTTTAGCCACGAGACACACCTCCTTATAAGTCCGTGATGTGGTAATAGGGTAATACCCTCCCACTCATCTTGAATTCTTTATATATAAATAAAGAATGCTTGTATCGTTGAGGCCTAAAAATTGAAACATACTGACCTTTGAAATTTTACCACTTTCAAAAGGCAATTTCAAGTTTTTTTCCGTTTATAATTTTTCCACTTGATTAAAATCAAGTTCAACCGGTGTATCACGGCCGAACATATTGACTAGGACCCTTACTTTCCCTTTGTCTTTATCAAGTTCTTCAATAGGTCCTGCAAAAGTTGCAAATGGTCCTTCTTTAACTTGAACCGTATCACCGATTTCAAAATCAACTTCGATTTTGCTTTCATCTACGCCCATTCGTTTAAGAACGACTTCAATTTCTTCAGGAAGCAATGCAGTCGGTTTTGACCCAGCTCCAGATGAACCCACGAAACCTGTTACGCCAGGTGTATTCCGGACAACATACCATGAATCATCCGTCATGATGATCTCAACCAACACATAACCTGGAAACACTTTCTTTTTGGTCACTTTCTTTTTTCCATCTTTCACTTCTGTTTCTTCTTCTTCTGGAACTACAACTCGAAAGATCTTGTCTTCCATCCCCATAGTTTCAACACGTTTTTCCAAGTTAGCCTTAACCTTGTTCTCATAACCTGAATAAGTGTGAACTACATACCAATTCTTTTCCATGTGTTAGGACTTTAACGTCCTTCCCTCCCTGCAATCAATCATTTTCTTTATTAATCTTTATCTTTGAACGTTTTAGCCAAAACCATACAGGCGTCATCCCGAACTAAACTAGAATATATTGTGATGATTCATATTACAGCAGCACTCGTTTTTGAACTTCTTCACTTATTAAAAAAGACAAATTAAAAAACCCGTTTCCGGGCTTTTCTGCTGACACATATTATTCTATCACTATTATACCTTATTTTCGAATCTCTTATTCAATAACTAAGCGAATTAATTCGGAAATACCCAAATCGACCACTGTAAAGAATAGAGCCATAAACAAGACAGTCGTTACTACCACAATTGTATATTTGGTAAGCTCCTTGCGTTTCGGCCAGCTTACTTTTTGCATTTCGCGAGCGACTCCGCTGAAAAATTCGGTAAAACGTTTCATGAATGTACCTCCAAGCATTAGAAGCTTCTGTCAATCTATTTATAAAACGGTTATTTCGTTTCTTTATGAATCGAGTGTGAGTTGCACGTACTGCAAAATTTCTTGATTTCCAGTCGTTCGCCGCTTGTCGATTGTTTGCTCTCATAACTATAATTTCTTGAACCGCAATCGGTGCAGGCAAGAACTATTTTCTTTCGCATTAGATACACCTATCCTATCTACTATATCCATAAAACCTTATCACGACTGTTTTTTATTGTCAATATCAAAGCGGGTTTCACCCATTAAGGACAACGCAAACCAAAACATCGGTTTACATCCTTTAAAAATCTTAGTGAATAATAAACTTCCATGTGGAGAAGGGACAGATGAAATTAAGCGGAAAAAGCGGAGGGATTATAAACTGATTTCCCTTACTTCCAGATAGCGCTCGAGCTTTCTTTTCACCCGCTGAAGGGCGTTGTCGATTGACTTAACATGCCGGTTCAACTCTTCCGAAATTTCTTGGTAGGTTTGTCCATCCAGGTAAAGAGCTAACACTTTTCTCTCAAGATCACTCAGGAGCTCGGCCATCTTTAATTCGATATCGTCAAACTCTTCTTGGTTGATGATCAGTTCTTCCGGGTCCAAGACTTTCGTACCCGATATGATATCCATTAGAGTTCGGTCCGATTCCTCATCATAAATTGGCTTGTCCAGGGAAACATAGGAATTGAGCGGAATATGTTTTTGACGTGTTGCTGTTTTGATAGCTGTAATGATCTGCCTCGTAATGCATAGTTCTGCAAATGCTTTAAAAGAAGATAACTTATCCCCTTTAAAATCACGGACGGCTTTATATAAACCAATCATACCTTCTTGCACGATGTCTTCCTTATCGGCACCAATCAAGAAATAAGTCCTTGCCTTCGCTCTTACAAAATTACGATACTTTTGGATCAAATAATCAAGCGCTTCACTGTCTCCAGTGTGCACCAACCCTATCAATTCATCATCCTCAAACTGAAGGTACTTTTCGTTCAGCTTCATTCCGAATTTGAGACCCACATTATATCCCCCTGACCTGACTCAGATAGAAATATTATACAGCAGGTAAATTTTACCCGTCAATGGTTCAAATTTTACCCCGGCGCCATTTTTCAAAAATTTCTGCCACTTCTTCACTTAAAGGAATTTTAGCAACGGGTCTTATCGTCGTTGTTTTTCTTACATCTTTCTTGATTTCGCCTTGAATTTCTTCCATTTCAATAAGCAGCTCACGAGCGGATTTCCTTAGGGCCCCTTGGCCAAAGATCACCCACTGTTCCGTAAAGTCAGAGGTTGCCACTTGAATTTGCGTTTTGACATTATTCAGTTCAATGGCCATCTTTTCTATTCTTTCATCCGCAGTCTCATTTTCTTTTGTAAAAATTACGTCAACTTTGTGATTTTTGAATATGCGGGCAATTCCCTGAACATATTGAGCATCAAATACGACAATTACACGGTATCCGGTAAATGCTTGATATTCCGCCATCATTTCTATCAATCGGTCTCTTGCAGCAGCAAGGTCGCGTTCTTTTAATTCTCTCAGTTCCGGCCAAGCTCCAATAATGTTATAACCGTCCACCAACAGAATATTCATTCCATCATTTCCCTAGAGGATTTCTTTTTCTGTAAACCTCATACATCAATAAACCGGCTGCTACCGATGCATTTAACGAAGTTACTTGTCCTGCCATTGGAAGACGGATGAGAAAATCACATTTATCCTTCATTAACCGGGCCATGCCTTTTCCTTCGCTGCCGATAACAAGTCCGATAGGCATCTTTCCGTCCATGTTACGGTAATCATCGCTGCCTTTCGCATCGGTACCGACTATCCATACCCCTCGCTCTTTCAATTCTTCCACTGCTCTTGCCAAATTTGTAACGCGAGCTACAGGAATATATTCGATTGCACCCGTCGAAGCTTTTGCCACTGTTGCCGTCAAACCCACCGCTCTTCTTTTTGGAATGATGATTCCATGGGCCCCGACAGCATCAGCCGTCCTCATGATCGAACCTAAATTATGCGGATCTTCAACCTCATCAAGGATCATGAAAAAAGGTGCTTCGTCCCGTTCAGCCGCTTTTGCGAATAAGTCATCCAGCTCCACATATTCATATGCAGCCACTTGTGCGACAACGCCTTGATGGATGCCTTCTACCATTTGGTCAATTTTTTTCTTCGGTACGATTTGCACGAATACCTTCTTTTCCTTCGCGAGACCGATGAGTGGTTGCATCGAGCCTTTTTGCGAGCCCTCGGCTATCCAAATTTTATTAATTTCCCGTTCGGAGCGAAGTGCTTCCAATACGGGGTTTCTGCCAATGATATATTCTTCGCTCATGGGTTACTCCCCTTTTCTTCTTCAATGTATTCAATGGATTTTTTGATGAGTTCTTCCATTCTTTCTATTCGACCGGATAAATACAAAAATCCCATAAGAGCCTCGAAGGCTGTACTGTAGCGATACGTTTGCACATCTGTATTCTTCGGTACAGTACCGGATTTTGCATTTCGGCCGCGCCTAACGACAGCGGATTCCTCTTCCGATAGCCAATCTGACTCCAGGAAGAAGTGGATGATTTTATTTTGCGCTTTAGCAGCTACAAAAGATGTAGCTTTTTTGTGAAGTAGATTGGGCTTGACCGCTCCTTTTTGAATGAGGTGATGCCGTATATACGTTTCGTATACAGCATCACCTATATATGCTAAAGCAAGACTGTTCAGCATTCTTGCATCTACCTTACTATCGTAATGAAGCATTAATTACCCTCTTTTCCATCTTGTACCTTGAGGGGTATCCTCTAATATGATATTCATGTTTTTCAAGCGATCTCGAATTTCATCAGATAACCCAAAATTGCGGTCTTTCCGTGCTTGAATTCTTTGCTGTATCAACCCTTCAATTTCTTCATCGAGAAGCCCCTCTTCTTCAAGGGACAAACCAAGGACAGAAAATAAGGTGTTGAATTTATCAAGGAAAGCATCAATCACTTCCTTGTCTGTGTTTTTCTCCATCAAGTAATAATTTGCCTGTTTGGAAAGTTCAAAAAGCACGGATATTGCATTAGCTGTATTGAAATCATCGTCCATTTCCTTAATGAATTGTTCATGTAAATCATTCAGCTTCTCCATCCAAACATCATTATTCTCAGTCAATCCGTCACTTACTTGAAGGCGATGCTTTAAATTTTGATAAGATGTCCTTAAACGTTCAAGTGACGCCCTTACATTTTCAAGCACTTCTTCACTATAATTGATGGGATGACGGTAATGTACAGATAACATAAAGAAGCGTAACACTTGTGGATCATGCTTCTTTATGATGTCATGCACAAGGACGAAATTGCCTAAGGACTTAGACATTTTTTCATTCTCAATATTTATATACCCGTTATGCATCCAATAATTCGCAAAGTTCTTACCCGTCAATGCCTCGGATTGTGCAATTTCATTTTCATGATGCGGGAATGCCAGATCTTGACCTCCTGCATGAATATCGATTGTATCCCCCAAATACTTTTTGACCATTGCGGAGCATTCGATATGCCAGCCAGGACGCCCCTTACCCCATGGGCTCTCCCAGGATATTTCATCATCCTTGGCCGCTTTCCAAAGGGCAAAATCAAGGGCATCTTGTTTTTTCTCCCCTATTTCAATACGTGCCCCAACTCGAAGCTCATCGATGGACTGATGTGAAAGCTTACCATATCCCTCAAACTTACGAGTGCGGTAATACACATCCCCTTCAGATTCATAAGCGAATCCTTTCTCGATTAATGCAGAGATGAATTCAATGATTGCATCCATGTTCTCCATTACGGTCGGGTGAGCGTCCGCTTTTTTGCAGCCTAATGCCGACACGTCTTCAAAATATGCCTTGATGAATCGCTCTGATATGGTCGGGACATCTTCCCCCAATTCTTTTGCCGCGCGAATCAGCTTATCATCCACGTCCGTGAAGTTCGAAACGAATTGCACATCATATCCACGGTAATCCAAATACCTCCGAACGGTATCGAATACGATTGCCGGTCTTGCATTGCCAATATGAATGTAATTATAGACAGTTGGTCCGCATACATACATCTTCACCTTTCCCTCTTCAATCGGGACGAAGGTTTCCTTTTTTCTTGTAGCTGTGTTATATAGTTTAATTGCCATATTATAGACTCCTTTCTTCCTGCTTCTGTTCAGCCAACCTCGCTCTTAAGGCCCTGATTTCACTATCCAATTCCTTAAAGCGATCAGCGATTGGATCAGGAAGATCACAATGATTTAGGTCTTTATTGATTTTGATACCATCTTGAATGACCACTTTACCTGGAATGCCCACCACTGTAGAATTAGGTGGCACTTCCTTTAAAACGACCGATCCTGCACCGATTTTTGAGTTTTCCCCAACAGTGATGGAACCCAGCACTTTTGCTCCTGTAGCTATCAAAACATTATCCTTTATCGTAGGATGACGTTTTCCCTTTTCCTTTCCTGTCCCCCCAAGGGTTACACCTTGAAAGACAGATACATTGTCGCCAATTTCACAAGTTTCGCCAATGACGATCCCCATTCCATGGTCAATAAAGAAACGACGGCCAATCGTAGCCCCTGGATGAATTTCAATTCCGGTAAAAAACCGGCTGATTTGAGATATGCTTCTCGCCAGAAAAAAGAATTTCCTCTTAAATAGTGCGTGAGCCATCCTATGACTCCAAATAGCATGCAAACCCGCGTACGTCAATATGACTTCCAAATAGCTGCGCGCAGCAGGATCTTGATCAAAAACCACTTCGATATCTTCTTTAAACATCTTTAACAAAATGATTCCCCCCTATGTTCCTTTTCCAACATCCCCTTTTGAAGCCTTTAAAGCATATAAAAAAGCGTCTCTGTCCAAATAGACAGAGACGCTTGAAGCGCGGTTCCACTCTGTTTGGAATGTACGAACCAGGTAAAACTTTCCCCTGTTTTTTCATCCCCAACTTTAATCCCTGTAACGGAGGACATTCCGCCTGTGCCTACTATAGGTTAGTTCAGCAAAGGACTCAAGGGTGCATTTCAGAAAACGAGAGGCCTGAACCACTTTCAGCAGGTTATGGTTCTCTCTAAAAAGCTTCGTTTACTTACTTCTCCCCATCTACGCGTTCTTTTGTAAGATTATTAAATACTATATTACATTTTCGACAAATTGTTAATATAAAATACTCTGAATACGCTGTTTAATTTTTTCCTTGCCCAGTAACGAAATTGCCTTAGGCAAGTCAGGACCATGTGTTTGACCCGTGACGGCAGCCCTTATCGGCATGAATAATTTTTTCCCTTTATGCCCTGTGCTTTTTTGTACGGCTTTAATCGACTTCTTGATTTCATCCGCATTAAATTCTTCAAGCCCTTCGATCTCCTGAAGGAAAGCTTTCATGACTTCCGGTACCTGTTCTTCAGCAAGCACTTCCTTAGCTTCTTGCTCGAACTCGACCTCATCCTTGAAGAACAGTTCAGAAAGCTCAACTATTTCCGCTCCATAGCTCATCTGCTCTTGAAAAAGTGAAACAAGACCATGTACCCACTCTTCTTCTTCGGCGGTCAGTGTCTCTGAAACCTTCCCGGCTTTAACTAAGTGAGGCAATGACAATTCCACTGCACGATTGACGTCCAATTGCTTCACATATTGGTTATTCATCCATGTAAGCTTTTGCTTATCGAAAAGTGCAGGTGATTTAGACAGCCGGTCAGCATCGAAAAGATTAATGAATTCTTCCTTCGTGAAAATCTCTTCCTCCCCGACCGGAGACCATCCCAGTAATGTAATGAAATTGAATAACGCTTCAGGTACATAACCAAGTTCTTCATATTGCTCAATGAATTGAATGATCGACTCATCACGTTTACTCAGTTTCTTCCTGCTTTCGTTTACAATCAGCGTCATATGTCCGAATACGGGCGGTTCCCAGCCGAAAGCTTCATAAATCATCAATTGTTTTGGAGTATTGGAGATATGATCATCACCGCGAAGGACATGGGAAATCTTCATCAAGTGATCATCGACGGCCACTGCAAAGTTATAAGTTGGAATGCCATCTTTTTTAACGATAACAAAATCACCAAAGCCATCCGTTTCAAATGAAACCTCATCCTTGACCATATCTTTGAAAGTAAGGACCTTCCCAGCTGGAACGGCAAAGCGAATGCTCGGTTTTCTTCCTTGAGCCACTAGTTCCGCTTGCTCTTCCTCAGTTAAATGCTTGCACTTCCCAGAATATTTTGGGGTTTCATTGCGTTCGACCTGTCCTTCACGCTCTGCTTCAAGCTCTTCTTCCGTACAATAGCATTTATATGCTAAACCCTTATCTAAAAGCTCTTGATACAATTCCTGATAAAGGTCGTTCCTTTCGGATTGACGATATGGCCCGTATTCACCGCCAACATCAACACCTTCATCCCAATCCATTCCAAGCCATTTCAAATATTTAAGCTGACTTTCCTCTCCGCCTTCAATATTTCTCTTTTGATCGGTATCTTCAATACGGATGATGAATTTCCCGCCTTTATTTCGTGCGTATAAATAATTAAATAAAGCAGTCCGTGCATTACCAATATGTAAATGTCCAGTCGGACTCGGTGCATAGCGAACTCGAATATCGCTGCTCATGATATATATAGACCTCCCAGTCGTTCAATTCTATTGTTTATATTATCATTTAAATACATTGGGATAAAGGCATCCACTCTAAAAACGATTTAGTTTGATTTGACCAATAAGACAACAGCCTGTGCTGCGATTCCTTCGCCCCTGCCTGTAAATCCAAGTTTCTCTGTAGTGGTCGCCTTTACATTAATCCTGTCTATCGAGGCATCTAAAAGTTCAGCAATCCTGCCTCGCATTTCCTCGATATACGGTGCCATTTTCGGGCTTTGTGCAATGATTGTACAGTCCGCATTGCCTAGGGAATATCCTTCTTTTTTTACGATCGCCCAAATATACTGCAGCAGTTTTGCCGAATCGGCATCTTTAAATTCAGGATCGGTATCTGGAAAATGCTTTCCTATATCCCCTGCACCAATTGCCCCCAAGCAGGCATCGGCAACAGTATGCAGAAGGACATCCGCATCCGAATGACCTAGCAGTCCTTTCTCATACGGAATCGTAATCCCGCCAATTATCAAAGGTCTGCCTTCCACAAGCTGATGAACGTCATATCCTTGTCCTATTCTAAACATATCATTCTCCCCAATCATCGTTTTCCATGTTGTTTATGTAAAATCGCTTCTGCAAAATAAAGGTCTTCCTGAGTCGTAATTTTAATATTATCATAATTGCCCTCAATAATAACTACCTGTTCATTGATCCGCTCTAGTAAACTTGCATCGTCCGTCCCTAAAAATGCTTCAGCTTCTGCCTGTTCATACGCACTTTTTAATATGGATACACGAAAAGCTTGTGGAGTTTGCACCGCCCACAAGCTTGATCGTTCCACTGTTTCCAATACCTTTTTGTTTGCCGCTTTTTTAATCGTATCCTTAACGGGCACTGCAATTACGGCACCTCCATGAAGGGAGGCGGCAGCAGTCAATTCACTGATTTGCCCTAGATTAATAAAAGGGCGGGCACCGTCATGGACCAGGATGATGTCTTCTTCTGCATGTTGCAGTCCATTATAAACGCTTTGTTGGCGCTCCTTGCCACCCATGACCAGTTTCTTGACCTTTTTAAGCCCATACGCTGCTATCAATTGATTGAAATAATCCTTTTCTGCCGGGTTTATCGAAAGGATAATCCCCCGACAGTCAGGATCTTCTTCGAAGACACGCAGTGTATAAACAATGATCGGGATACCCGATAGTTCAATAAAAAGTTTATTCTTGCCCGCCTTCATTCTTTTGCCTTGTCCAGCTGCAGGTATCACTACTTCATAAAACATAACGGTTTCTCCTACTCTTCTTTATAATGCTTTTTCTAATAGTTTAGGTTTAGCGAAAATCATCCGGCCTGCAGAGGTTTGCAATACACTAGTGACAAGTACATCGATCCGTTTCCCGATATGGTCACGGCCACCTTCGACAACGATCATGGTGCCATCGTCCAAATAAGCGATGCCCTGGTTCTGCTCTTTCCCGTCCTTGATGACCTGAACATTCATCTCTTCTCCAGGAAGTACAACAGGTTTTACGGCATTGGCCAGGTCATTGATATTAAGTACCGCCACATTTTGAAACTCGCATACTTTGTTTAAATTGAAATCATTTGTAACGACCATTCCGCCCGATATTTTGGCAAGCTTCACTAGTTTACTGTCCACTTCCTGAATGTCTTCAAAATCCCCCTCATACATCTCCACTTTAATCGGAAGGTCTTTTTGAATCCGATTCAAGATATCCAAACCGCGTCTTCCACGATTCCTTTTCAATGCATCAGATGAATCGGCAATGTGCTGCAGTTCGTTTAATACGAATTGAGGAATGACTATGGTACCCTCAAGAAAGCCTGTCTGACAAATATCCGCAATTCTACCATCAATGATGACACTTGTATCGAGAATCTTCAGGCGCTTGCTATACCCTTCTTCATCCTCCTCGCTTGCTTCACCATCCGTGTTCTTTTTCTTATTGCTTTTCGTGAATAAACTCAATAGCTCATCACGTTTTTTAAAGCCCACCTGAAAACCAAGATATCCAAATAAAAGCGTAAGGATGATAGGAACCACCTTGATGGCACTGAAGGCGGAGCCAACCAAGAACGCCGCAAGCAGTCCCACTAAAAGACCGAGGCTGCCAAAGATTATATCCGTAATCGGTATCTTTACAAGCTGTTCCTCCAGCCACTTCATAAAATAGATCACATGATCTACTGCCCAAAAAGTTATAAGATAAAAGATAATGGCACCCAACAGTACACTTACATAAGGATTGTTTAATAAAGCAATATCGTCTGCATGTAAAACAATTAATAATTCCGGAATAAGTAACATAGCAAGTGTTCCGCCGACTATTAAGAAGCATGCTTGTATAATGCGTTTTAACATCCCTTTCACCTCCTTCTACTCATTATTGACCAATAAAATAAAATGAAACCTTCGAAAATTCGTTTTCATTATATACGTTAAATTCACTTAAGGAATTAGTGGATTTACAAATAAGAATTCTTCTCTTTTACGTAATATTAGCCTAGCACCCTGAGTTTTGAGTGTCAAAAATAAACACCAATCAATTTCAAGCTGGTTAAGGTGATTTAAAAGGCCAGCTGCACCTTACATCCTTCTATTTGTGACAAGCTGATTTTTTAAAATGCGGAGTCCTTCTTTGATTTTATTGGCCCGGACTTCGCCTATACCCTCCACATCGTCAAGGTTTTCAACCGTAGCTTTATTGACTTCACTAAAGCTTCCGAACTGTTTCACTAAATTTTCGATGATCAAACCTGGCAAGCGTGGGATTTTATGAAGAATACGGTAACCACGGGGATGTACTGACTCATCAAGATGTATGTATCCATGATAGCCCAGCACCTTCAGAAGAATGCTTTCATCCAGTTTTTCCTGCATGGCCAACTCTTGTAGCCTAAAAATGATTTCCTCGGGATTTTCATCATTACTGGAGGTATAATCCTTGATAAGCCATTTCCCTTCCGTTTCAATATCTGCCAGGATTTCATTCATTTGCAAACGGATCAACCTTCCTTCCGTACCAAGCTCATTAAGATATGTTAGTAGCTCCGCCTTGATCCTGAGCACCATCACATAACGGTGGAATACCTGCAAAAGATCGGCATAGGTCACGATTTCCTCAAACTCGAGAGCTCCTAAAACCGATATGCTCTGCTGCAGGACCACCTTGTATTTTTCCAAGGTCTGGATGGCTAAATTAGCCTTGGCAAGTATGACTCCTATATCTTTAAGGGCATACCGGAAATTGCCTTGATATAAAGTGATGACATTCCGGCGTTGTGAGATTGCCACGACCAACGACTTGGTCTCCCTTGCCACCCGTTCCGCTGTCCTATGCCGCATTCCCGTTTCAGTGGAAGGTGTACTGTTATCAGGCACTAATTGGGCATTTGCGAAAATGATCTTATCGGCTGTTTCATTTAAAATGATGGCCCCGTCCATCTTCGCCAACTCATATAATGTGCTGGGGGTACAGCTGCAGTTGATTTCGAAGCCGCCATCCACGATCGTCCGCACCTTCTCGTTATATCCGACCACTATCAAACCGCCCGTGTTTGCCCTCAGGACATTTTCAATACCCTCCCGAAGCGGGGTACCCGGAGCTACGATTTGCAGAATTTCCAATTTTGTTTTCTCATACCCTTTTTTATCTGTCATACTTAACCCCCTAACGATTGTTTAAGAGCCTCCGAAACCGATGAAACACCAATGATCTTAATACCTTTCGGCGCGGTCCACCCTCCTATATTATTAGCCGGTATGATAACCCGCTCAAACCCTAATTTCGCTGCTTCCTGCACCCTTTGTTCAATTCGTGACACCCTTCTCACTTCCCCAGTCAGCCCCACTTCACCAATGATGCAATCGGCAGGGTTTGTTGGTTTATCCCGGAAGCTTGATGCAATGCTTATTGCGACAGCGAGGTCAATTGCCGGTTCATCCAGCTTGACACCACCAGCAACCTTTAAATACGCATCTTGGTTTTGGAGCAGCAAGCCCACTCTCTTTTCCAGAACAGCCATTAAAAGCGAAACACGATTGTGGTCAATTCCCGTGGCCATCCGCCTCGGATTGCCAAAGCTCGTAGGTGAAATCAATGCTTGAATTTCGACAAGCACCGGCCTTGTGCCCTCCATGGATGCGACGACTGTGGACCCCGAAGCTCCTTGCGACCGCTCTTCAAGGAAAATTTCCGATGGATTCGCTACCTCTTCCAATCCATGTTCTTTCATTTCAAAAATACCCATCTCATTCGTCGAACCAAAGCGATTTTTAACCGCACGTATAATTCGATATGTATGGTGTCTCTCACCTTCAAAATATAATACGGTGTCAACCATGTGCTCAAGCAGCCGTGGTCCCGCAATGGCCCCTTCCTTTGTAACGTGTCCGACGATGAAAATCGCAATCCCATTCGTTTTAGCAATGCGCATGAGTGAGGCTGTGCATTCCCTCACTTGTGAAACGCTTCCCGGGGCAGATGTAACCTCCGAATGGTAAACCGTTTGAATGGAGTCAATAATGACCAAATCCGGTTTTACATCTGTAATTGCCTGTTGGATATAGTCCATATCGGTTTCAGCATAAACGAATAGATTTTCCGACATGGTCCCAAGCCGGTCCGCTCTCAATTTGGTCTGCTTGACTGATTCTTCACCTGATATATAAAGCACTTTTTTCTGTTTATGCGCCAATTGGGATGATACCTGTAAAAGCAGGGTGGACTTACCGATACCCGGGTCCCCTCCGATCAATACAAGTGACCCCTGTACGATCCCGCCCCCAAGAGCACGATTCAATTCCATTAAATCCGTCTTAATCCTTGGTTCTTTTTCTGATTGAATAGTCGTTATGGGTGCCGCCTTCTCCCGTTCCCCGGAACCTCTAACCTCTGAATGGGTAAAAGCGCCTTTTCTAGCAGGTTTAATGATTTCGGTTTCCTCGACCATTTTGTTCCATTCACCGCATCCTGGGCATTTCCCCATCCATTTCGCGGACTCATAACCACAAGACTGACACATAAATTTTGTTTTCTTTTTTACAGCCATAAATTACTCCTCTTCCTTTGGAAAAAATATCTATATTAAGGATATTATATCTCTGTTTTATTTAAACCTTCCTAAGGCTAAGTTTTTTTAAAAAAATATTCACTTTGCTTGTCCCCTTTATACTCATATCTACCTATAGATAAAAAACAGAGGTACACTGCAAAAGAATCTGCGTGTACCTCGAAGTTTAGGCTCAGGTTATTCACTTACATTAACAGGCTCGCCTTGTCGGATTGCAAACTCATTATTCACGACATCCATTACGACCGTTTGCCCTTTTTTCACGTTGCCCTTAAGCAACTCTTCGGATAGATAATCTTCTACATGCTTCTGAAGCGCCCTGCGGATTGGCCTTGCCCCATATTCCGGATCAAAACCTTCCGTAGCAATTTTTTCTCTAGCCGCATCTGTCAGCTCCAAGTATATCTCCTGTTCTTTCAAACGGGTAGTAAGCTGATTTGACATTAATGTAACGATTTGTTTCAAATGATCCTTCTCTAATGAGTGGAACACGATTGTTTCATCAATACGATTCAGGAATTCCGGACGGAATGCACGTTTGAGTTCTTCCATCACTTTCCCTTTCATATTTTTATAGTCCTGCCCAGTATCCTGGATGTTAAAGCCGACATACTTATCAGTTTTCAAGGCCGACGCCCCTACATTCGATGTCATAATCAGAATGGTATTCCTGAAATCGACAGTACGCCCCTTGGAATCCGTCAGTCTTCCATCTTCCAATACTTGAAGAAGAATATTGAAAACATCCGGATGCGCCTTTTCTATTTCATCAAGCAGAACGACGGAGTATGGTTTCCTCCGCACTTTTTCCGTTAACTGACCGCCTTCTTCGTATCCAACATATCCTGGAGGCGATCCAACAAGACGTGAAGTCGAATGTTTCTCCATATATTCGGACATATCGATGCGGATCATGGCATCTTCATCACCAAAAATGGATTCAGCTAAAGCACGGGCTAGCTCGGTTTTACCTACCCCTGTTGGCCCCAAGAAGATGAATGAACCAATTGGACGTTTAGGATCTTTCAAACCTGCCCTTGCACGTCTTACTGCTTTAGAAACCGCAATGACGGCCTCTTCCTGCCCAATTACACGATCATGGAGAATTGACTCCATATTAAGCAGTTTGTCTGACTCGGTTTGTGCCAATTTAGTGACTGGCACTCCCGTCCAGCTGGATACGACGTGTGCAATGTCATCCACAGTCACTTCACTGTTCTCCTGCCCTTGTTTTTCTTTCCAAGTTTTTTTCGTTTCTTCTAATTGTTCTCTTAAGCGTTGTTCTGTATCGCGAAGCGAAGCAGCTTTTTCAAATTCCTGACTCTGAACGGAAGCATCCTTTTCCTTGCGAACATCATCTAGCTTCACTTCAAGTTCCTTTAGGTTAGGTGGCGTTGTGTATGAGCGCAGCCTAACCTTGGAACCTGCTTCATCAATCAAGTCAATCGCTTTATCCGGTAAAAAGCGATCGGATATATAACGGTCTGATAATTTGACTGCAGCATCAATCGCTTCGTCAGTAATCGATACGCGGTGATGTGCCTCATAACGGTCACGCAGCCCTTTGAGAATTTGGATGGATTCCTCAATAGTCGGCTCATCGACTTGGATCGGCTGGAAGCGACGTTCAAGGGCAGCATCCTTTTCAATATACTTGCGGTACTCATCCAAAGTTGTAGCACCGATACATTGTAATTCACCACGGGCCAATGATGGTTTAAGGATATTGGAGGCATCGATGGCACCTTCTGCACCACCTGCACCAATCAATGTATGCAATTCATCGATGAATAGGATGATATTACCCGCCTGACGTATTTCATCCATGACTTTCTTCAACCGGTCCTCAAATTCACCACGGTATTTAGTGCCAGCCACAACAGTACCCATATCAAGGGTCATTACGCGCTTATCACGTAAAATCTCAGGTACCTCATTATTGATAATCTGTTGGGCAAGCCCTTCAGCAATGGCTGTTTTACCAACGCCAGGTTCACCGATCAATACTGGGTTATTTTTTGTACGACGGCTTAATACCTCAATGACACGCTGTATTTCCTTACTTCTTCCGATAACCGGATCCAAGCTTCCTTCCCTGGCAATCGCCGTTAAATCACGGGCAAGGCCATCCAGTGTCGGCGTGCTTGCATTTGCAGCGGCTGAACCTTGATGACCACCTGATTCATTGCTGCCCAAAAGTTGTAATACTTGTTGTCGAGCTTTATTTAAACTTACTCCCAGATTATTCAACACGCGGGCAGCTACACCTTCCCCTTCTCGTATAAGACCTAGAAGAACATGCTCTGTCCCAACATATGAGTGACCTAATTTTCTTGCTTCATCCATGGAAAGCTCAATGACTTTCTTGGCTCTTGGGGTATAATGTATCGTTTGAGCCGTATCCTGTCCACGGCCAATTAAATTCTCCACTTCTTTCTGAATCTTCTCCGGACCCAATCCAAGAGCATATAACGCTTTGGCTGCAATACCATCACCTTCTCGGACCAGGCCCAGTAATATATGTTCCGTGCCAATATTATTATGACCTAAACGGATTGCCTCTTCTTGGGCTAATGCTAATACTTTCTGGGCTCTTTCAGTAAAACGACCAAACATCATAGGGAATTCCTCCTTAAGAATTTTCGTTTTTGAATAAAGTTGCTGGCAATTCTCTAAGTAATGGCAGGAGCTTCTTCTTGCTCCATATCTATTACATGAAATTTAATACTCCCTAAAGGGGTCAATGACCTCTATGAGGAGGAGGGTTCCGTGAAATTCAAGCGTTCCCGGATGAGTGCTGCTCTACGGATATCCCTTTCATGGGGTCTTAAAGGGCCACCTGCGTACTTTTGTAAAAATCCCGGCTGCGTCAAAATCATCAATTCATTTAGAATGCTTTTGGAAATATTCTTTATATACCCAAGATCTATCCCTAACCTAACATCCGAGATACATGTAGCCGCTTCCTTGGTCTCGATGATTCGAGCATTGGACAAAATCCCATATGAACGGAAAATTCTATCTTCTAATTGTATGTGGGAAGTCCTTGCTAATGCATCCCTCGCTGACCGTTCCTGGGCTATGATTTGTTGCACTACACTTGTTAGATCTTCAACGATATCCCTTTCCGATTTTCCAAGAGTAATTTGATTGGAAATTTGAAAAATATTCCCCAACGCTTGACTTCCCTCTCCATAAATCCCTCGAACCACCAACCCCAATTGGTTGATAGCCGGTATGATATTATTCATCTGCTGTGTAAGGACCAGGCCCGGCAGATGCATCATGACCGAAGCCCTTAATCCTGTTCCCACATTAGTCGGACAACTGGTTAGGTACCCTCTTTCTTCATCATATGCATAGTCTATGGATTCTTCAATCCAATCGTCAAGAACATTTGCAATCTTTAAGGTTTCCTTTAGCTGCAACCCGGACATTAAACATTGAATACGGAGATGGTCCTCTTCGTTTATCATGATACTTATTTCTTCATTTTCCGAGAGGAGACATGCGCTTTTCGCTGAATCTTCAACTAAATGAGGACTGATTAAATGTTTTTCAACTAGAACGCGCTTTTCCAGTGGCTGCAATTGGTCAATCTCTAATAGTTCCAGTTTTCCAATCTCTGGGGTTACTTCCTCTTCGATTCTTTTTTTGACCAATTCAATGATTTCTTTAGCTTCTTCGTTAGAAAAGGAGGTTGGGAAGGTAAAGTCTTTGAAATTCCTGGCCAGCCGAATCCGGGAACTCAATACAATATCGATTTCCGGCCCTTCGGCATTCATCCAGGAACTCAAGGCGTTTTCTACAAACTTTTCCAAGCTCATAATTCCTCGCCTCCCTCTTGTGCATCATACCTTTTTTCAAGGGAACGAACCTTATCTCTTACCTCTGCCGCTTTCTCAAACTCCTCTTGATCAATGTGGACCTTTAAAACTTCTTTCAAATCCAAAATTTGCTTTCGAAGATATATGGTGCCACCAATCCTTTTTGGAATCTTCCCTATATGTGCTGTATTGCCGCTATGAACCCTTTTTAAAATGGGATTTAACTGTTCATTGAACGTTTTATAACATTCGGCACAGCCAAACTTACCAATATGGACAAATTCTTTATAAGATCGATGACAATGCGGGCAACGCCTCTCTTCCGTTTTAGGAAATGCATTTGCCTTTGTCTGTTGAATATTCGACTCCATATTCAACAATCCTGCTAATAAATTATTTATTGAAAAACCAGGTCCCCCTGCTTCCATGAACATTTCACCTTTTTCCTGAGCACATTTCTCACAAATCATGACTTCAGTCTTTTTTCCATTGATGATTTTGGTGAAGTGCAGAGTAGCAGGCCTTTGATGACATTCTTGGCAAATCAACGTTCATCACCTCTGCCAGTTTCATTTATATTTTAAAGTCGTAAGCATCGCAGTTAAAATTCTTGCCCTAAGCTCATCGCGGTCAGGTAGGTCGATATAAATCACCGATCTATCTATGACGCTCATCATAATCTTTGCTTCTCTTTCATTAATGACATCTTCATTCATCAGCCGTGAAATTACTCCCTCAGCCATCGATTGAGTTACCCTGGAACCAATTAGAGATAATAATTGGTTGATAAGTTGCACGGAATCCTGTGATTCCACTTTCATAATGCGTATATAACCGCCGCCTCCACGCTTACTCTCTACAACATAACCTCTCTCGATGGTAAACCTGGTATTGATTACGTAATTGATTTGAGAAGGAACACACTGAAATTTATCTGCTATTTCACTTCTTTTAATCTCCAAGATATCTTTTTGACTTATTTCAAGTACTTGCTTCAAATAAGTTTCGATAACATCAGATATGTTTCTCACTCAGCCTCCTCCATTCTGACTTTGACTATATTTGACTATTATTATACAAGGAATAATGCATTTTGCAACTTAAACGCACTTTCTTTCTGTAATATCCATTTTCTCCAAATTATATGTAGTTACATACCCCATTGAACATTAAAGTTGAAATATCTTACATAAATACCCTAAAAAAATAGATGCAAAACCTGATATTTTTCTTCTCCTTAAAGTTTCCCCACTTAAATTCTGCCCAATTTCCCCAGTTCACCCATTCCTCCTCGATATTGTAACCAATTCAAATAAGGCTAGCCCCATGCTGCCCCAGAAAATGAAGAACCCTTTTTAATTACAAACATCAAAAAAGACCAGCCGATGGCTGATCTTTTTAAATGGCTTGGCGGCGTCCTACTCTCACAGGGGGAAACCCCCAACTACCATCGGCGCTGAAGAGCTTAACTGCCGTGTT
>NZ_JBIWEU010000017.1:0-65723 GCF_044762675.1 Peribacillus sp. NPDC096448 | reverse complement strand
ATAACGACATAGTACATTTACGCCCTTCAAAAAAAGTGTGAATATGGAGGGTTTATTTTAGCATGGCTTTTTACTAAGATATTTTCATACAAAAAAGCGATACTTCTTAATTAAGAATCGCACACAGTTGAATTAATGATTGGGTTTGCTGTTAATAAACTCCTCGATTTCACCTTCTCTTAACCTATAAACAAGGTCGAAATAATTCTCTTCTGAAAGGATACCTTTAGTTCTCCACTTTTGCATTTCTTTATAGTGTTAACTTACAAAATAACCTTCTAAATCCCTTCTTGAAACACCCTGTTTTTTCGCCATTTCAGCTATAGAAAGACCCTTTTTCCGGTATTGGTCAAATTCCTTCTGATTAACTTTTAGCAAAGTATAGATTGGTTCATAATCATAGTGGATTTGATAAACTACTTTTCCTTCTTGATTATGTACTTCTTCTGCTAGAACACTTTGTGAAAAAGTTAGAAATACTGCACTTAAAAGTAGTACTTTTTTCAAGGTTACCTTCAACACCGACATAAAACCTCCCACTTTTATAAATAGTTCATGTTTATTGTGTAGGGTTCTATATATTTTATGTCTCTTATTTAAAAAAAGCTGAATAGCCTTCTAACCTGCCACGTTAGCTGCATAAAGAAAAAGCTGCATTAAAGCAGCTCCGATCTTCAGCTAACGCACCCGTTAGCCATCCATGAAGCGCAAAATTCAGCGCTTCACCACAGAGAATGAAAATTGGTCTCTATGTCGATAATGTTTTAATGGCTGGCGAAGAAGGTCGTTGAACTATGGTGCCTTTGAGCCCATCCGTTAGTCTGACTCCGGCGACCACGGTGTACCACCGACTGTCGCGCCCTTTATGGGTAGCACTCATGGGAGATTAATCCTTTTTTGGTCGTCGCGCTAGCCTCTACTTAATATGCTGTGAATGGAGGTTTTTGTTTAACGATTGACCAAACTCAATCAGATCACTCATAAGGCTCAGCCTTTTTTTAAAAGCGTTTTTACTGGGTCTATTTTGTTGTGGTTTTTTCTGGATTTTGAGCTTTTTTAATTTTCATGGGAGTTCATTAAGGCGTATTGTAGAGTTGACACAAACTGTGCAATAGGAGGAGAAAGTCTCTCCCTTAGATTATTTGCCTTTCGGAGCTTCTGAAACCCTTACCTTGCGACCCGGTGGCTTCAATGTTTTCCTGTACTCTCCCTTCTAGAGCCACAGATGAGTTTTAATTTCACTTAATCATTGCCTTAATTTATTTAAAATTCTATGTATATAACTCTTAACAATATCAAAACCTATGACCAGCAACACATTACATTCATAGGAGCTGACAACATGGCTAGAAATAACAACAATAATCAATTAGTAGTTAATGGTGCAGAGCAAGCTCTAGAACAAATGAAATACGAAATCGCTAGTGAATTCGGTGTTACACTTGGCGCTGATACAACATCTCGTGCAAACGGATCTGTTGGTGGAGAAATTACAAAACGTTTAGTGCAAATGGCTGAACAACAATTAGGTGGAAGAACTCGTTAATCGAAATCATATGTATTGTAAGGGATAGTGATTGGACTATCCCTATTTATAATTCACCAAATCTCAAAAAAGAAACAGAAACATCAGTTGCTGTTATTTTGCTAAGTGCAGTACGAATACACTGAGCTTGTTGAACTAACCTCCCCCGATAGTTCCATAAAGAAAAAGCTGCCTTAAAGACAGCTCCGTTTTTCAGCTAACGTTAGAACCATCAAATCCTCATCAAAATAGTGCCCATTATACTTTAAGGCATTTCGTTCTGTACCATATACTTCAAATCCCAAAGACTTATATAGTTTCTTTGCGGAGTCATTATCAGATACAACAGTTAAATTTATTTGTTCCAATCCATCAGAATTCTTCGCCCTACTTATAAGTTCATTCATTAATGATTTCCCTAAACCCTGACGTCGATTGCCTGGAGCTATGTACATTCCAAAAACATTCCCTTTATGTTTGGTTTTGAGATTGTTTTCACGTATAAAAGTAACAATTCCAACTAAAGATTTTCTATTATCAAAAGCACCTACAATGAACTTGTCCCTTATTGGTTTTATTCGCTCCTTTACCGTTTCTAATGAAAATCCCACCTCTCTCTCATATGTTGAACCAAATGCTTCTGGGTTAATTTTCAATGCATTCAATCGCACTTCCTGGTATAAATGGGCATCGGACTCTTTTAAAATACGAATATTCATTAGCTACTCCCTCCGTTATTTTGCATGAAACTTTGTATAGAAGAATTTTTCTATACGATTAAGTTTGTATAAAGGATTCTATTTATCGCTACTAATATCCTTCTTGATGTAACCTGCCCCGTTTGTTCCATAAGAAAAAGCTGTCTGTTAAAGACAGCTCCGATCCTAAGCTAAAACATCCGTTAGTTCCATAAAAAAATGTTCCGAACCACCATATAAATGCTATATCAAACTACAATTGTAATATTCGTTTGATCCTAAAGCACTTCGTCTACAGTTACTGAAAGCTTTGATTGGAGGTTTTTGTTTAACGATTTACCAAACTCAATCAGATCACTCATAAGGCTAAGCCTTTTTTTAAAAAGCGTTTTTACTGGGTCTATTTTGTTTTGGTTTTTTCTTTATTTTGAGCTTTTTTAATTTTCATGGAGTTTAAGTATTATTCTTCACAAACTATCGGCTGGTTTAATTCAACAATAAGAAATAAACGTATAATTAAATATTTTGCACTTTTAACTCTAAAACCTAACTACCTTCCTACTAAGATTACTTCATTATAAAGAAGATGAAATTCTACTAATTATTATAAAAAAAATTACACTATTTATTTTTTTAAAATTCTTAATTTTCAGTATTTACAAAGTTCGACTTTTTTTGTATTATTTAAGAACAAGAAATGATAAGGAGGTGAGGCCAATCGATTAGGTAAGGCGAAGGTTAAAGAAAATTATAGACTGTCGTGAAAAAGCATTTTACACTTACAATCTTATGAAAGGATTTCAGGTAAATGGAAGGCGAAATAATCTAAGCGACCTTGTGATTCCAAAGTTGATGGATGATCAAGGTCGCTTACTTCTTTATTTTAGTAAAAAAATTTTTCTTCGTCGATTTGACTCTCATTTTCTCTTATTATTTTTAACACCCTCTATGAAAAAGGAGATTGACAATGACATGGATGGATATTTTTATACTAGAAAACTTAATATGGATGGATATTTTAATGCTAGAAAACTTAATTAGAGCGAAAAAAGCCCAGTTATTAAATATAGTTGAACACCATGGACTCAATCATCTTAAAACGATTCAATGTAGCCAAGAGTTAGATCACTTGTTGAATCTACATGAAAGGACAAAATTCAGTTCCATGTAAGCAGAACACGTAACCATTCATTTATACATAACCCAATTACTGTTTTCTTTTGCATATTCAACTCTACCATCTATGTTCCAAAACCCGTCCTTTTTAGTTACAATTCACGTCATAAAACCCTGTTCATTATTCGTCCAATAACCTAATAAAATCTATTTTATTGTAGATTTGAAACAAAGTTTGATCAAATTAATCCAAGAAACCTTGATAAATGAATAAATAGAAAAGGCATGTTTTGAAAAAATATTAATCAAAACATGCCTTATAATATTTAATTGAATTAATCTTTCACAAAAAGATTGATAATTTCTGTTCCTTAATGTACTAACGCAACCGGTAGTTCATTGAGAAAAGTGAAACTTCTTTAAGAATCGCGCCCTTTAATGGAATAACTGATAAGCTTCTATTGGTCGGTATTGTGGGACAAGAAAACATATTATTTACTACATAACACCTAAAAGGGGGTAATCAACCGCAGCAACATATCTACCTTCGGAATCCGGTAGTCATCAATCCCGTTCGAATTGATGACCATGATACCAGAAAGGATTGTCAGATAATAGGCGATAAGTTCTCTGGGATCACCTGCTACCAATTCTCCGACTTGCTGACCCTCTTGAAATAAAGGAAGCAGTACATCAATAAAACTATCCATCGAATACTGTTCAAGCAACTGCTTCACCTTCTCAGGCACACCGTCTGACGTACGTGCTTGGTGGATAAGCATGAAGTATGGAGCGCCGCTTTCGTCGAGAATTTCCGTAGTCAACGCCCTGATTTTTTCAATCGATGTACCTGGCAGTTTATATACGCTTCGTATGGCCTCCTCTGTTTCAGCCATTGCCTCTTCAACAAGCGACACGAACAATTCGTCTTTCGATTTGAAGTAATGGTAAAGCAGCCCCTTGCTGATGCCTGCGGTTTCTGCTATCATACTCATCTTTGCACTTATGATACCTTTACGGGCAAAAACCTGGATGGCCGCCGAATTAATTTGCTCTCTTCGTTCATCGCGTATTTGATGCAATTGATCATCGTTAAATGGTGCCAATGTTGAGCGCTCCTTTACAAGACAATAGTTATTTTACAGTATATCAAATAGATCTTAAAATTCGCTAATGCTACTGCTCAAACGGCGTTTCCGAGAATCGCGGTAGCATTTCTTCCAAAATCGCCTCGACGGATCGTTCGTCTTCCACCTTAATCATAGAGAGTAGGCGCATGCCTTCATCCGAAGAGGATAGAACTTGGACCGCCGTCTGTGGGTTGAAGATGTGACGGGGTGATATAGATAACGTATTCACACCCCAGTAGAGCCCGTAAAGTCGCCAATCAGGCTTGCTTGTAGCTTGCTTGAGAAACAGCTCCATATATTCCCTGCTGAAGGCATTCCCCATGTTTGAATCCGTGCCTTTATATTCGACGCCTTCCCACCGAAGATCAGCCGTACAGTTCAGCCAGAAGGCCGGCTCAATTGCTTCTTTAATTCGACGAAGCACGCCTTGCTCCCAATCAAACCGTTCTTCCCCACGTCGTTCTAGCAAACAAGCCTCCAGTATTTCGGCTGCCATCGCAACCACGGTCATACCTTGGCCGAAGATCGGATCGTAGATACAGTAAGCATCTCCCAAAACCAGTAAGCCTGCAGGCCAACGGGACATCTGTTCGTAACGATGGCAGTACAATTCTGGAACACGGAACCCTCTGGGAGAGGTGATCGGATCAAAGTCGTGTACGATTTCCGATATGATCGGACTTGGAAGTTTCTCCAAGGCCAGCTCGAATTCGGCTGCATCCGTTGGAGGATATTTCCCTCCTGGACGGTAAAGCAACACTTCGGCAGTCTGGTCTTCGATAAAGGAGAATATGCCCGTGTAAGTACCGCTGTCAGGCTGACCCTGGAGGTTGATGACATCCCATTTATCAATCAAATGAGTCAAATGAGAAGGCACTTTATAACGTCGGGTACTGTACCCAAGGAAAACTTTTAGCAGATCTGGTTCTGGAACCTTGTAATTCAAATCCTTAAGCCATCCCGAAAGTTTCGAGGAACGCCCGCTTGTATCAATAACCAGATCTGCTGTCAGGGCATCCTCGTGCTTGGATTGATCGCGACTTCTAACTTGAACGCCAGTAACAGTTGTCCGATCAGGGGTCGTTAATAGCCCGATAACGTTGTGCTTGGATAGAAAGCGCACGTTTGGAATAGCCTTAACTCGTTGGCGAATGACCCACTCCAGAACAGCTCGACTGAATTTAAGATCGTTCCGGTCATACTTCATTTCTAAACTCCCGTGCTGGTTCATGAAAAAAACCTCTTTATTCAGAGATGAAGGGGTACCTTGCTCTAACAAGTCATGCTCAAATCCCGGAAAGAGGCGTTCAGTGATCGTTTTCCCACGAGTGGTAAAGCGATGCGGATGGAATGCCTGTGGAGTTCCAGAACGGACGTCTGGCCCTGATGGAATATCATCTTTCTCAACAATTAGTACCTCGTCGTAATGATCGGAGAGTATTCGTGCAGTCATTAATCCTCCCATACCTCCACCAATGACGATGGCCTTACCTTTATTAAAATAAGTTGTCATGATATCCCACTCCTTATTTTTGACTGACTCAGTCGGTCAATACGTGTTATTATATGGCTGCCCTTGATTCGTTGTCAACAGTTTTTTTACACTATACTAATAAGATCATCGCAAAGGACTTGATAACTAAAGTCTTAGAAACATTATCGGAATCTGTAGCCAGCATTACTTCTGATAAGGCCCTCCCTTTTTTGCTATCAATACTCTTTAAGCATTACTGCCCCTTAACCTAAATATTTCAAATGAAAAAACTGCCAAAGTGACAGCTTTTTTCTTATACTAAGAAGTTGATAGTTCAACAATCCTTTTATAACTTTGGAATTATGATTGATCAAATTAATGATAATAACCTTGATAAACGAACAAAAAGAAAGAGCGTGTTTTGAAAAAAAGATTGATCAAAACACGCTCAAAATATATTCAATTCAATTATTACAATCATTCTTTTATAAAAAAGTTTATTCAATTTCGGTAGGTGCTGTAAAACATTAGCCCCTGTTAGCGAAACATGTCCCCTGATGCTGAGAAATATTATCTTATGTTTATCGCCACTCAACAATTTCATCAAGATTTTGTCTTGTTTTTGGACGTTTGGGATCCTCTTGCCGATATCCGAAAGCAACCATACAAGCTACACCGTAATCGTTGATGTTTATGATACCCTCATTTTGTAAAATATCTGTTACCTGCTTTTTATCAAAACCTTCGATCGGACAGGAATCAATACCGATTTGAGCCGCGGCTGTCATCATGTTTCCTAATGCTATATAAGTTTGCTTACTTGCCCATTCAAAAATGAGACGGTCATTATCTTCGAGTTCTGTTTCGACGAAGTATTTGTAGAAACCGGAAAGACCTTGCACAACTTCTTCAGGCATATGATGAATGTCTTTCATCATTTTGATCACGTGAACGGAATCATGCCTTAAGCCTTCTTTTCTTCTGGCCATTATAACTACAAAATGGCTGGCAGTGGGCAGTTGTCCCTGGGCACCGCCAGATACATGTTTTAATTTTTCGCGAAGAGCTGCATCCTGGATCACGACAAACTTCCACGGTTCAAAGCCAAATGAACTTGGGGACAATCTTCCTATCTCCAAAATAAAGTGAAAATCTTCATCCGAAATCTTTGTGTTGATATCAAATGCCTTGCAAGCATGTCTGAACTGGTACGCTTTTAAAATTTCCTGTTTTTTACTCTCTTTTCCTATCATGTGGAATCATCCTTCCTTTTTAGTTATACCAAAAATTATATTTACCAAAAGTATTTTATTATCCTGCTATTCAGCTCAATAAGCTTAAATTTAGCTACTAGTTTGAAAGGGTTGACTTTTCATAACAAATCCCTCATCTATTTTTACTCGTTTGGAAAAAAACAGTCTCCATGAAATGGAGGTAGTAATAATTTTCTGAATATAAAAGCGCCCTTATCCAAATAAGATAAGATACCCCTTAAATATGTACTAGCATTTTTCTTTCATACTAACCATCATTGTTCATCCTAGACGTCATCATTTCATCGCACACTTGCATTTTAGACATCATTTGATCCATTTCCATGTTCATGTTACACATCTGATCCATCGTCATTTTTATCCTTTCCATTTTACATTCCTCCAGAAAGGTAAATTTGTTTTGAATAAAAAGGAAATAAAAAAGCGCATAAAAAGTTCCTCAAATGTACTTGATAATTGATTTGTTGCAGAAACATCGGAATACCGGATCATGTAAGTCAAATTACCATTATACTTTAGGACTTTTTAGCGCTTCTTGTCGTCAAGTCATCTTTCCTTTTTACCCAAGGTTGATTATATAACTGGAAATATATGATTATCCCAATTGATTATATTTAACAAATTTACTTTTGTTTAATATAATTGTCTATTCCGTTTCATTGGAATCCCCTAGATTCAATAGAATTCTGGGGGGGATTAATTACTGATAAGAATGGTGTTTCTGGTACAAAAAGAATCAAACCCTAACCAACATGAATATTACTAATTTAATCTTAACTTTTTACATAATCGAAACAAATGATATTACCCATGTACTTGTTCATGTATTACCTATGTTTAATCTACAACTAGATTGATTTGAATCATTGAAAATTTAATGTTGTGTGACAAAAAAATTCGTTTAATTTAAAGGGGAAAACATGCATAACACTGTTTACTTTAACAGAGGGTGTTAAAATAAAGTTATTTTAAAAAATAAGATCTTAAAACTAATACTTTTATTTATCTCTAAATACTTCACTCTTTCTCCCACTTTGAATAATTCGTTTGATTGATTTAATCGCATCAAAGTGCATGCCTTCATGGTATAAACAAAAGCTAAGGAATTCTTCTACTGTTGATAATGTGAGACCTGTGGATGTTGTATAAGGTTGTTCTACATCTTCTTTCATTCTAAATCTCAATACTTGCTCAATCCTACGGACTTGATTTTCGAGCAATAATATTAATTCATGAATTGGTGGCACCTCTTCTGCCCAATCGCTTGGTTTAGTGCCGGGACTGAATAATTCTGTAAATTGATCTGGTATCTTCATTTCTTCTCCAATGAAATGAAAGGCGAATATTTCTTGCACGACATATATATGCCCGAGATTCCATTTAATATTGTTATTGAATCCTTCTGGAATGGAAAGTGATATCTCATCATTTATTTCTGCCACAAGACCAATCGTATTATCCCGAACAAATCTTAATTGTTTAAAAATATAGTTTTCCACTTTATTCCCTCCTGAACATTCTTAATCATATCAAAATGTAAAAGTACTAACGCAAAATGGTTAAAAATCTACCGTTTAACCCGGTTATCCTGTACTTACATTTATCTTTAATGAACTTCTCACTTTCCCTTTCATTTTAGCTAAATAACGTACCTGAAATAATTGTGCTTCTTTTCACTTTACTGTTGTAGTGCGCCCCATATTCCCCCTCCTTTACCTATTTTTTACTTTAAATCAACATAACTAACCCGTCAAGATATATTTTAAAGGTTAGTTATGTTGTATACAAAAAAAACGACTCTTGAAATAAGTCTGTTCTTCATCAATCATCGGATTTACTTTGTTGGGACCTGCTGCTTTTTTTTGTTTCCACATATTTTCATTGAACACCACCTGCGTCTTCCATTTTCATCAATAAATAAAAGTACACAATCCGGATTGGAGCATCTATTAATTTATAAGTGAAAGGAAATAAAGCATTAAAAACAATGGCCGTAGAGTGTGTATTAGCAACATCAAGGGACAAAATAATCGAATTGCTTCACATCGAAAAAGGTTTACCAAACGGCAAGGAAAAATGAAGGGACGAATCGCTTCTGCCCATTTATTATTAACGATTACTTACAACATCTTAAAAACAGGAGAACCTTATCATGAACTAGTCTCAAATTACCTTGAAGAAAAACAAAATAACAATGAATTAAAAATAAGCGAATACCTAAAAAAGAAAAGCTATACAATCGCTCCATACAAACTGCATAACCAGTTAAAATAACGACATAGTACATTTACGTCCATCAAAAAAAATGAGAATACGGAGGGTTTATTTTAGCATGGCTTTTTTACAATTGTGTTTTCATGCAAAAAAGAGCTGCCGAAGCCTTATTGAAGTAAAGCACCCTATAATTAAATAAACATTTGAAATAAAAATCTCTTTGCTTCAATACCAATAAAGTAAAATAAACCAACTAAAATACTAAGACCTAAAGATACCCTTTTCCAAACCCTTTTCGCTGAATCCAGCGAAAATCAAAGATAAAATAATTCCTGTTATCATTAATAAACGAAACGTTGAGACTTCAGGATTAATGATAAATGTTACAGCCATACCAAAGAATCCAATCACCAACATTATTAAAGTAAATGAAATAACTCCAAAATATTTTTTCATTACCTTCCACCCCTTAACTTATTTTACCATTCTGTAGAGGGGATATATTTTTATTTTCTTTAATAAATTATCCCGCCCAGTTAGTTCATTAGTAAAATCATAATCAAGTATTGATTTCGGTTTTATCATTTTTATAAACGATTATGAATGATATACCGGAACTTTTGGTTCCTATAGCTTGATTAAATTAATGAATATAGTATCTGAATATTGATGTTTACATAAACAATTAGGATACCAAAAACGGTAGTTATAGACATATAGATTTTGAGCAATTATTTAAACATCAAAAAGGTTATTAAATCGTTCAAAATAAAAAGTCTCAAAAACAATCGTTTTTGAGATTTGTGACACAAGAAAATTTATGAAAAGCTACCATTTATTTAGAGAGCCTAATCTTCCATAATCGCCCGATTGTTGAGTAACAAACATAATCATTTATCCTTATGTATACTCATAATGGTTTCCAGTTTGGGGCTTTGACCTATTCTTTATTTATCCTCGTTCTAGAAGAAGAATTGAAGAGAAGAGGTCTACCTCTTATCGTTCAAAAAGATAGGCGTAATTAATTAGTATGGAAGAAACTAAAAAAGAAAAAGGAAAAAGAAGTGATAATAAAGTTGCTTTAACTTTATTATCACTTCTTTTTAACTGTTATTATCTATAGAAAATACCCAAAACCACGTTTATGTAATCCCCTGCCCATGGATTAATAATTTATCTGTTACCAGGCAATTTCAAAAAAACATATCCCAAATCATTACCATAACAATAGTACTTTTGTTACTTTACTTTACTTTACTTTACGGTCAGTAAAACGAACAAATCCTATAATATTTGAATAGAGAACACTAAAGAAGTAAAATTACTGCTTAAAGAAAAATCATTACAACTATATATGTATACACCTTTTTCTTTCCTTAATTTCATTCCAGATTGGGAATCATGATATCCTATCATTCGTTCTTCTTCCCATACATTAAAAACATTTAAAACACCCTTGGAACAATTTAAGATTAGCTCAGATGAATGTTCGTTCTTCCATATAACAGCTGATTTTTGTTCTAATTGATCCTGAATTGAAATTCCATTAGTTGTTATAAGTGCTATTCCCTGGTTTCTCGATGAATTTGAACTGATAAATTTCAATCTAATCGTTTGTTCTTGATTGATTTTATGAACATCAGTTCGGATAACTCCATTATATCCCCTATGATTACCAGTGTTATATAGTCTTTCCTCAGTTAGTAGCATTCTTCTTCACCTCTCCCACAATATTAACTTGCAAGTTTTTATTTTTATCATTTAAGTTAAGTACTAAACTTAATGAATAGCATAGAATCAAACAGGGAACACAGATTAATGCCATACCTAAAAAAGAAAAAGATGGAGAAATGGAGTATAGATACCCACTAACTATAGTTAATATCCCACTGCCTAAGCTTAAAGCAAGTGCAGCATAGATTCCATGAGCAAAAGGAAAGTATTTATTTTCTACATGTTCATCTAAATATTTAACAAATGCAAACTGAGTAAGTCCAAAAGTAATAGAATGTAAAAGCTGTGAAAATATAAAGACTGAAATACTGTTAAAACAAGCTATTAATAACCACCTTATAATGGAAGCACTAATACTATACATCAGTAATTTAGGAACTGATTGTTTCTTAAATAAGGTATCAGATACATAGAAAAAGACTATTTCAGAAATTACAGCAATAATTAGTATAATCCCTGTAAAACTAGTTTTTATACCAATAGTTTTTAAAAATAAAACAGCGTAACTATAATATGCGGCATGAGCAGCTTGGATGATACTGCACATAGCTAAAACTAGCAAAAATGACTTAGATTTAAAAAGATGAAAAGATGGTACTTTGTTTAATGCGATTTTTGTTTTTAAAGGTACAGGAGCGTTAAATGATGCAATTAAAACAAACATGATACACCCAATAATCATTAAGTAAATAATAACGGTTTCATCTTTTAATGAAATTATTACCCCAGTTAATGACAAAGAAATAATATATCCAATGGATCCGTAAGATCTACTTTTTCCATACTGTATTCCACTTTCTCTAATAAGTGTGGACGCCATAGCTTCGTGCATTGCTAAAGGCATTGGATAAATTAGGCTTAATAATATAGTGATTAAAACAACTGACATTACATTATCTAAAGGTATCAAAACTATTATTAATACGACAGATGCTAAAGGAACTATCCGATTTAATTGAGCTAAAGTTATATATCTACATGCAAGTGGGAATATAAAAAATGTTGTTATTGCCCTTGTTATTAGACCCATAGCAATAATAAGACCAGCTTCATCAGCCGTAAAACCTTTACTTAAAATTAACCAAGAAGACCAATAAGGTACAAAAATTCCAAAGGTAAAGAAAAATCCAAAAAACTGTAAAGACATCCATCTTTGGTTAGTCATTATATTTCTCCATGTTTAAAATAAATTTGATCTTTCTTATTACTTTGTTCCAAAATAAATTCATTCATTATTTTGAAACACAATTTAAAATCGTTCTCGTTGTAATTAGATGTTAATTTATCCATAAAACCATGTTTACTACTTACCTTTATTACCTGGGTGCTATTTTTCTCTTCTAACTCTTTGATAATTTCATTAGGATCAAATGATTTTTCTTTTTCAGGAAAGAATAATAAGGTTTTACATTTTGGTGTAACACTTAAGTAATCCCTTATTCTCGAACCATAAAATCCAATAGCACCATTAAATAAGTTAAATTCATTACTACATAGCCACGCTATAGTGGCTCCTACACTAAAACCTAATATGTATAATTCCGAAAATTCAGATCTCAATTTTCTTGCTAGAACTTTTACTTTTTCTGCTGCTACTTCAAAACCAATTTCTTTAACAAAATGTAAGTACGCCTTGTTTTCCTCTTTGTACGTATAATACTCAACCTTCTCCAGCAAGTTCGGGCTTATAACAGTATAATTCAGCTGCTTTAAATTCGCACAAATATCTTTAATATGAGCGTTGAGCCCATATATCTCATGAATAACTAAAATAGCTATCCTATCCCTACGATCTTCCACTATGTACACCTCCAAATAAAATATAATTGGCATTACGTTAAATATATAAAAATTTAAAAATAATGCTACTAGGAAGGGGCTTGAACTAAACACGCAAAATAAGAATAGACTTTTAAATTCTATTCTTATTTTGCGAAAAATCTCTAATACCGATTCTCTAAAAATCTTATTTCTTAGTATCTTACTGGCATCTTTGCAATTCCTGTAAAAGTAGGATTAGAAGACCAAGTTGGTTTTTCTAAATCATATAACGCTTCAATATTAGGGAAACGTGTTAGAACTTCTTTAAGAATTTCAACAATCTCTGCACGAGCAAAAGCTGCTGCTATACAAGTATGGTATCCCCCACCGAAAGCAACATGGCGGAAACCTGTTCTATTTATATCCATTACATTAGGATTTTCAAATACTCTCTCATCCCTACCAGCCGATGCTAAAAAGAAGTATACAGAATCGTTCTTCTTAATTTGCTGACCGTGTATTTCAATATCCTCTGCTGCATGTCTAATAATATATTGAATTGGCCCCTCTAATCTCATTGTTTCATCTAACGCTTTTGATAGGAGTGACTTATCCTGCTTTAGGGTATCAAGTACACTTTTGTTTTCAAACAATAAATGTAAAGTATTACTTAGTACAAATTGAGGGATTTTATGGCCACCAAATATTAAATGCATCGTTTGAGCAATTAGTTGTTCATCAGTTAATTCCCCATCTACACCAGGAGTATCAGAGATTAGGCGACTTAATAAGTCATTTTTCTTGTCTTTTCTTCTTTCTGCAATTGCTTCAGAAAGATAGGCATAAATTTCTTTTACACTTCCTCTGACTTGTTCACTAATTTCCTTGCTAGGAACATGAGATACTACAAAATCTTGCATGAATAATGCGAGGTCATCAGACCACTTAATAAACCTTTCAACTTCTTCTCCTGGAATCCCCAGCATCTTACATAGAACCATTGCCGGGATAGGATGGGCAATTTCTTCAACAAAATCAAAAGAACTAGTATTACTCTCTACTACTTTATCGATAGTATCTGAAACAATCTTTTTAATTTCAGGTGTAATAAGCTCTATTTCACTCACTAAAAATGCTCTATTCATGTACCCTCTAAGCTGTGTATGAATAGGGCGATTATTATACACCATCCACGTCTTAATTATATCTATAATATCGCTAAAATGTTTATCTTCTCCTTCAGCAAGGTTACTCATTTTATTTGGAATAACAGGGGTTGAAATGAATTTTTCTCCTGGTAAATTCTTAGAAACATCCTCATATCTTGTAATAAACCATGATTTCATCTCTTCATTCCAGTACACAGGTGCTTCGTTTCTTAAATGCTCGTAATATGTATAACGATTCTCAAAATACTCCTTGCTATATACACTTAACTGTTCTAATGATTGTTTCTCGATAACACTCATTTTTACTTCCTCCTACTAAATTGAAATTATTTTTTCCTCTAAATTATTTGTAAGATTTATAATTTGTTTCTCTGATAAATGACATATTAAATCACAAACATATCTTGCTTTCTCAATATCACTAGAGGTATTGACTACTTTATGAACTGCTTGCTTTTCGAAAGGAAACATAGATACCTCAGAATTTAAATAAAACAGGTATTCAAAAGTTCTATTCATTAGATTATCTATCTTCCTATCAATTTCTAAATTAATTTCTCGCTCTAAGAAGCACTTACGCGTAATTTGATTTAGTAAAAAAAGTTTCAATTGATCCTGTATAGGAATTTTCAATTTACTATACATTGGTTTTTGAACATTTATTTCAATAGATATGTTACTTATAAAACCATTAATTAAAGACTTCTCGTGCATTGACTTTATTTTAATATTACTTTTTAATAATCCTTTAAGAACATTTTCATTAATATCTTTTATAGTATTAATTACTAAGTGACGTAATTCTGTTGTACTTAAATTTGTAAAAGCATGCCTTGCTTCATCAAAAACTACACTATTTGTAAAATGAGCATTGATTAATTGTGAAAATTTTATTTTTCCAAAAAATTCAATAAGATCTTTAATATCCGAAATTACATATGATAGTGTGTCTGCTATGTCTACAATCCCTTGTTCCAAAACACTCTCCTGATATAATGAGAATATTGGTTCTAGAGTAGTAGCCATATATCCGTAATATCCTTTAATCAACCCCGTATACTCTTCTCTAACCTCAGGAATTATTCGTTTATGTTTTAATAACGAAGTCAATGTTCTAAAGGTTCCATTAAACTGACTGTTGACTAACATTTTAATTGTCTGGGCATTTGATTCAAAGCCTCCCTTTCTAGCCATAATGGTGTCTAAAGAACGTTCACCTGTATGACCAAACGGAGGATGTCCAATATCATGGGCCAGACTAATTGCTTTAACCAAATCCTTATTAATTAGCGAAATATTATTCTTTTTCATACTGATATTAAGGTAATCCACAATTAAGCTTGAAACATTACAAACATCAATACTGTGGGATAACCGATTATTACAATTTTTAGAACTAGGGATTAACTGAGTTTTTTCTGACAACACTTGAAGTTGTTGTGATTTTAATACTGTATTAAAGTCATGTAGAAAAGGATTATTACATTCTTTTGGCTCACCAGATAATCTTAAATGATCATGATTGTGATACATGGCTTTACACATAACAATAAATCCCTTCAATCGAGAATTAATTTTAAAGTACTCAATAAAAAACCAAGAGAAAGTAAGGATTATTTTCTCTAAAGAGAGATAAGTCCTACTTTCACTTGGTTTTTTAAAAGGTGAATATTAAAAAGATACATATGTTAGCTTAGTATAATAATAAGTAAATATGCTTAAATTAAATATTACTTAAAATACACTTAACACTCTTCCTCTTTTTAAAATCAATTTCCTAATACCAATAAAGTAAAAATTACCTCGTAGTCTAATTCTTTAACGGGAATTAGGTAGAGACTCTCGGACCATATTTCCAAGGATATACGAGTTTTAAACTAAATATCATACAACACAAAGTGGGGTAATATTGATTTTTTAGCAATAATAACCTGCAGGGAATTATTCTAATTATAATACATTGATTAAAAATACATTTCAACTAAATCCAAAAAAATAGTATATTAGGCATTTATGGTATTTTAAGTAAATTGATTCTGATTCAAAAGTCTATGTTGGATAGCTGCTTTATATATTTAGCCCTCAACTAAACATTTCTTTTCGATTTAATTGAAGAAGGACAAGCCGTCAACCATATAGCTTCTTGTTTCGATGTTAGATGAGCACACGTTTTTAACGGTCGGGTATAATCAAGTGGAAGTGTTTGAACTTGAAGGTGTGAAAATGAATAATATCATTTGTTCCCATTAACGATTCCCAGAAATTATTCGTGACTTAGCATTACAAGGTGTTTACAATCGTCGTAGATGGCCACTTGCAAGGGAAACACATTGGAATACGCTACCGTGCGCGAGCAATTGAAAACCAAATGTATGGGTTACATTAAATGTAGCGGGGACAAAGTTAGGAGTGGAATTCGCAGGTTGCTCACAAATTGTAGATCCAGGAGGAGACATTTTTCGAAAATTAGCTCAAGAAAGTTGGTGAATTAAAGGCCACTTTAGATTTAGAGAAAGTACCCCAAATAAGAAAGGATGTTCCCCTATTCGCTTCCAGAGTACCAGAAAAGTATAGAAAGGTATTAAGTGGGAGCAACTCCAGAAATACCAGTCTTTAGGAGTAGCTATTTAGGTTTTATTCAAACAAAGCATAAGTTTCACGAAAATACAAGATAAGGAAATATTTAGTTATATAACTAAACTCTCTCAATATAGAAAGCGAAATTTCTCGATATCTCGTGTTTTTCTTAGAGTTTCATAGTTAACATATTACAATTTCCCTCCAAATGGAATTAAATATCTAAAAAGGAATGTACGGACCTGTGAAGGAAAAGAGCTGTTCGTCACAGCTTTTAAAACAACTATTACACCTGTTAGTTCAACCTTAACTTGTTGGTTATACTCCTGATTCTTATGTAGGAGTTCCTTCTACTCTTTCCAATTAGGAATGTTATCATCTTCCCAATTTAACTGTTTTAATTGGTCCGCAACTTTCACGTAATGTTTTCATATCCTTTAAGTGATTATTACCTTTATTTCCATACTATTCCATACAATCTTTTCAACGGTTAGTGTCTAATATGTGCCCCAACCTTCTTTTTCGAATGAAGAATGCACTGAACCTTTAAGTCCTCCACATCCTCATTTAATATATTATGCTAATTAAAAAAAATAGCTTAATGTCCGATTTAAGCCTGCAGTATTGTATTCTGAACGGACCACATCTTCATTAAAACAGATAGTAGGGATTTTGGGTCAACTCCTGGATATAATGTAAAATACGCTTGAAACGCTCACTAATCATATTAAGGTCTTTAAACGTGCCCAAATCCCATAAAAAAATTGTATATAGCTATTTTATTATCGATGATAATTTTCGCTTAACCCATTTACTAATACTAATTCCTTCTTGTTCAGCTACAAAGCAGTGTATCCCAACCATTGGGATGCACTGCTTTGGTGTTTGTTCGAAAGATAACTGGCTTTATTTCTCTTAGGTTATACAGTATTTGATCGATAGCAGGCGTTGTTTTAACTTTACCCGTTTTAAAGGTTTTTCCAAGTTCACCGTAATCATTGTAGTAATTTAGTAAGTAGTTCCAAATTCAAAAGAACTCCTACTGGTGAGCGAGCCTGGCGGAGAAAAAAAGGATATTTAGTTTAAAAAGAATCACAAGTAGATGAATCTATATTGTGATTCTTTTCAATCTAAAAAACTCGGATTCAAATCTTTAATTCTTCTCTCCGAACTCTTTTCCTGATGATTTTTGATCCTTTATTTTAAAAGAAATGAGGAAGCTAATTAACGAAAGTACAGCGATGACAATAAATGAGATTTGCGCGCCATACATATCAGGATGTACGATCTCGGGACGCTGCTGAGCATTTTCGGTTGCTGATGTCATCACAGTAACAAGTATTGCAGTACCTACAGATGCGGCAATCATTTTCATCGTATTATCCATTGCTGCACCATGGGCTATTAACCGTTTAGGCAGCTGGTTTAAGGCGGCCGTTGAAACAGGCATCATAACCATGGCTAATCCGAACATCCGAATACTGTACATTACCATAATAAATGTAAAACTTGTCGAAGGACCAACATCCATAAAAGTAAAGGAGGAGGCGGTTATGAGGAGTAATCCGCCAATAACCAGCCACCTGGCCCCAATCCGGTCAAAAATACGTCCGATGAACGGGGACATTAACCCGGTAATAAGTGCTCCAGGGAGTATCGCCAATCCAGCTTCAAACGCAGTAAATCCTCGCATGTTTTGCATAAATAGCGGGATGAGCGTTTCGGCACCTATCAGACCCATAAAGGTAATGGCTCCAATAATGATGGCAATCGGGAATAATGAATACGTGAACACACGGAACTCCAGCATTGGATGCTTCAATCGCAATTGCCTTTTGATAAACCAAACAAGTGAAATTGTTCCAATGCCTAGGGATATGATGGTACTCTCGTCTTTCCAGCCATAATTACCTGCAGCTGTAAAACCATACAATAATCCACCGAAACCTACGGAAGATAAAACAATCGAAAGTACATCCACTTTTGGCCGTGTAACTTCTGTTACATTTTTTAAAGCGAAGAACGCAACTATGATATCAATAATAGCAATTGGAAGAATGATAAAGAATAACACCCTCCACGAGTAGGTCTCCGTAACCCAGCCCGACAAAGCTGGCCCAATAGCCGGCGCGAAGGAAATGACCAGACCGACCAGTCCCATAGCTGCACCCCGTTTATGAACAGGGAAAATCATTAGGAAGACTGTTTGCATTAACGGGAGCATGATTCCGGCTCCGCTCGACTGAATCATCCTTCCTAGCAGCAGCATTCCAAAATTAGGAGCTAGCCCCGCTACCAATGTACCTATGGCAAAAATCCCCATCGCGGAAAGGAAAAGCTGTCTGGTGGTAAAGCGCTCCAGTAAAAACGCGCTAACAGGGATCATGATCCCATTAACAAGCATAAAAACGGTAGTTAGCCACTGTGCACTATTTGCCGTAATATTCATTTCCTCCATTACAGGAGGAATGGCGGTAATCATTAATGTTTGATTCAAGATCGCAATAAATGTACCCGCAAGCAAAAGAGCAACAATCGTTGTCTGTTTACTATTTGTTGAACTCAATTATGGTCCCCCTTTACGATTTGGAAAAAAACATACTTTTGTAGATTACACGAATTCACATCAGATATCCAGTTATTTGCTGTTAAAAATAAAAGCAATAAAGTCAGCATTAAATCATTACTTTCCCTACTAATAAAAGGGGATTTCCTTTGAAGAGCAAGCTGAAATTGATTTCCGTTTTGGCCTAGTCACAGGGTTGCTGTTGAGCCAAACACGAAAGCACCTTCAAAAGCCACTCCACTATAAGGGCAGAACAAATAGGCGCAGTAGACATCAAAACATTTTATCAAGCGATCGACTTTTCATTGCATAAAAACTTAACTGGCTGATAACCACTATTCGCCATTGAAATTACGTTGTCGAAATTTAGGTAACGTATGTTTTTCGGTTTTGATACGGTAATCCCTTTATGAACTAAAAGCTAATGATACTTACTTTTTTAATTTGGTTGGTCAAAAGGGCCATTATCTACAGGTTTTTCCGCCATATTCATAGTTTTCTATAAATAACAATAGAAGAAAGTCGTCAGTTTCAGAGGGGTTTTTGCTCCCTTTTGGACTCTATTTAATGGCACTCTCTTAAAAGATCCATAAATGGTTAAAAACTTTTTATATGGAAAAAGTTCAAAAGAGGGAGAACTAGTCATCTGGATGACTTGGTCGCCCTCTTTTGTTGAATAATCACTATACTTCTTTATTCGAAACCCTGTATGAGTTTGCTGCATATCCCCATCTTTATATTTTTCCAATGTTATTAAAGCGACCTTCGGTAAAGACAAAACCAATACTAGTCAATATAAATGAGCTATTAAACCCCTTGTGGATGCAATTACCCTAGAATTTCCGATTAATTTAACACTTCTATTTAATTCTTTAAAAGTTCCTATATTTTCTTTATCCCTCCTGCAAATAAAAAGCACCCTATTTAATGGATGCTAAGATTTCCTTTCTTTCGTAATCTTATTTCGAATTTTTCACTGAAAAATTCATTTGCATTAAATATAGTACTAATGTCTGAAATATCACCTACGTTCACGATTAAAGCTTCATCAACTTCTTGATCTGTGAGAACTATGCGATATTCATATTGATTTTCAAAATATTTATCTTTCCAAAAATAAATATCAGTCCCTTGATTTTTATAAGAGCTCATCCTAGCTGAGGAATTGATGTTATAATCGTCATATTTTACCAATCCGCCTCTGTAAGCATAACCTTTTTCATTGAGTGCTCTAGTAATTCTGTCAATAAATTGCGATGGCGTAACAAAAATTAAGCTATCACCGAACTCCCTGATCATTTTATTGATTTGTTCTTTAGGTAAATCAAATTTGGTATAGTAATACTTTTCATCCTCCTTAACCACTTTTAACATATCGCCAACAATTGCAAACATACAATATAATGGTCTTTTTTCATTTATATTTTTTCTGAAATTCATCTTTTTAGTTCGCCCCGACATTATTAATTCATGGGTATCTTGAGTAAAGAAATTCATTGTTAATTCCGTAATAACATGTGCTGCTTCAAATTTATCTCCTACCCCTTTTTCTCCCGAAGCACGCTCCATATCAATATACTTTTTGAAATTGTTCATATATAAATCCCCAGACAAGAAGCTTTCCACATAAGATGTGAACTTTATAAATCCAAAAACTTGACCCTTAAATCCAACGTCTGATATTTTCATACTCTTCATTCCCTCCTATTTGACTACTAAATTCGACAAAAGGGACTATTCACCGTTATTTATTCCAAGAATATTAAGGAACGTTTACTGTTAGTGAACATGTAAAAATGTATGCCTAGTTTACAAAGAATATACTTCATTAAAAAACGCTTATCCAAAGGATAGACAGTCTTTCTTCTATTAAGCTTCCAACAGCATATTCGATATGATTTCCTGTTGACAAATTACGAAGGTCTAAAAGCTCAATTCCTCTATTTTTATGAGGTTCACCTTTGTAATGCAGCACACACAACTGGTTCGCATCGATTTCGTATGTTTTTACCTTCCGTAAACTGGAGTTCTTTTCCTGATGAGAAATAATCGGATTTAATAAGGTATATAGAACCCCTTCAGATATTGAATTACGTGAGAATGGTAATGCCATGTAGATAGATTCTAAAATGATCATATCCAGCCTTAAAGAATTTTTAGAGCTTCAGCCAATATTTCGGCTGTTTCTTTATCAGGTAATGTACCTGTTATGTCCTGTACATATTTATAGAAAGCTTTATAAGATATTAAAAAGGAAATGCAAGCAATGAAGCAAGAAATAAATAACGAGGAAAATAACCGTTTCCGCTTATTAACAAATATTTAAAGCGGGATCGTGAATATACAGAATATCACTAGGACAGCGGTACTGTATAATAGAAATATAAGTTTACATATTTTAATGCTAATTACATGGCGCTCAGCTTTTTACAAACAAAAACTTAACTAAAATATCGGCAGAAAGGTTGGTAACTATGTTGAGTATAAATCCAAATATGGTGGAGATAGCCTCCCTCCTCGGGGAAACGTCACGTGCAACTATACTGGCAAGTTTAATGGATGGGCGTTTTCATACTGCAGGCGAATTAGCATTGATGGCTGTAATAACACCTCAAACCGCCAGCTTTCACCTTTCTAAATTAGTGGAAGGTAACCTTGTTAAAGTTGAAAAACACGGACGACATCGTTACTATCAGCTAGCAAATGGAGAAATTGCACACATTTTGGAATCGTTTCTTGCCATTTCCCCATCTCCTCAAGTTCGGTCGTTAAAACAATCAAGTCAAGTCAAAATGCTTCAGGAAGCCAGAACTTGCTATGATCATTTGGCAGGAAAACTAGGCGTCCAATTAACTGAATCGATGTTGAAGGCCGGATATTTGAAAAAGGAAGAGAGGGAGTTTACAGTTTCACCCAAAGGAGATCGTTTTTTTTCTGAATTCGGCATAGATTTACTTGATTTAAGAAAAAAACGCCGTTCCTTTTCCCACTCATGTTTAGACTGGAGTGAACGTCACCATCATCTTGGCGGTGCTTTAGGAAATGGGCTCCTTACACATTTTTTTGATTTAGGCTGGATAGTCCGTGTTCCATCTATTCGCGCAGTAAAAGTAACACCTAAAGGGAAAGAAGGATTTAAAGAAGTTTTTTGCATAGAGGTATAATTTAATAATCCCTCGTAAAAAAGAAAAGAGGCTCATTTCTTTTTCACGAGGGATTTTCTGTTGAACTATTCATACGATTACTATAAAGCTCTTTTAACAAATTTATTTTCCTTTTGGAAATTGCTATTCACAAGATAGATGCCAATGATAATAAACAGTCCGCCAATTAGGACTGAAGTGTATATCTGTTCACCTAATAGTGCCCACCCTGATAATACACCGAAGAAAGGTGCCAAAAATAAAAAGGCACTTGTTTTTCCTGGATCACTCTTTTGTAAAAGGTAATACCAAACAGCAAATTGAACGATCGATGACATGATACTTAACCATAATAAAATGAACAACGAATTACCATTCAGTATGAAAAATGGTTTTTCAAGATTAAAGCTGCCAAGTAAAAGCAGTAAACCGCCGAAAAGCATCTGATAGGCAGATAAAACCCATGTATCGGAAATCGCTCCCCATTTTTTCGCCAATAAAGTGGAAATGGCCCAGAAAACAGCAGAAAAAATGCCGAAAAGAATACCAACCTTGAATTCAAGTTGCGCCCCCATCGTTATAATTACCCCAACTAATCCTAATAAAACTCCAATCCATTGATATAGTTTATAGCGTGTTTGTGAAAAGATAGTACCGAATACAACAACAAGCAACGGGTTCGTGAATGTAAGAATGGAGGATTCACTTGCTGTAATAGTGCGTAAACTCAGGAAAATGCACCCCATTACTCCGGCTGTTTGAAAAGTGCCGATAATAAGCATCTTTATCCAATCCCCTCTAGAGTTTGGATGCGGTCTTTTTAAAAAAATTACGATCATCGCCATTATGAATCCGGCAAGTGTGAAGCGTAATGCTGCTAATAATAATGGGGATGAATAAGGTAAACCAATTTTAACGACTGCAAAAGAAGAACCCATCAAAAATGTCGTTAAAAGTATCAACAGTGTAAATTTGTAAACATTCATTTTTTTATCTCCTGACATATTTAAATGACCGATCTACAGATATTATAGCTGGTGATTATTTCAGCTCTCATCGAAATATGGAATACAAGTGGAGATAAATTTAATAGTATCGACATATCATAGGGATCTTCATAGTTTAATTGGCATATGTAACCTCTTTAAATCATCGTATTCATCTTTGAAATCAAATTTAAAAAAGAGTTTACCTCAATTCTTGAAGTTTTATCTCTTCTAGCAAACTTCCTGCCTTAAATTTCTCTCATCAACCTAACTAAGCTTGTAATTCCTATTTTTCATATATTTCAAGAGGCAAATCATCCGGATCACAAAAAAAAGTAAACCTTTTTCCTGTTAACTCATCAACACGGATAGGTTCGACTGGAATGTTCTCTTTTTCTAAATCTTCAATCGCCTGATTAATATCTTCTACTTCAAAAGCAAGATGTCTAAGCCCTCTTGCTTCAGGATAACTAGGTCGGTGGGGGCTATCAGGAAATGAGAACAATTCCAGCTGATATTCCCCTCCGACGATTAGATCCAATTTATAGGATTTCCTTTCTGACCGATATGTTTCCTTCTCGATATCACACCCTAAAATATTCACATAGAAGTTTTTTGATTTTTCATAATCGGAACAAATTATTGCTACATGATGTATTTTATTAATCTTCATTTGCTTCCTCCCCAAGAACATCGGTTATTTTCAATCTAATTTTGCCAAAGTTATCATTAGACAAAAACTTAGTTTTCTTTACTTCCTTCGGACTCAACTGCACGAAACTGCTGCATCCATTTCCCTTTCATCTGAATATAAAATGCTTTACTTTTTAAATAAATGACAATTAACCTAAAGACTTGAATCAAGTCTTTTAATGTTAAGGTTATTTAATAGCACTTCATACTGATCAGAAGGTAAATAAAAATTAATCAGCAAATTAAATAGCCAGCCTTTTTTATATCACCATTCTTTTATTTCACCTATATATATATTTAGGTGGAAAAGGCTCTTTTTATCTTAAACATGATGATTCCAGATATCATGATTATGATCCCGATCAATTTATTTATGGTAAAGGTGCTTTTTCAAATCCGAACCACCCTAAGGTGTCAATCAGAACTGCCATGGTTAGTTGTGCGACAAGGACGATTGATATGGCATAGGCTGGTCCTAAGTGGCAGATTGCCTGCATGATGCAATAGTCGAGTAGGACTCCCAAGACGCCACTTAATAGATACAGCTTATTTATATGCCCAATCGCTAACAGGTTCTTATCCTCCAAGATGATGAAGATGGATAGTGATGAAATAAAACCAAGCCCGAGAAAAAGAGTTCGTTGTATACGAAACATTTTGTAAAACGCTTTAAAACATCGCATTTATAACCATTCTTATGAAAAATATCTATATATCCTTTCTCATCTCTTATAAAACGACCTGGATCTAACCAGTTCATAAAGAAGTGACAAAAAGGCTTATGTTGTACATGCTAGGCTTAATTGCAATAACTCTCCCATTTTCCAATGTGGAGTTATGTCTACATTGGTAGCAGCCTTAAAAATTGAACCTTTATCCCCTATAATAAAGAAAAAAGCATATCCCTTCGGGTATGCTTTTCTTTACCAGTTATCCGTTTTATCTAATAATTGATCAATATCAAATGTATCGAGATGAAATGGAATTGACTCTTCGGCAAGTTCTTCAGTAGCTAAAAGCAATTGGTCAATATCTATTATAGTCAAAAACAATTCGCCTCCCTTTTAATACCTTTATCCTCAAACATTACTTCTAATAGTTGATTCTTTTGAGGGTATCATATCTAGCATTCGACATTTATTTAAGGGTAGTTCACAGGAACCGACAACGCTCTTTGTCTCCAAAAGCTCTCCAGAACTAGCCAAAAAAGTAGGTTTTGTTCAAAGGACGAACAAGCACCAAGCTATAGATTTAAAAGCCTTGTATGGTGGTTAAGCCAAAAAGCAGGAGTACTTCACCATGGTTGTAGCTGTCAATCTTTAACTCGGGTCTTGATAAGTCTGAAGGATTTCAATGGATGTACTTATATCGTGCATTCTATTCAGGAGGAAGTACCATTGATGTGGTTCGGTACAAACTCTAAGTCTCATCCAGCCGACACAGCGACAGTTACTCATTAAATCCAATATAAAATTGATCTTTGTGCAAAATCCGATCATATGCATACCATGGAGCAAGCCAGCGTCCATGTGTATTATTCGCTGCTCTCGGAATGTATCGAACCGAGAATCTTCCATCTCCAATTCCAGCCCCTTCATAAGTACTGGCAAATGGAAATTTGTCACATTCATATCGTTCAGGCTTACTTAGTTTGGAACACGCTGCATCTTTCGCCTTTCTATTGACGTTATACTGCACCAAATCATATTTAGAATACATTCTGGTAAGGGGCGGCCTCCCTTGTATTCCAGGAATCAAACTTCCTGGGGACGTTAGAGCGTCCTTATGATGTTGAAAAGCTTCCAACATGACGTTGAAGTAAGAGTTATTCATGTCATAGTAGAAAACCAGTTGTACGTTAGCAAAGATGGACCCTTCATGATAGAAATGAGGGTTCAACACAAACATATAGTCGGCAGAGTCCATACGGATCTTCTCTTTAGGACTGTCTTCGGTAAGTGGCGAGAATTTATTACAAGGAGGGAAGAAATGAATAGATCCCTATATGTAAATATTCATACACCACAATACTTTTCTAATAATTTCCATTATACCGAAAATAAAACTATATAATTTTACAATTGTATAACAATTGAGTGTATTGAATTTTCAGTTAAACCGAAAAAACTTATGGGACTTTTTATTTTTTGTGAGAATGCTAATAATATGGAAGGTGCAATTGGATTTATTATTTTTATTGAGCCTTAAATAAAATAACTCACCCGTAAGTTCGATAAGTAAAACGATTCTTGATCGCTCCCTATTGTGGAAAAAGAACCAGCTGACATAAAACTAATTTCAGGAAGTTTCAACCATATTCTTTTCCGATTTTTACTGGTATAATATGGATGATTTTGTTAAGGAGAGGAGAGAAAAAGATGAATCAACTTGTATTCGAGCAATTTGAGATGACAAGAGAATACTTCATCAAAAATGTAGTGTCCGTTCCTAAGGAACAAACCGATAAGCAGCCAGAAGGTTTTAATAACACAATTCATTGGCATACTGGTCACGTTTTGACAATTACAGAACAAACTATGTTTGGTTTCCCGCATGTAACAACCCATCTTCCCACGAATTATATAGAATTGTTTGGGAATGGCACAAAGCCAGCTGATTGGACAGGGAATATACCTGCTATGGATGAGCTGGTTGTACAGTTGAAAGATCAATTAACTCGTTTAAAGCAAATTCCTCCAGAACAGCTAGATCAAGATTTGGATACACCATTCCTAGGTTGTAAGACTGTTGGAGAACTTGCAGGTTTAACATTAATGCATGAAGCGACTCATATGGGGCAAATTCAGGCAATGAAGCGTATGATTGAACATGTAAGTCTTAAAAACTAATTTAACAAAGTATTATATTAAGATGAAAAAACCAGTCTAATAAAGCTGGTTTTTTCTTTTGGTATATTTTATACATCATTAGTCTACATAACACTCTCTATTCTCATTACTCCACAAACTATTCCTTCTTGAACACCCTTAATCTACCTATTTTTATTAAGCTATTCTGCCCCTTAGTGCCATAAGAAAAAAGCTGACTCAGCAATCTTATTGAAGTAAAGCACCCGTAATAAACATATATTAGATTTTCCCCATTAAAAATACCCGTTATTTTTTTAGAAGCTATAGAATATTATAAAAGGGTATGATTTATCTAACTTAGGTTTTCTATTATGTCAAAAAACAATCAACTGCAAAAACAAATAGACACTCAACTATCTGTAGCAAACTTTACTGGTACTGAATTAGGACAAGAGCTTGCAAATATTCATCAAGAAGTTTCTCAATTAATTAAATCGTATCTCCATTTCAAAATTTCCCACAAGGTGGCCCAGCAAATCTAGCTTCAAACTCATTAAAAAAACAGATAGTATCATATAGTTCTCAAGCTCAACAACTAATGAAGAAAGCAGATCAACAAAGAAGAAACTCCAAAAGAAAAACACAATATAAGAGATTATATAGGGCATCTTCCTTTAATTTTTTTGACTCAAGTCCTTCATTTCCTTTCACTAAAAAGGAGATGCCGATCATCTATGGTAATGAAGTAAAGCACCTGTTAGCCATCCATTAAGCGCAAAAATCAGCGCTCCACCACAGAGAATGAAAATCGTGGGAAATCGTCCATACTCATTCTATGGCTGGGTGAGTAAGGCGATGAACTATGGTGCCAATAGAGCCCATTCGTTAGTCTGACTCCAACGGCCTCGGTGCATCACAGACTGTCGCTCCCTTAAGGGGTTGACAATAAATAATGGGTGATAATCAATACAACCAGGCTCGGACCTTTTTTAGTGGATCTTATTAACTAGCTCACCTCGACAATAAACCCGTGAGCTAGCCTGTTTTGACCTTGATGATGTAGATGTACAAGAGTTCCCTGGTTATCCTCTGAGGTTATTGTTTACTTAAAGATATCCAATCCAACTTTAAAGTATGAGTTTAATCCATAAGCCACTGATTGAACCGTATTCGCATTATCCAATAGTGACTGTTTATTCTCCCCAGTTGGATTCTCTTTTGCACGTATAAAGGAGGCTTCCAGAGCTGACAACTTTTGTTTCAACTCATTGATTTGCTCTTGGACTGAACCCTTAATTGCAGTAGCTTCCCTGAAGCACTGTTTACCTTTTGGACTAATCGTTGCTCTGCTTATCTTCCCAGTTGTACTCTTTTTGATAGCTATGAGGTTCTTGTTCGCAAGTATCACTAACTCAGCCCTTACCACTTCAAGATTTTTATCGTACTTTTCAGCAATTTTACTTACACATCTTTCTCTATTGCATTCCTCAAGGAAAAAAAGTATTTGCTTTTGTAGATGATTCATATTGGTTTCTCCTCTTAAGTTTGTTTCCATTTGCAAGAATTATGAAGTTTCTTTCTACCGTTTCTATAAAGTTTGCATACCATAAAACCCCAAAACACATATATTGTTTTTTTCGTATTTTCTCTCACAAAAAAACACCTTTAATTTATCACAGGAACCACAGAATCTAATATAAAACTACAGAAACTAACAAATGTTTTTTAAATATTCAATTAATCGCACAAAAATTGGAAGTATGCACATTCATAACGTAAGGAAAAGAACGAGACAAACATTGTTTAAGGATATAGGGACAAGAGGATCAGTGCCATTCGATTGCGGGAAGTATTAGGCTCAACAACTCGAAGAGTAAGAAAAACAGCTGCTATGTTAACCGAAATCGATGAATATAGTAAAAGGATCTAAGATCATCTCACCAAGAAAAGCTGGTGGCAGAAATTATGAAAGTAAATAGAAATATCCATATGGGTTATACCAAGATAAAATTCTCTGGCGCCCGTTAAGAAAACAGGTTTTTTCTGAAGTATATATCAATTAGGGTTTTCCATCCTTTTCCCAAACAATAGTTAGCTCGGATTTTGAAGATATATCATCTATAAATTCTTCATCACGATTTCTATATCCCTTTCCTCCGTCTGAAGTTAAAAAGTCATTCCACCTTGTGAAATCATATTTCCACTCAAATGCTTTACTATTACCGCAACAGACTCGATATTATGAGTCCAATGTATTTTCCTTTCGGATAATTGATTTACCGTTTTATCTCCAAGGCTTTTTACACTTTTAAACCTTTCGATTAATCTTTAAATATTCGTTTCCAATATCATAGTCAGTCCCTTCCAAAAATATTATTTTCTTAAAGTTAACTTGAAATTTTTACCACAACCATTAAAATAAAGTTTTCTTCAACTAACTGCCCATTTAGTTCATTAAGAAAAACCGAAATCAGGTCATTTCGGTTTTTCTTTTTTATAAACAGTACAACTTTTTTCTAATCCACAATTTCGATTCTTATCGCAGTTAAAACATCTATTAATAACCGATAAAACTTAACAACTTTCATTTTCTTTTCATTTGTATATTCCTCAAAACTTTTTTAAAAACCCCTCTAGATAGTAGTTGTAACATCGTTTGTTCGTGATCTTGTTACACTGCATACCTTAAGTGGATAATATGACTTGAAAATTCAAGTAGCCTAACTCTCTCGTGGCTATCTTAGTCCATATGGACTTGGACTTGCCCAAAACTTTCGAACTTCTGAGTAAAATAACTTGAAGTAAGATCAGATATATGAACTCCAGTATTCCTTGTTGTATGAATAAAGCGACCATCCCCTAGATAAATACCGACGTGGGTTATCTCTTGACTTAAGTCTGTATCTCTAAAAAATACAAAGTCCCCTGCCTTTGGATCGCTGATTTTCGGCAGCAAGGAATGGTAGTCCGCTGCTGAACCACGTTTAAGGGAAATGCCCTGCTCCTTCATGGCCCAATAGATAAAACCGCTGCAATCCATTCCAATCATCGGATCATATTCCCCGAAAACATAGTTAAATCCACGTAGAGTATAGGCATACTTTATGACATCATAAGCTTTATCATAGGAAGCCTCTTGATTTGTATAAAATGGATACAAGGGATTGCTGTATATTTGAAGATACTGTCCCTGCATCAAGCTATCAGTTGGTAACGCGTTACGCTTTTTGATTGTATCCACCGATACACCGTAATTATCCGAGATACTTTTAAGTGTTTCATTATTTTGAACGACATGCTCTCCTTTTGGTGTATACGTTTTATACTCGGCTTGGTATTGTGCAAAATATTTTTCTGCGGTAGATCTCACCTGAACTGTCTCTGCTCCGTATCCAGAATTAACGAACTGATTTCCCCCCAGATAGATCCCAGCAGTGACGACTTTTGAACTTCCCATTTCCAGAAAAAATATAACATCTCCAGCCTTAGGCGTATTTGTATCCATTCCTTGCTTATAATAGCCTTCAACTGACAAACGGTCGATAGGCACCTTTTGTCGGGAGAGTACCCAATGAATCAATCCGCTAGAATCAAACCCTTTGATAGGTGTCTCTTCCCCAGCCGTTTTTTTAAATCCTGTAAAAGATTTCGCATAATTCCCAATTTGTTTCCCTCTCTCTGACCACTGATAGTTCGAAGGAGTATAAGCAGTCTGAATGGTTAACTTCTGGCCAATATATAACTTACCATCCGGTAAACCATTCATATTCATTAATTGCTCTGTCGATATATCATAGATCGCTGCAATCGATTCTACCGTTTCTTGAGAGGATACAGTATGCACTCGATCTGCCGCTTCAACTTTCAAGCCAGATAAAAAAGAAAAACTAACCATGCCTAGTAATAAAAGCAACATACTACCTAATATTCTTTTCGCCATTTAACCCTTCCTTTATCATACAGATTTTGTTCCTTCCTAATGAAATGATGTAATAAAATATCAACTTTACAACTTTAACATAAAAATACTATTAATTGGATTTACTTCCACTTTTATAAAATTGAACTAACCTGCTCTTTTGTTTATACTTTTGCGATATTAATATAAGGCCATATTGTAAAAAAATGCCCCTTCGTAAAAGTGTCTTTTACGAAATACGCTATTAAGCTAATTATAGGATCAACAATAATAAGGATATGACGCGAAATACAAAAAGCTCAGTTCCAAAGTAAGAAAGAACTGAGTTCAGACTGTAGACGAACTCGATGAAGAACAAGTTTGTCTCAATTTTATTTAGGTTTATAAAACCTTGAACATCGCTTGGAACATAGGGTACTCGCTTTCCGCGGGCGGTCCGCCCTCGGCGCTTTTGCGCCTGTAGGGTCTCTCCTCGACGTGCCTTTCCCGCAGGATTCTCCCACACACGCTCCAATCAACTCTGTTTTGAAATTTAGATAAGACCCCCTTTTGTCTACAAACTCCTGAGTTTTTAATTATTTTCTTCACTCTTATATGTTGTAAAGTTATGAATAAATAACTTTATCTTTAACTTTGCATAGTGACTTCTTGTTCCTTTTTTCTAAATATTTGTTTTCTTAAGAATGGGATTATCCAACGATCTAAACCTATTCTCGCTGCATTAAAGCCTGCAACAAGGATAAATATTTCAATTAAAACCATCTGTGGGTTTGTACTCGTTGCTCCAGAGAACATGTAGGAAAAGTTCATTAGCACTCCCATTAATACAGCAAAAGTTGTAAAAGTTCCTAAAATTAATCCAAGTCCGACTAAAAATTCACCCCACGGAACTAGAATGTTGAATATCCCTACATTTGGTAATGCAAAGTCACCTAAAAAGTCAGCCCACCAAGATTGAACAGATGGATGTTCACCAGTTACTTTTCCTATTGCACCTGTTATGAATCCAGATGCATCAAATTTCCCACTAGTTATTTTACTCCACCCTGCATTCAACCACTGCCACCCTATAAATATACGAAGTATTGTCAGCATAAATGACGCGTAAACATTTTCTCTTATAAACTTAACTAACATTATTAAATCCTCCTTAAAAATAAGTAGTTATACTGGTTAACAACAATTTTCACAAGGCTATTAAATTGTCTTACTCTTAGTCGTATCTATTCAAAAAAAGATAATCCGTAAAAATTTATCAGTATTTTTAGCAAGCTCCATTGCTAAAAAAGACCCTTGTTTGTTGCCCTCTTGAAATTTCTCCAACTAACCATTTGCAAACCTTTAAGTGCTCATTCTTTTTCTTTTTTTTAAAATAAACCTAGATGGGGATACGTTCCGAGAAATACAGATCCAAAACAGTAATTAGAAAATCTCATTCAATATTGCTTCTTGGGGACATATGGACAGATTTTCTTAGCTCGTTAAAACTTTTTCCGGATATTTGAATATTGACTTATCTTTCGGGATTAAGTTTAACAAACCTATTAATAATGTTTATTTCCCTGCCCCATTTGGACCGATAACCCCAACCAATTCACGTTTACCGCTTCATTACCATGTTAGGATACAAACAAACTCTTAATGGTAAGTGCGGAATTCATTGCAAACATCTCCTTTGTAAATAATTTTTCTATAAACTAATAATGTTTACCAAAGGTAACATCAATCTAAAAAAATAAAGTGGTTATCTATCACACTTCACTTTAACTGCATTATATGCACTAAGGTAAAAAAGTTTCCCTAAGGAAAATTTTAAGCTAAAGGTAAAACCTTGTCAATCAAAATGGAGCCATTACTACCCTTATCTTCGGGATGGCTGGGTATGCGTTTTCTTAAGAAAAACGTTTAAATGTGAACGCTCCATTTCTACTTCTTATATGTAACAGGTTTTTCACTTGGTAACGTGACAGTTATTTACTTTATTAATTCTAACAATAGTAAAGTAGTGAACTTGCCCCTAATATTGAGGAAATACTTTGCTCAAAAGAAACAAAAATACCTAATAATGTGACTAAATAAAATTAATCTAATCTAGTTTAATTTATTCTTTTTTCTCAAAACCAGACTAATCTAAACGTAAAGATATTAGCATACGTCCATATGCTATTTGAAATGAGTAGGAAAATGGTGTATAGACCTACTGAAAGATGCCCGAACGTATATAAAAGTTATATAGAGAATATCTAATATGCGACCGATCTAGATCGTAATCGAATTATCCGTTTGGCATTATTTATCGCCGCACATTCAAAAAGAGGATAAAAGTATCCTCCATAAACATAAATTACTGAATTCCCTCTCCCCTGCAACTGCTTGTATCGTTTCTTCTTCCAAGGAAATGTTTTTAGCATTCCCGGGGATTTTTTCATTATATGCAAAAAAAAGAGCCCTCCAGTAGAGTTGAGTAATCTAACACCACTCACCTTACGGAAGAAGCTCTATTTTTCATGTAATTTTCATATCAAACGAATTTGACTGATTGATAGAACCAGCCATTAACCCTTAAACGAGGCCTTTTTATACTGCCGTATAACCGCCGTCGACAATAAGGCTTGTGCCTGTAACAAAAGATGCATCGTCACTTGCAAGGAAGAGAACGGCTTTAGCCACTTCTTCCGCTCTGCCTAAACGGCCGATTGGATGTAAATCGATCAAACCTTGTCTGATCTCACCTTGAGCTTGGGCAATAAGTGGTGTATCAATATATCCTGGGCAAACTGCATTGACACGAATGCCATCTTTTGCATAAGTCGCACCTAACGTTTGTGTTAACAGTTTGACCCCTCCTTTCGCAGCAGAATAGGCTGTTACCCCAGGTTTCCCTGCATGGCTATGGATGGAGCCTGTATTGACAATTGCGCCGCCAGTAGATTGTTTTTGCATTTGCTCTATCGCATATTTATCGGATAGGAAGACACCGGATAAATTAATATCAATTGTTTTTTGCCATTGCTCATAGCTTAACTCATGAATGTTTCCGTCTCTGGCAATTCCCGCGTTAGCGAACATGATATCCAGTTTTCCATATTTGTTAACCGTCTCTTCGATCATATTCTTTACGTCCGTTTCATTCGTCACGTCAGTTTTAACAAAAAGAGTATCATACCCTTTGCCATTTAACTCTTCTGACACCGCTTGTCCATGATCAGCAAAATCGGCAATGACCACCTTTGCTCCTTCTTCTGCAAATAATTGAGCCGTACTTGCTCCAATCCCGCTTGCTCCCCCTGTTACGATTGCCACTTTATTTTCTAATCTCATATCTAAACACTCCTTGGTTTTTTAGTTTCTAATATCCCCTAATAATGTTGGGATTTTAGCGAGCAGTCGCTCCGCCATCTATCACAAATTCAGTACCCGTCGTATAGGAAGATTCGTCCGAGGCAATGAAAAGCACTGTATTCGCCACATTATTGACGCTGCCCAGATGTCCTAACGGAAATTCTTTACCCAATTCATCTTTTGAACTGCCCGTTTGTTCAGATGCATAGTCCGCCATCCCGGTATCGATATATCCTGGATGAATCGAGTTTACACGGACCCCTTTTGAAGCATACTCGATGGCAGCATCTTTAGTCATAGTCCGGACCGCTCCCTTGCTTGCACCGTATAAAACATGACCAGGCGCGCCAATCAAGCCTGCAATGGAGGAAGCGTTTATGACCGACCCTTTATTTTGTTTCGCCATGAGTGGCATAATATGTTTCATTCCCAAGAATACGCCGGTCACGTTAATCGACATGAGGCGATTCCATTCCACCAGTTCAATTTCCGCAACCGGTTTAATGATATAAATACCCGCATTGTTGAACAGAACATCCACCTTATCAAAAGTATCGATCGTATCCTTTGCAACCCTTTTCCAATCTTCTTCATTGCTGACATCATGACGGATGAATAGGGCTTCACCGCCGATTGCCTGAATGTCATTCACAGCTTGATCACCGGATTCCTGGTTGATGTCAGTGATGACGATTTTTGCTCCCTCCCTAGCAAATAACAAAGCTGTTTCTTTCCCGATTCCTGTACCCCCGCCTGTAATGATTGCCACTTTGTTTTCAAGTCTCTTCATATTACCAAATCTCCTTTGCTTACTACGCAACAGATTCCTTAAGCACCAGAAATCTCCATCCCTAGAGGTTCTCCCTGGACGACCATTCTTATACAAGCAAATAGCTGACTACAACGTTGAAATCCTTGATTGAATTAGAAAATGGTCATCTAATAGCTTCATTCTGTGTTCATACATTTATTTTACTCCTTACAATTTGAATTACTATCCTATAAAGTGCTGTATAATAATAAGGTTAGTTCCCCCTATTTATAGGGTATTTTGTTTTAAGGAGAAGGAATTCACATGGCTCATCCCTTTCATGCATATGAAGAAATAACATTGCAGCAATACATATTATTCATTAAAAGTCATAACAAACAGATTGAAGAAAATATCAATATTTATTTGAATCTAGAGCCCTTCATATTAGAACCTGAACGTAAGATGATACAAACATTACTGGAATCATTTTTACTATTTTTATCCGCTCCAAATATCGAGGACATAAAAGACTCATTCGAAGAGCATTTGGATACTTGGCTTCAATCACATTTACCCCTTTTAAATGATTCTCATTTCAGCATGTTCCGATTAATCTTTGAAAAGTCGATTGTTACCTTAATGGTAAACCTGAAACATGCCCAACCCCTTTCCATTCTTATGTTCTTATTATCCATTTTCTCTCATCTCATCCATTGCTATAACAAGTGGACGGGCGATGAACCGGATCAACATCCCAAAACCAAACAAGAGAATGCAGAACTTAAAAGACTGCAGTTACTGAACCGATTAGATGAACTTTTAATTAACTCGGCAGGATTTAAGGATTTTTCTTTTATCCTAAAAAAATGTGAGGAGTTCTTTAACTATAAAAGATGTGTTTTTTATGCTTATATTCCTTGGTCCAATCAATTTTACGGCACCATTGGATCGGAGCTGCCAAAAGTTCAAAGCATGAGGGGGCAACTCAGCTCCAAGCAATCCATGGTATTCAATTCAAAAAAGCCGGTATTTTTAAAGAATCCCCGTAATCACATTAAAGAGGAACATATACAGCTATTTAATCTTTCATCTGTCATTTTTGTACCCATTGTTCATGACCAGCAAGTCTTCGGATGGCTGACCTTTGATCAATTAGGGGAGGAATTCGATTATTCAATAGATGAACTGACTTTACTTGAACAGGTCGGAAAACGGCTCGGTTTATATTTATCAAGAAAAGATGATGAGGTGTCAATTGGTACCGACATACAACTGACGGAACGGGAAGCCATGATTTTAAATTTACTGGCTGAGGGCTATAACAATAAAAAAATGGCTGAATTGCTGCTATTAAGTGAGCATACCGTTAGAGATTATGTAAGCAGTTTAATGACAAAGTTTAAAGCTAAAAACCGTACACAGGCAGTCGTTTATGGCTTTCGGTTAGGGTTATTGAAGTAAAATTGAATCAATCAATAGCTTTACTGATCTTTATGACGATTTGTCATATTTTCAACATTAAGGAATCTATATAGAAGGGCATTGTAGAATAACCAAAAAAAAGACCGAAAAATTTTTTCCGGTCTTTGATCTTCTTGAAATTTTCATTTATTACAAAAGAATATACTTTATTTACTTTCACTTTTTTTCTCTGTTTTTCCAGATAAAAACCATCCGCCTATAGCAATGAGAAGCATGACTGACCAAAAGATTATATTCCAAATCGGTCCTTCAACAAAATCGTGAGAGATAATGTGCACGGCTGGATGCGCAAGAGTATGCATTAATAATTTAACCCCTACCCAACCAACGATTAACATGGCTGCCGTTTCGAGGCTAGGTCGCTCCGTCAGTATCTTAACGAAGTATCCTGCCGCAAACCGGATGACGATTAAACCTGCAATTGCCCCTAATAAAATAACAATGAATTTTGCCCCATCCATACCTCCTATATCACCCATCGGCGTATCTGGCAAGGCAATGACAAGAGCGACTGCAGCTAAAATTGAATCAATAGCAAAAGCAATATCAGCTAATGCAATTTGCGCAACGGTCATACGGTAGCTTTTCCCTTTTTTTTCTTTTTCTCCGTGATCCCTTTTTAATAAATGCTTTAATGAGATGAAAATCAAATATGCAGCCCCAATGGCTTGAACTTGCCAAACATGGAAAAGGTACGAAATGATGAAGATTGCACCAATCCTAAATATAAAAGCCAAAAGCAACCCAATATTAATCGCTTTTTTTTGCTGTTCTTTTGGTAAATGCTTTGACATTATGGCTAAAACCAATGCATTATCAGCAGATAATAAACCTTCTAAAAAAATTAGAATAATTAACACCCAGCCATATTCCAATAATAACGATAGTTCCATGATACCCCCCTAAAAGCATGTATAAGAATGCGTATATGACTTCAAACCCAACAACACTTTCTCCTCCAATATTGTCCCATCTTATCTACTTCCTTATTCAACCCTTCCGTCCCATTAGCTTCATAAAAATAGGGTACCGATGCAGCTCCCTATTTAAAGTAAAGCATCCGTCAGCTCTATAATATCTTTTATGCTTAGACTTCATCCGATTGGGAAAAATCGGGATTTATATCTTCACACTTCGGAAAGCACCAACTTAATTCCCAATCTGACGTTAAATGGTATTTCTGTAAAATGTCTTTCATGATGTTCCTGGCGTCTGCCGATGTATCGGAGATATTCGTTACAAAAACATAGTCAAGTTCCTTTGTTTCAATAAAACCAACATACCAGCCAACGTTTGACCCCTGCCCCGTTTTTCCGTAAAGTTTATAGTTGTCCCCTTCAGTCTGGATCATCATTCTTTTAACGGTTTTTATGATATCCTTATCAAAAGGAAGATTTTATATGTATAAATTTTCCATATATTCCACTAGGAGAAATTTTGAGTGAGCTGCTTAGCCAAAACTGATCAATCCCTCCACTAATATCTTGGTTGCCATAAGAAATCTTATGAATCCATTCCTCCATTCGACTCTCTCCAATGTCGCGGGCCATTACTTGATAATACCAAACAACTGAGTTCCTTAAACCGGACCCAAGCGTATGATCCTGGTTCCATATCTCAATTTCCCTTTTCACACCATCCCAGTATTTAATGTCATATTCATCCTCTACAGCCCCGACCTGTAATTCGATGAGTGCATTAGGCACCTTAAAAGTCGATTGCTGCGCAAATCTTTGTTCGGCACGTTCATTATTATAGATAAAAGTCTTGCCTGTTTTCACTTCATGTAATATAAAAGTTCCATCACGTTCAGCAAAAATTCATCAATTTCGAGCTTCTTCATGTTAAGTTTATCTTTGGCGGCATTGGCCCCGCTTGGCTGTTGCATGCATGTAAATAGTACGGATGCGCAAATAAGTATTAAAAGGGCTGCCAGAAGCCTGCTTTTTTAAAAATTCATCACCTCAAAAAAATCATTTACAATCCTATCCATTCTAGCAGATAAATCCAATATTTTTAAGATTAAGAATTCTCATCTTTTCATAACAAGCTTAATTAAAAAAGAGTTACGGCGGATAACGTGGAAAATTAAACATCATTGCTCTCCTTATATAATTTAGTTGCAATATTAATCAAATGAATAAAATCAAGGCTTTTCCTAAATAATAGGAAGACTAATTAACAGGGAGGGATTTATATGGATGCTAAGCGTGTAAAGCAGATACTTTCTTCATCAGCTGACATTGAGGTTAGATATAATGGCACTTCAGTATGGATTGATAATTTAAATGAAGATGGAAGAACGGCTACAGTACATCTAAGAGGCCCATTAGAGGAAAGATCAGACGTAGCAATAGACGAACTTAAAGAAATATAATATCCATTAAAATAAGCTCCTCTTAATGAGAAGAGCCGAGTTTGTCTACAGTAAATTAAGGATTTGTACAATTTGAACGTTGATTTACTCTCCAGGCACTCGCTTTCCGCGGGCATTCCGGGAAGCCTCCTGCGCCTTTGCGCCTATGGGGTCTCCCTGGACCCGCTTTTCCCGTCTCGCACACCCGCTCCAATCTACCTTGTTTTGACCTTTTGAATGAACCCCATACTTCGTACCTCTCGTAATGAGAAGATCCTTTATTTCAACCTTAATTTTTGACCGATATAAATTTTGTCGGGGTCTTTAATTCCGTTAAGACTAACAAGCGATTTCACCGTTGTTTTATGATTTTTTGCAATGAAGCTAAGAGTGTCACCTTTTTTTACAGTATACGTTGTGGCTGGTTCTGTTTTCAATGCACGGGAGTTGCGGGCCCTAAAAGTATTTATTGGATCTGTAAAATCCCTATAGGCTATGTTCAAATCCACCTTTGTCCTGATCCCACTTACCTTACCTGAATCAGAATGCTGCCAAATATCCGTGCTACGTCCCAACATGCTGTTGTATCTGGCAATCCACAAAGCGTAGTTCGTTAACCTTGATTCATCTAGGGCATTTTCGAGAAAGTATTTACCACTATACAGCATAGCCGTATATCCAGCTTCTTCAATAGCTTCCAAAAAAGCGATTGCTGCATCGGTTAGCGTTTTTTTATTTGCCTTTTTTTTATTTTCCTCAAGATCAAGGACAACAGGGTAATTTAAAGCAAAAGAGCTGATAGAATCTAAAAAATAAGCAGCTTCAGCCTTTGCTTCTGCAACAGTTGCAAACTTTGCATAATGATAGGCCCCGACTTTCAATCCCGCTGCCAATGCTTGTGGTGCATTTTCTTTGAAATAGGAAAGCTTAGAATAACTTGTTCCCTCTGTTGCTTTAATGAATACAAACTTCACGTCTGCCTTTGCAACTTCCTCCCAATTAATAGCACCTTGCCAATGTGAAACATCGATTCCCTTTATATATTCCATATTAATGACCTCCTCAAGGAACAACCCTATGGGTGGTAAATGTTTATGGTTTCCACAGGAAATATTCAGTCCTTGTACACCTTATAATAAGGTATTTGATTGAGTTAAAACAATTATAAATCTTATAGTATTGTGCCGCTTCCCTTTGTTTAAAACGATCATATTATGCTATACTGATTTTATTAATATCAGAAGGGATGATGGGTGGCCGATGATTAACTAATCTTATTTTTAAAAATTTGAAATCACATATTTCAAATCATACAAAATAGGATTAGTCTGCCCATTTTCTATAAATTTTAGAGCTATCATGAAAAAAGCTCTTATTTGATAATGCACAGGTACGACTAATCCTTCCATATGAACTGGGAGGATTTTTTTTATTCTCCCTTTAAGGAGAGGATTAATCATAATGAAAGAATTATTAAAATTAACCAATATCAGCTATGGAGTACTGGACCATAACATTTTTGAAAATGTTAATGCTAGTGTTCAAAAAGGGGAGATAATCGGTATCATTGGCAAAAATGGTGCCGGTAAATCTACGTTGTTGCAATTAATTAATAATGATTTAGAGCCTGCACATGGACAAATCCAATGGCTGCAGCAAGACGTGAAGGTTTTTATCGTTGAACAAGAAGTCGAGTCCCATTCAACAGAAGATAAGACGCCTTCCGAAGTTAAATTACTTGATAAAATGCATGTACCAAGCCATGACTTCCAACGATTAAGTGGGGGAGAAAAACTGAAAGCCCGGCTAGCAAAAGGACTTTCTAAGGATGCAGACCTTTTACTATTAGATGAACCGACGAACCATCTTGATGAGGAAAGTTTAGAGTTCCTCAAAGGACAAATTAAAAATTATAGAGGTACCATTATTTTTGTTTCGCACGATCGTTATTTTTTGGATGCTGTAGCAACGAAAATTTGGTCGATTGAAGATAAAAAGCTAATTGAGCACAGAGGGAATTATTCTAGTTATATGGAGGTTCGCAAACAGAAAAGACTTACACAACAACGTGAATATGAAAAACAGCAAAAAATGGTTGAACGGATTGAGGGACAAATGAAAGGAATCACTTCTTGGTCAAAAAAAGCCCATTCCCAATCGACGAAAAAGGAAGGGATTAAGGAATACTATCGTGTAAAAGCAAAGCGAATGGATGCACAGGTAAAATCTAAACAAAAGCGTCTTGAAAAAGAGCTTGAAAAAGCAAAAACTGAACCTGTTGAACCAGAATACACTGTACGCTTTTCAATTAATGCAAAAAACAAGATGGGAAAACGTTTTTTGGAAGTTAAGAATTTAACTAAGACTTTTAACGGCCGAACACTTTTTAAAAACGTCAATTTCACGGTTCAGCATGGTGAGAAGGTTTCCATTGTAGGTCCCAACGGCAGCGGAAAGACAACATTATTAAAAATAATTCTTGGACATCAAACTTTTGCGGGCGAGGTATGGATTTCACCATCTGCAAAAATAGGCTATTTGACGCAGGAAGTGTTTGATTTACCGTTTGAACTAGCACCCGCCCAACTATTTCATAAAGAAACTTTCGAGTCGAGAGGGCGCGTTCAAACTTTAATGAAGCATTTAGGCTTCACGGCATCTCATTGGACAGAACCGATTAAGAATATGAGTATGGGTGAGCGTGTTAAATGTAAGTTAATGGAATATATATTAGAGGAAAAAGATGTGCTCATTTTGGATGAGCCGACAAATCACCTGGATTTAGCTTCACGGGAACAACTTGAGGATACCTTAGCACAGTTCACTGGAACGCTACTCGTCGTTTCGCATGATCGATATTTTCTCGAAAAAACGACAAGCAGCAAACTCCTCATTTCGAATGATCGCATACAAAAACAATTGTATGAATCCTCCCCAAAAAGAGATGATTTGGAAGAACTTCGATTAACGCTTGAAACAGAAAGACAAGAAGTTTTGGGAAAACTTAGCTTTATGACTCCAAACGATAAAGCGTACACAGAACTCGACCAAAAGTTTAATGAGCTTACGAAAAAAATTAATGAACTTTGTGACAAATGACAATCAAATGTAACTTAATGAAACTGATAAATTAAATGCGAGAACCCTTAGAATGAATTAAGTCTAAGGGTTCTTTAAATACTACCCTGGAGTGCCTGATGAAGTATTATAGAAGATCTTAGAAAGTACGGTTTCAGACTCAAATCGGTCAGGATTTTTGTATACCCTTCGTTCGAAATCCATTTTCCTTCCTCTCTAAAATGCACGCTTGCCACTCTTCAAGGACGATGGATACGATATTTCCCCTACAAGGAGAAAACAAAAAAACTCATTGGTTTGAGGTGCTAAGGATATCCGTAATGATTCGATTTGCAATTTGAGCAGAATACTAATGCCCCCTCGTTAATATTCTTTTAATGATGGATTTGTTTTAAAAAGGGGGCAATAGTTATGAATGAGAACACGCAGGAAGCTAACATGAGGAATAACTCTGGAATGTTTGTTGCACGCTCTTTGGATGAGATTCGTTTTTGGTCAAGAATAATGAAGGAACACTCGTTATTTCTAAGACTAGGTTTTAGATGTGAAGATACACAGCTAATTGAGGAAGCTAATCAGTTTTTTCATTTATTTGAACGGATAGAACAGCAATCCCATTCATTAACAAATCAAGCTGATCCAGAACAGATCAGAAGATTTAACTCGGAAGTGCAACAAGCTGCTACTGGCATATTTTTATTTAAAAGAAAAGTATTGGGATTAATACTCACGTGTAAATTGCCTGGTGCGAACAATTTCCCGCTATTAGTCGACCATACAAGCAGGGAAGCCAATTATTTTAGAAAACGATTAAAAGAATTAAATGAGGGTAAATTGAAACCTCTTGCTGATGCGATCATCAAAGAAAATGTTTTCTTTTTAAGGATCATGGCGGATCATGCAAAATTCATCGGACATCTCCTTGATCCATCGGAAAGAAAGCTGGTGGATATGGCGCGTAACTTCAGCAATGATTTTGATCAATTAGTCTTTCAAGCTGTAGACTTAGAGTCCATGAAACCGCAATCTCAAACCGCTCCTCTTTTGGATCAATTTCTAGATCAGAACCGTGTTTCCGTCGTATCACTTCGAGACTTTAAGAAAACCGCTAGGGATTTAATCGAGGAATGCAAAATCAAGAGCATTATCCATCCACTGTTGGCTGATCACGTTTTCCGTGAGGCCGAACGTTTCCTTGAAATCATCGATATGTTTGAATCCCACCTTACAGGTGAAACATACAATTAATTGAGTATGAAGTATATAGAAAAATAATGGTTTTTATAAAATTGCTATTATGGATTAATAAATTCCAATAAAAATTGGCCCCTCTCGATTTAGAGAAGGGCTTTTATATGTAAAAAGTTAAGATTGGGAGTTCACCAATGTTTCAAGTTTCTCTTTATCAGAAACAGAAATCCATGGTAAATCCTGATTGACTTCATTAATACCAGGTTGGATAACGCGGCTATTTAAGAGGTCACAAATACAATCATTTATTAATTGGATATCCTGGTCTGATATTTTCCGGTTATATGTAGCGGCTCCTGTTTGTGTGGTCATCCCCCCTATCAAGCCTCTTTGATTTAATGAACTCCTGATCACTTCTCTGATAGCCTCTAGACTAGTCAACGGAAATACATCAAGGTGCTTAACAATCATCCTAAATATATCCTCTCTAGATAAATCCTGTTCAAAATGTTGTCTCAAATAATCCACCCCCGTTTGTCAAAACATTCTCCAAATGAAACGTAAAATCCTCCTATTAACAAAAACCATTTAACAAATCCCAAAACAAAAAACCCCTCTCAATTAAGAGAAGGGCTTTTAACAATGGAGGAGTACCACTTAGGGGGTAGTACAATAATATAATTATCGCCAAACGAATACATTTATATTCACCCCCTTCCTCAAGTTGGTGAAACGGCTTTACCTGACATTGAAAATTAACACCTTATTCGTTCCCCCCTACCTTCAATTACTTTTTTGCTTTGTTCCATGACCATTCTTAAATCCTTCTACATTAAGACCTGCTATTATAACGTCTCTTTAATGTTTTTTGTATCGAAAATTGCGTTCTATCTCCTTTGATCGGAGTTCCGCCATTGCATTATATTAACGGATTCAATGATTAAACGGGGGATGGACCTATCTTTGGAATTATGGATGCTTTAACACTATTTAATTTTCATCATGTTTCTGATATGCTTTTATTAATTGAAAAAAGAAAGGTGTAGTTACAATGATAAAGGAATTCAAGGAATTTATTACCAAAGGAAACGTTCTCGATCTTGCGATAGCTGTAGTAATGGGTGCTGCTTTTGGGAAGATCGTTTCATCACTAGTCGAAAATATTATCACACCGCTAATAGAAATTTTATTAGGTGGGGTCAATTTTTCTTCGTTATCTATCCCAGTTGGAAACACAGATGTTCAATACGGTGAATTTGTCCAAGCTGTGATTGATTTCTTGATCATTTCATTTGCGATTTTCATGTTTATGAAGGTAGCGAATTCTCTTATTAGAAAAAAACAAGCGAACGAGGAAGAGGTATTGGAAGCGGTACCGGCATCCGAGCAATATTTAAAGGAAATCCGTGATCTTTTACAAAAAAATTCACGTCAGGATGAAACATCGTAAGTATATACTGAATCAGTGAAAAAGTGCAAAAATAGTCAAAAATCAGAATAAGAAAAAGCCCCTCTCTTAAATGAGAGGGGCTTTTTCTTGTCATAATGAACTACGTATCCGTTCCTATAACTAGACAGGCGACACTTAACCGTTTATTTCATATGGACTGGAAACTCTTCCTTACAAAATTAACTCACCAGATCTCCCAATGAAAAGGAAGCACTTTTTTTACCCTTTATTGTAAAAATTTCAGAGAGGAAGAAATAATATGCGTCATATTTTAATAACTTTAATACAATAATTCGTCAATTCCACTACCCTTAGCACTTTGCTTTTTCCACTTATTTAAATCAAGAAGTAAAGCTTCCTCCGCACAATAAAAAGCTACTTTACACCCCTGCCTCGACTACACCGGTTCATTCATTACAGCCTGGGCCAGATCACCAGCGGCTTTCACACGAATACGGGTTGCATTCCCAGGCATATATGCTAAAGGTACATCTTCTATGTCGACAATAACCAGCGTTTGAGGATCGGCTCCTGCACTGATCGCTTCTGACATCGCTAATTCCTTTGCCTGTTCCAATGCTGTTTCCCTTCCTATTTCAGCTAGTGCATAAACTTTTTCAATCTGCCCGCTAACCTGGGAGATGGCCGACCCAATGGCATTCGCTACACCTGAATGTAATGGGCGTATGACTTCAGATGCACCTTTTAATTCCTCAGGTAGAAGGATGCTTCCACCCCCAACGAGAATGACTGGAACTGGTGCAGCACTTGTTTTCATCTTATCGATAGCTTCTTCGACCAGATTGACCATATTTAAATAGATTCTATTTAATAGATCCTTTTCAAGGTGAGCCACTTTTGAAGCATCCCCAAGTTCCACTTTTCCAAGAGCCACTGCAACATCCGTCGTTGTTAAAGTATCGCCTCCGAAAATCAAGGCTTTTTCTGGCAGTCGGTAACCGACACTGTCTGGTCCAATCGTGAACTCTCCCTTTTCTCCTATGCGGATTATCGTGCCTCCTCCAAGTCCAATCGAGATTAAATCAGGCATCCGGAAGTTTGTTCTGGCTCCTCCAATCTCTACTGCCAAAGAAGATTCCCTTGGAAACGATTGAACGAGAACGCCAATATCCGTAGTTGTTCCCCCAACATCTAAAACGATTGCATCGGTTAATTCACTCAAATAGGATGCTCCCCTTAAAGAGTTAGTCGGACCGCAAGCAACAGTGAAAATTGGGTATTTGACTGCATATTCGATTGACATTAATGTCCCATCATTTTGGCAAAAGAATACTTTTGCCTCAATTCCTTCATTCTTCAGTGCATTGATGAATCCGTCCGCAGTCGTTTTAGCAACATTCACGACAGCAGCATTAAGAATCGTCGCATTTTCCCTTTCCAGTAAACCGACTGAACCAATTTCTGAAGATAAAGAAATTGAGGTTTCTTCTCCCAGTACTTCTTTGAAAATTTCACTTGCTCTTTGTTCGTGTGTTTGCGATACAGGTGAAAAGACAGAAGTTATCGCGATGGAATCCACTTTCCCCTTGATTTCTTCGGCAATTTGATACAAATGTGCTTCATCTAATTCAACAATCTCCCGGCCATCAAATTCATGTCCGCCACGGATTAGATATACATATTTTCCGAGGACTGCGCGAAGGTCATCAGGTACGCCGATAAGCGGTTTAACCGCTAAAGTAGCCGGAGCACCAATACGAATTATGGCGATATTGTTTAATCTCTTTCGTTCAACAATAGCATTTGTACAATGGGTCGTACCTAGCATTGCATATTTAATTTGCTCCCGCGGAACCTTTGCTTCATCGATTATTTTTCTCATTGCTGTATAGATGCCAACGGAAACATCCTCAGTTGTTGGTGATTTCGTTTCCGAAATGACCTGATTATATTGATCTAAAAGCACTGCATCTGTATGGGTTCCCCCGACATCAATTCCTATTCGATAAACACCCATTATACTAGCCCTCCTTTTTTCATTAGTTCCTCAACAGGAACATAACCGACTTCATAACCAAAGTATTTTGGACCAACCGCTTCAATTCCCTTTTCCGTTCTCCACTTTGGATGGCATGGCATTCCGATTACCACGCATCTTGCTCCATATCTGATCCCTTCAGTAGTGATCGGCAAGCCTGTTTCTGCATCAAGCACGGCAATCAAATCTGGAGTGACACAAAGCAAGCGTTCTTCTGTTTGTGCAATTAAATGCTCATTTTGGAATCGCACCTCGAGTTTTTCTCCCTTATACTCATTGATTCCCTCAAATGTTGCCACACCTCTGGCAAATCCCGATTCTGTCTTGCGGTTGATATCACTCACTTTTCCACGGAACAATTCAAACCCGTCTGCCTTATTCAACACTTCTTTTATTGGATCAACATTATTTTGCTTTGCAAGCCTGATTGTCTTGCCGATTTGTTCTTCTAAGCTCAGTATATTTCTAATTCCGCTTTCCTTAATATTCTTTCCTGTCATTGGATAAATCGCTGTCATTGTGGAACCGCCCATTTCAATCGTTGCTGCACGGGCAATCCTCTCTGTCCAGACATTGTTTATGGTTGAGAGCAGTGAAGTATTGCCTTTCTCATCCGCAAGCACCATCGGAGTAGCAGCAATTCCGTCCAAATAAAAAGTGACCATTTGCAATTCCGGGAATGCTCTCCCCATCCCATCAACATCCACCACAGGCAAGCCAAGATTTGCAGCAAGTGCAAGGGGCACCATCGAATTCACTCCGCCTGCTTCAATCGGCATCGTTGCAAAAATCTTTTTTCCCAAATAAGATTCTAGGTTTTCGAAAGCTGCTGTTGCTTCTTCACCGCTTGGAGCTTTTTCCAACATAACCGTCGGTGCTCCCATCATTGCGGAAGGTACTACTAATGCTTCATCAGGAACTTCTTCTACATCCAACAATGTGATTTCCCCGTATTCTTCAATTGCCTGTAAAGCCATTAGTTTACCAATGTAAGGATCACCTCCTCCGCCTGTTCCGAGTAAAGCCGCACCTACTGCAATATCTTCAATTTCCTGTTTACCTAATTTCCTCATTTTCTCAAAACCCCCGATTTCAAAAATTATGATGCGATATGATCCCTATTCTCTCTTTTCCCTTTGATAGATTTAATTAATAACACACCTGCGTAATAGATAATTCCGCTTATTAAAAGGGAATTGATAGATGGTATGCCAACTGTAATAAAATAGCCGCTTGCAAATCCTGCTGCCCAGGCAACTAATGTAACTGGATTCAATTTTTCGGGCTCAGATGGCAATGTTCCTTTCTCTCTGCTTTCATCAAGAGCTTTTCGATACGTTTTCAGCACGAAATAATCAACCACCATAATTCCGGCTATTGGAGGTATCATGATTCCAAGTAAAACAAGGAAGTCTACAAATCTATCGAGAATGCCCATTATGGAAAGCAAAGTTCCGATAACACCAATTACAAGTGTAACGAGTCCTCGATTCATCTTGACCTTAAAAACAGAATCGAAAATATGAGTAAAGCCAAGAGAAGAGGAATATAAATTTACGTTATTAATTTTCACTGTGGAAAAAACGACAACTGCAGCGCCAAGCCAGCCAGACGTTTGCAGCATGATGCTGACAACATCGCTCGTTTTTGCTGCATGGGCCATTAACACAGCGATCATCCCTACACCAAGTTCACCCACTAATGTACCAATGGTAGTCATCCAAAAAACATCCTTGCCGTTTCTGGCAAACCGACTGAAGTCAGGTGTGATTACGGCACCAATAATGAATCCTCCAGCAACCATTGTTGCACCAACGCCCAGAGAAAGACTTTCTCCTGGAGGAGGCGTTCCCATTAAACTTAAAATGGAATGATCATTGAGAACTTGATAAATGCCAATCCCTACCACTAATAGAAAGGCAGGAACGGTAATTTTGGCTGTCATGCTCAATAGTTTAAAACCAAATATAACCAGTACAGTTACGCTTAATCCCGTAATGGCAGCTGCAATTGGGAGGGTCAATTTACCGTCGGCAGCTTCCACCAAACCATTAGCAAAAACAGTGTTCTGCACTCCAAACCAGCCTATTGTACAAAAAGCAATGACCGCGCCAATGATACTCGAACCATACCTGCCGAATCCTGTCCAACGCGACAAAAGACTGGTTGAAAGGCCTTCACGTGCACCGGCATAACCGATTAGGAAACTTATAACTTGTAAAATGACACTTCCAAACATCATGGCCCAAAACGCCTGCCAAAAAGTCATTCCGTATCCTAATGCTGCACCAAGCATAAATTGAGAAAGTGTCGCTAGGGCACCCACCCTGACAATCATGATATCCCACATTGGCAATCTCGCATTTTGCGGAACTCTAGATAGAGAGTAATCGTCGCCCAACTTTGTATTATCTTCCATAAATTCACCCCCTATGAATTTCTCCTTAACTTTATCGATCAACTTGGAGATTTCCCTGCCTTTTTAAAGCTATCTTGAATGTTTAATATCCTGAATATTCCGTTAATTGTCCTTACAAGAGTCGGTGTTTTCTTTTTCTTGAAAAAGTTTATGACCTTTTTACTCTCTGTTTGGAAGGGGGCGTCATGTAGGTCAAGCGGCTTTGTTTAACCCCCATAGCAATTAAAATTTCAAGCATCTTTGTAGCTGCAAATGCGGGATCGATAACCGGAACATCATAACCCTTTTGCAACAATCGTTCCTGAAGCTCCGCTGCAACACCCATAAAGCCTGTACAACCTAACACTAAAGCATGGGCATTGTCATGTTCAATCGCCTTTATCATTTCTTCAAACAATGCACTCTTTAACTTTTCCTTGTCTTGAACTTCTAGAACAGGAATATTTACATACCTAATTGAGGCGACATTCCCATCTACACCTAGAGTTTTGCTTATGTTTTCAATCATAGGCACAACATTGGGCAGCACCGTCACAATAGAAAAGGATTTTGCTAATGAGCTCGCAACAAGCATGGAAGACTCACACGGTCCAACAACTGGGATATCCAATATTTCTCTTGCAGGCTTCACACCTGGATCTCCAAAACAATCACTAATTACACCCTGATACCCCTCTTCTTCAGCCTGCTTTGCTTTTTCCAGGAAATTCGGTATACATAGTGCTTCATCATATTCGCTTTCAATTGATTCAGGTCCATAATCAAGATTGCAAACTCCTACTTCAGTGTTTTCGGAAACATAAGATTTAATCTCTCTTCTAATTTCTTCATTAAAAATATCCGATATAACCGACATGATTACTTTAATTTTAATTGGAATACACTCCTTTATTTTTATTAGACCTGCTAAACCAATTTTATTTCTTTGTCATGGTTTTATTATTTCTATCACCCCCTTTTAGGTAACCATTCCATTTCTTTCGTTATTTGACTTCCCATTCTCATTATTTCAAACTGTGAGTATCTTCTTACTTTTCCATATTTGAAAATAATGCTTTAAAGGCTTTCATATGTTCCCCTTAGACATTAACTTCCTTTTGGTTATTCACTTTTGGACGGAGGCCCAAATTTTCTCTCTATATCTCTAAACATGGAGCTGATGAATCGATCTGCAATCTGAACTTGTTCCATTAAATCTTGTCCCTCATACAAGTTTATACCCCAGAATAATCCATTCCCGAGTAGAACAAATTGCTTTATGATTTGGTCAACTTCTTCGGTAGAAAGGCTCGGATAACTCTGCCTCAATAAATCCTCAAGTGAACTAACCAACCATTCATTAAAATGCAACAAATACTTTTGTAAATATAATTTAATTTCCGGAATGGGTGACGTAACCAATGATATATACGCCATAGTCCCTTGCTCATCATCTTTGTGATACTTAACGATCCCGTGAAGCATTTCACTAAAAATCCGATCAACAGATCGTGAACTTGTTGCCGCTAAAATTCGTTTCATTTCAGCTAAATGGTTATCAAGTAAATGTTGAAATGCAGCGATAAATAATTCCTCTTTGTTTTTATAAAAAAAATAAATGGATGCTGGTTTTATTCCCACTTCATCCGCAATCTTCTTCATGGTAGCTCCTTGATATCCATGTAGTGAATAATGCAAAAGAGCTGCATCTATTAATTCTTGCCTTTTCAATTCATCCCCACCTAACGTTTATTAGGTAAATTATAAAACGTACATTTCAGAAAAACAATAATTTTCTGATTTTTTTCCTTTGAATAACTAATATTGTGATTACGGTAGTTATAAAGAAAACAAAACATTAACCTTTAGAAGGCCTTTAAGTACAGAACTTAGTGAAGGCCAACACTCGTTTTTCTTTTTCTATTAATGGACTAGTTATCCAGAATGGCAGTCCACAATGGTATCCAGCTTCCTCCTTAACCTCTTGACCAAAAGCGGATCTCTTAGGAACCTTAATTTTCGAATAATTTTTTATTATGCCTCAAGAGATTCGGCACTGGTCAAAAGAAACCAATCGTTTGGCAACATCGGTACTAGTATGTACTTTTTGTTGGATCTAGATAGCCGATTCATGGTTCAAAAATCATTTTGTTTATATTTCAAAAAAACAAAAAATCCATTTATCATTTAATAATGAAAAATGGATTTTAATAAACTTTTATAAAATTATAGTTATACACCCACATAATGTTTAATGAATTTTGGGAAAAACTATTTTTCTCATTCAAATAACGAAGCATTTGGCCACAATTTCTTGTCTAAATCATCAAGATATGGAACCTCTTTTCGTACCTCGGATATAATTGAAAAATCTACATCATGAATTAGAATACTCTGTTCCGATCTTGATGCTTGACAAAGGACCTCACCATTCGGAGCAATAAGTTTACTCTTTCCGCAGCTTCCCTCATTTACCGTGTTTACGCCAAGAATATAAACCGTATTATCGAGTGCGCGCGCAGGAAGTTGAATATCCCATCTTGTTTCTGCTCCGTAACTCCATACTGAAGGAACGATTATAAGTTCTGCACCTTGGAGAGCTAGAATTCGGCTTGGTTCAGGAAATTCAATATCAGCACAAATAAGAACGCCTATTTTTCCTTTTGATGTTTCAATTGCATGATAGACTTTCTCACCAGGAGTGAATATTTCCTTCTCTCTTCCCCATAAAAATGATTTTCGGTAAGTGGCAATGACTTCCCCTGTTGACTCGATTACAACTAAGGATATGAAAAGGTCTCCATTTTCTCCCTCAACAAATGGTACGATGAGCATTACTTTTAACTCTATTGCGAGCTTTTGAAATAATGAAACGGTCTCTCCAGTCGGAACCTCTTGCAACGATTGGAATTGCTCCTTCGATAAATAGTAACCACTCACCCAAAGTTCAGGTAATACGATTAATTCAGCTCCTTGTTTAGCCGCCTCTTCAACCATTTCTATACAATTTTCAATATTTTTATCCCTTTCTCCAGGGATAGATTGTAATTGGACTGCAGCAACCTTAACCATCAAAAGCACATCCTTTTCTACAAATGAAAAATTATCAGATTTTTTAGAAACCTGTATTTAATATCATAATATTTTATTTCTTTAAATTACGCAAATATTATTTCTTTTTACATATTATTTTGAATCTTTTATTTCAAAAAATCTAAAAATTGTGTAAACTATAATCAATCCAGTTTCGGTTTGGGTATTTGTAAACTTTTACACAACATTTTTTCAGGGAGGTCTTACATGAAAAAACAACAGAATGAATTAGAACAATCACTCAGTTCTCGTCACATGTCAATGATAGCTATCGGAGGAGTCATTGGAGCAGGTCTTTTTGTAGGTAGTGGTGCTGCAATACATAAGGTCGGGCCTGGCATCTTGGTTTCTTATGTAATTGCCGGTGTTTTAGTTTTCTTGATCATGAAGAGCCTTGGTGAAATGGCCACTTCCAATCCATCAAGCGGTTCCTTTTCAGAATATGCCCGGGACGCAATTGGCCCTTGGGCTGGTACAACAGTTGGATGGCTTTATTGGTTTCAATGGGTTGTCGTCATTGCCATTGAAGCCATTGCAGGAGCAGCTATCATCAATATGTGGTATCCAGGCATTCCTTTATGGTTTCTTGCTTTGGCCTTGACAATCGCACTGACTTTGACAAATATTTATTCAGTGAAGTCATTTGGAGAATTCGAATATTGGTTTGCCATGATTAAAGTAGCGAGCATTATCGCCTTTTTAATATTGGGAGTATCTTATATATTCGGATTTTCAGGGGAATCATCGGTGGTTGGCGTATCAAACCTTGTGCAAAATGGGGGATTTTTCCCTAATGGAATAAGTTCCGTTTTTGTCGGAGTCATCACTGTATTTTTCTCTTTTGCCGGTACAGAAGTAGCCACTATTGCAGCAGCAGAATCAAAGGATCCTGTTAAGTCCGTCTCTAAAGCTATCAATAGTACAATATGGCGTGTCCTGATCTTTTATGTAGGCTCAATAGCCGTAGTCGTGATATTGCTTCCTTGGAATTCCGCTAATGTATTACAGAGTCCATTTGTTGCGGTTTTAGAAAACCTAGGTATCCCTTTTGCAGCACACCTCATGAATTTCATCGTATTAACAGCTGTTTTATCATGTCTAAACGCTGGATTATATACTACATCCCGAATGCTCTTTTCTTTAGCAAAAAAGGGGAATGCCCCTAAATATTTTAGCAAGTTGAATAATAAAGGCGTTCCTGCCAGAGCTGTTTTTGCAGCTACCCTATTTTCTTATATTGCTGTAGTGATGAGTTATGTTTCCCCTGAATTAGTTTTTCTGTTTCTAGTTAATTCATCAGGAGCGATTATTTTACTAGTATATTTGGTTATATCCATTTCTCAGTTAAGGATGAGAAAAAAATTAGAAAGAGAAAATCCTGATGCTCTAAAAGTGAAGATGTGGTTGTTCCCATATTTGACATATGCTACAATCCTGGGGATTTCCATCATATTGATTTCAATGGCATTTATCGATTCTACAAGAAGCCAGCTTTATTCAACACTATTACTAACTGTGGTTATCATTGTGTTGACTCATTTTTTTGGAAAAAAGAATATCAGCAGCGCAGAGGAGAAAAGTAAACTATCCAGTAATTTGCCTCCTTTGAAATAAGTTAAGGCAGAGTATTATTGGGATCAATAAAAAGCCTTACTCTTCCACATTGGAAAAGCAAGGCTTCTTTCTATTGCATTTTCTTTCTTTGAAAAACATCAAAATGACTCCAGATGTCTTCTAAAACTTCCAATCGATCGTGGATATCTTCCTGCTTTTCTTTTCCGACAAACATTATTAAAGCATTGATCAAGCTTAATGGTGCAACAAAAGAGTCAATAAAGCTCGGCATCTGACTGGATGCTGTCAACGGAATGTCCGCATGAGGAATTAGCGGTGATAGTAAATTATCAGTAATGGCAATTGTTGTCGCATTTTTTTCCTTTGCAAAAGAAAACATTTGAATGGTACTTTTCGTATATCGATCAAAACTGACACCAATCACTACATCTTTTTCACTTAAATTATATAACTTTTCCGATGAATTCTCTAATGACTGCAGGAGTTCCACATTATTGAGAACGATTTGAAGATAATACTCCAAAAACACACCCAGTGAAGTGGCACTTCGGTTTGCGATTACATATACCCTTTTCGCCTGTAATAAGCATTTCACCGCTTGATGGAAAGCATCTTCATCCAATTTCTCCATAGTGGATTTTATGTTTGCGATATCATCTTGGAAAACTTCGTATACCCCTGAAGACTCTTTATTGTATACTTTTTGGGACATCTTTAATCGCTCTGTCGTTGTTAGCTGCTGCTTAACAGAATTTTGCATATACTGCTGCATCTCTGGATAGCCCGAATAGCCAAGCGAGGTTGCAAACCGAACAACAGTGGCATCACTGACCCCAGCCATTTTTGCTAATTTTCCAACTGTAAAAAAAGGAACGGTCGTTTGATTCTCTAATATATATGTAGCTATTTTCACGTGGGACTTACTCATTTCCCCTATTTGTCCAGCGATGTTTTGATAGACGTTTGACATTAAAAAGAGCGCCCCTTTATTTATATTTATGTATTGCGGGAGTATCGTGTAACCCTTTTCTGTATGTTTTATATTTTAACAATAGGTTTTTTCATCCTTTGTTGTCAAGTTAATTGCAAGTATTATCGTGGGATAAAAAAAGACCAGATCAATTAAAATTGCTTTGATCAGGCCTTGTATAATTCACTTTTCATCTAGGACTTAGCTAAACTGAATTATTTCAGGATCCGCCCAATAGCTTCGTCATGTGCTTCCACAGTTCGACGTATATCTTCATCCGTGTGTACAACAGACATCGAATAACGATTAAGCGGCTTTGTATAAATACCTAATTTTAATAACTCATAGTCAATTTCTTTCCTTGATTTCGTATTTGCCCTGCTCATATCACGATAATTTTTAATCGGACCTTCGGCTAAGATAATGTTAAAGATACTTCCCATACCGACCGTTTGCATGTTTAAGCCATGTTTTTCATACACATTCTCAAGTTCCTTACGTAATGATTGCGTCTTAGCAAATAAATCTTCCATTGTTCCTTCTTGTTCTAATAAGTCAATAGTTGCTAAACCGGCAGCCAATATGGTTGGATGACCATTGTATGTTCCACTGTGATATAAAGGATTTTGTTTATTTACATTATCTTCCCCAGCTGTTAAAATATCCCTTCCGCCTCTAACTGAGGTAATCATCATTATTTCTTTTTTACCGCCGATTGCCCCTACTGGGAATCCGCCGCCCAGTACTTTTCCTAAGGTAGTAATATCCGGTTTAATGCCATATACTTTTTGAGCTCCCCCAATTGATATCCTGAATCCTGTTTTTACTTCATCGAAAATAAGCACTATATTAAGTTCTTCTGTTATTCTTCGAAGTCCTTCCATAAATTCTTGTTCAGCAGGAATGAACCCTCCTTGAATCGGCTCTAAAATAACACCTGCTAATTCATGAGCATGGGCACGTAAAATCTTTTCGGTGGATTCTAAATCATTGAATGGAAGAATGATGGTATTTTCAATATAGTAATCTGGCATTCCTCTTGATTCTCCTACCGCTTTTGGAGCTGTTGCGTTTCCTGCTTGATCCATATCAGGGTTAACACTCACCAATACTTGATCATATCCTCCATGATAATGTCCTTCAAACTTCGCCAATTTCGGTTTTCCGGTATAAGCCACCGCGGTACGAATCGCAAGAAGCGTAGCTTCTAAGCCCGAATTCGTATAACGAACCATTTCAATACCAGGATATAACTCTACCAATTTTTCCGCCATTGTTGTTTCCATCTTGTGGGGCGTACCGAATATGGTAGTTCCAGACTCCATCATTTGTTTTGTCACAGCATCTAATACCTGTTGATGACCATGACCTAAAATAAGGGCTCCATAACATAATAAATAATCGATATATTCATTACCATCTACATCATATAACTTACTGCCTTTTCCTTTTTCCATCATTAGTGGATGTGGCGGGAAGTATTTAATATGTGCTGTAACACCGCCTGGAATCACTTCACAGGCTTTTTCAAATAGTTCAGCCGATTTATTTGTTTTTTCTGATAATAAAGAGTTGTTTTGCAGGATCATAATTGATTTCCCCTTTAAAAAATTATTATTTTCATTTAAATAATATTGATTAAACAACCATACTTTAAGAAGATGAGGGCCAGATAAGGTATACAAATGAAAATGCCTCGGCCAAAAACATACTTTCTAGTAACTTTAATTCCATTTCCTTCATAACAACCACGACTTCTGCTTTCGCTAATTCATCCAGAACTGCAATGTTTATATGATCATTAGCAGCTAACCCCTCAAAAAGCAACCCCATAATCACCCCACGTTTATATGTGTTTTTAAATCCAATTAAAAAGTTATACAAAGATTGGATTTAAATATTCATTTCATTATAAATAATAATATGAAATAAATATTTCAAAGTCAAGGATAATAAAGGCATTTTTATTGCAACATTTCAAAGAAATATGATACATCAGGGTGAAGTAGATTCAACGACTATTTAAAAAACCAAAAATTCCAGATCAATCAATAATTTTGACTAAATTATTGTTCAAGATGATGACTTTAATGAAAAAACGCGAATTAAGCGCTCCCAAAAATGGAGCGCTTAATTCGCGTTTTATTCACCCAGCACTTCAATCATAATTGCATCTTCCTTGGCAACTACCCAAGATAAGGGCTGAAATTCCTATAGCACCGCAGCTAATTGGAGATGTTGTATTGATTACATATTCTATCGTGGTCTTTTTCAAAATATACCCACCCAAGACACTTCCGACCGTTCGCAGAAAGCTACTAGTAAAGGTTAGAAAAATTGGACTGATCACCTTGGAGGTTTTAGCTTAAACGGTGCTAAACAATATTGCTAAACATTTGATTCGAAAAACATTTAAAAGGCGTTTGGTAGACAAAGATCTCCCATGATTATTTATACCCATTTTCTATAATCCAGCCTACTAAAAAGACTACTGATTATGCGCATGATCATAAATCTCCTCTCTCCTTATATTTTTACATTTATTAATATAAGGAGGAGGCTCATATAGCACGCTACAGTATATAAACGCGTTTCTGTTATTTTTTACACTTTTAAACTTTAAGAATTTCGTTCTAATGAATGAGAAAAAATTGAAAACGAAATATTCGTTTCCCTCCAGAAGGGGTGCACTTACATTGTTTCATAGTTTTTTATTTCAAATTCATTTAAGGGACGATTAATCGACTTACTCAATTTTTTAGTAAGCTCTTGGTAATCCTTAGTATCATTTGGATCTATACCTTCTCTGACGTTTAGTATCTCGTATCGGTCATACTGTTCTGGAATAAGTTTTCCGTCTACATGGATATAAAGCCTATATTTGATCCTCAGATTCATATTACCATCTCCTTTACTATCAGTTCGATATAGGGAGCTATTTTCCTGCAAGAAAAAATGCCTATATGTGATGCTCCACTATCTATTCATTTTATAATCAGATTGTTCGCTGTTCGTATTATCTCAAAACCCCTTATTTATATATATTACATTTGAGGGGCACATATACCGGTAGAATCATTAGGAGGAATTGTTATATAAATTAGAGAACAACATATTAATGAATATACTGTATTGAATTCACCTGAATACTTTTGTTCTTACTGCATAATTGTTCAATACGAAAAAACTAGTGTATATGGAGGTTTTTTTAATGAATCACCCCGAGCCATTATTAGAAATGTATAACTATCACGCGTGGGCAAATGGAGTCATTATCGATCGGTTATATGAACTTCCAGAACACATTTACCATAAGGAAATTCAGAGTGGTTTTTCGTCGGTATCAAAAGTGTTGTCTCACATTTATCTCACAGATTACGCGTGGTTTGATATTATCTCAGGTAAAAGTATGAAGGAAGCAATGGCATCTTCTAATCAATTAAAAGAAGATGTGGAAAAGAAAAGTATTGAGGAAATGAAAAAAATATTTATGGACTTGTACGAAAGAAACAAAGCACTTCTGAGTACAGAGGATTTGGAAAAGGTAATTGTTGTGGATAACCCATATGCCGGATTGCTTGAAACTACCATTTCCGAATCGGTATTACACGTTGTCACTCACGGATCATATCATCGTGGCAATATAGCTACCATGTTACGGCAAATGGGGCACACTTCCGTTATGCAAGATTTTGGCCTTTACCTATATACAAAATAAAACACCAAGCTATATACCATTTCCTGAATAGGGGGATGTATCAATGGATGAACTAGTTGGCTCTTGTGTTCGCTGTGCACATGATGTGTATTGTACGGCTGGTTTTCTGAACGGTATTCTTTTAGATAACAAGAATATCTTATGTTTTAATTGTAAGGATATTTTAAGTGCGATGATCAAAGAAGAAAGTTGGGATGAGGAAAAGTTGAAGGAGTAATCCACCAAAATCAAAACTAGATGTTTAAATAGGTCATGCCAAATTATTGGCATGACCTATTTTGCCCGATGAACAGTCAGATTGACCTTGTTCGTTTCACACATGAAAGTTGAGAGATGCACAGGTTGGTCGTTTGCATCGAAAGCAATCTTCACTATTCTAAATAAATTTGCGCCAATATCGCATTCTAAATATTTAGCATAGATTTTTGTAGCACCAATCACGTCTATAATTTTATCGTTACTGACTATTTCGGTATGGTAATCTTCCAAAAGAATCTTATAAGTTGATTCATCCCTTGCAATCTTCTTTTCTAAATCCGGAAAACGAAGTAACGAATAATGAGCGGTATCGTAGAAAAGCGGACGCTCATCTACATACATGAGTCGCTCAAGTTCGAGAACGGGGCTTCCTTCTTCAATGAGGAGATGACCTGCAACATCTTTTGGTGCGGCTATGACCTCACTCCTTAAAATCCGGGAATTCGGTATCTTCCCAAGCTGATGACTAAACTCTGAGAATCCACTTATGGATAACAACTCATTATGAAACTTATTAGATCCAACAAAGGTACCCCTGCGCGGAATACGTGTCAGTGTTCCTTCCTTCACCAATTCCTCTATTGCTTTTCGTATGGTAATGCGGCTAACGTTATAAGTTTCACAAAGCTCCGCTTCGGTTGGGATCTGTTCATCTGGTTTGTATTTACCGTTCTGAATATCATTCTTCAACATTTGCCTTATTTGCATATATAGTGGCTGGGGGGTTGAAGGATTTAAATTCATATTAGATTCATCCTTATCCGTCAAAATTTATTATTTACTACCTATTATACATTATTTACAGTCCCAGTCACCACGCACCAAAATAGCTAATTGTTTTCGCAGCAGACTCTGTGCCCAATTCTAAGCAATTACCGATGGATTGGCCTTTCAATAATCCATAAATAAAACCAGAAATGAAGGAATCCCCCGCACCCATAGTATCCACCACATTCGCTTCAACGACACCGCATTGATAAAATTGAATGCCGTCATAGGCAATTGAACCATTTTCACCTAAAGTGGCGACAGCAATTTTAGATCCTTGATTTTTTACATCCTTTAAAAATTCGCGGATAAAAGCATCATCCTTCGTATAAGAGAAAAAAGGATAATCAACAAACTGCGGTAAAGTCTTCACTAGATCGTGATCTAGCTGATCTGAGAAATCAAATGACGTGAGCATTCCATTTTCTTTAAAAAAGGAATAGTACTTATCCGCATGTCCCCAAATCCCTGAATGTATGAGCTGATATGTTTGAATGTAATGGAGTTCTTCCGTCGTTAAGCAGAAATGTTTCATGACACCTTCGTCGTATTCTCCAAACCTACGGTCATTTCCTACCATTTCAACAAAAGTAACAGCTGTTTTTCCTTCTTTCCGCGAAAGATGAGAAATATCAACACCTTTTTCCTGAATCGCTTTAACCATTTTTTCACTGTATTGATCGGATCCCACCCAGCCAATATAAGCAGATTCAGCACCTAACCCTTTTAAATAGACAGCCACATTTAAAGGATTACCGCCAGGATAGACCTCCCCGCTCTTTTGATAGACATCCATACAGTTATCTCCGACTGTAATCGTTCTCATCATTTTCCCCCGCTTTCTTTAAACTTAAGAAATGAGCACTACTAAGTAGTGCTCCACATATCTTAATATTCCATTTGGCGATAGTATCTTCTAAGTGTTAATGGATGATTTCTTTCACGCTCAAGGTAAACGCTGATTCGACTTAATACTGACCAGTTGATGCTAACAGAAAAGTGCTTTCTGAATTCTTCGCTGATTCCTTCCATTTCAAAGCTTTTCGTATCAATAACCGTTACATTTTTAGAGATTTTTTCTACAAATCTCTCTACACGGTCCATCAGCGGTCTTGTTTCATCTTCCCCTTTTAGTAAAATAACACTGGTATCTTCAACAACAAGTTCAAGCGTACCATGGAAAAACTCTGCAGCGTGGATGGATTTCGCTTGAATCCATTGCATTTCCTCTAAAATGCACATGGCATATGAATAAGTATTTCCCCATAGGTTACCAGAACCGACCATCATGTGGTAATCCGTGTCTTTATGTGTAATGGCAAATTCCTCCGCTTTTTTGTCAAAAGATTTAACCGCATCTAGAATTGCACGCGGAAGTAGAGAAACCTCCTTCGTGAATTGTTCATATTGCGGGAATTCATTGTTGTTATACATGAAACGGAAGACGACCATGTACAAAAGCATAAAGAAAGTATCAAAAGAGTGCGTTTCAGAACCTGTCGTTATACAGTAATCCGCAATTTGTGTTAACGGAGTATTTGGCTCAGCAACTAAAGCGATTGTAGTGGCCCCTTTTTCTTTACAATACTCAGCCGCTGCAACTGTTTCTTGAGTTGTCCCGGATACAGATGTAAAAATACAGACTGAATCTTTGCTGAAATGCTTATGATTCATCACCATGAACTCAGCAGCAATTTCTGCATGGACATCAATGTTAGAATTCGATTTTAAAATGTATTCATATGGATACATCATGGCTATCGTGCCACCAGCACCGATCAGGAAAATATTGCTGAAACCCCTTTTTGTGATTCCATCTACGATTTCTTCAATCTGGCTTCTAAAAGCAAGGCCCTCTTTTTCTACAAGATTTAGAAATAACTCTTCATCAAACTTCAGCATCAACATCTTCCTCCCTGTATATTCTTTATTTGTTATGTCTTGTATTATATCTAAACATAATAATTTGTACAATTGTTTTATTCTTTAATTTTCTGTGTGTTTGTCAAAAGAAGGCCTAACTTCCCTTAACATTCTGCTAAGCCACGATATCGCTGTCGTTATTTTTCTTGGATCCATATTTCCTTTCCCAATAATAGTAAACCGGCAGACCTGTTGCGATGACGATCAATGCTGCAATCACTCCTTGGATAGGCGCCCAAGTAAATGTTCCCCAAGCCAGCCATGATGCTCCAAGAATAGCTAAAACCGTCGTTAATCTCCACATTGGCATACGATAGATTGGGTTATAATCGTCCCTTTTACGGCATTTATAAACTGCCGCAAAGTCCATAATGTTAATAACCAATTGAATCAGTGTGAAATAGCCAAGTAACATTGTTAAATTACTGAAGCACACAAGTATACATGCATACGTTACCTGAACGATGATGGAGAAACTTGGAGTTTCATATTTAGGATGGACTTTTGCAAAGCGTTGAAAGAATAGTCCATCCTTTGCCATTGCATATTCAAGGCGTGGCTGAAACATTATGCAAGAGCTCAGCGAACCCAAGATAACAATAATCGCTGTAATGGCCACAAATGATGATGCAATTTCCGATAATCCCGGAATATATTTTACAGCTTCGGAAACAGCCGCATTGGAGTTGATTAATTCTTCAAATGGCATCAAGCCGATGACACAAATGGCTAGCAGCGTATATAAAGCCAACACGATGAATACCGAACTAATAAGAGCTCGGGGAAGTATTTTCCCTGGATTTTTGAACTCCCCAGCCATGAAACAAATCGCAGCCATCCCCGTATATGCCCATGTGGTTGCAGATACACCGCCTATTAAACTTGACTTTTGGGCACCAGGTCCTGGAGTATAAGCAAAGTTACCAGGGTTCATATACATTATTCCCAGCACAATGACGATCAGGAAAGGAATGATTTTGATAGCCGTGATGATGACTTGGAAAAGGCCTCCTTCTTTCACACTTCGATAATGAATCGATGTGATGAGCAGGATGATCGCAATACCCAATAATTTCCCGGCAACTCCTGAGAAAAATGGGAAAAAGGTTGCTAAATAAGAAACAATCGCTAAAGCCATAATCGATATGGATGGAGGATCCAAAGCCCAGAAAGTGGCCCATCCATATAAAAATGCCAAGGGCCTCCACCCAGCTTTATTCAAATAAACGTAACCGCTTCCATTTTGGGGGTATGCCGTCGATAACTCCGCCAGTACCATTACTTGCGGTATGGCAATCACCCCGCCTATTATCCACGCTAGAATAGAAATGGAAGGAGTACCCGCAGCCCTTGCAACATCACCAGATGAGACAAAAATACCCGACCCTATAGTAGTTCCAACAGCAATAGCCAGAGCAGACCAAAAACCCAGTTTTCGTGTAAGTGTGCCATTACTCATAAAGAGTTCCTCCAAATTAGATGATTAAATTCCCAATTCCCTTACTTTTTCAATAGATTTCATGATTGCATCACTTGGATTTTGATAATAATTCGATCCCATAATCTCTAGAGTACAACTCCCTTTGTAACGATGGCTTTGAAGGCTTTTTAAATATTCTCTCCAATTTAAAACACCATCATCTAGTGCCAAATGCGTATCTGATTGACCATCTCCATCCATTAGGTGAAAATGGCTTAATTCGGGAAGAAAGGAAAAGTACTCATCAAGTGTTTCACCTGCCAGTTGCATGGAAACTGTATCTATCATTCCTTTTAGCGAAGGAGATTGGATTTCCTCTAACATTTTCTTTAGCCCCTTAGAGTCAATTACTAGATTGGATTCATATTTTGTCAATGGCTCTAAAGCAAGAATCAAACCTTCATTCTCAGCTACTTTGGTTAATTGAAAGATTGAGTCACTTGCATACTTCCATGATTCCTCTTGTGAAACAGAAAAGTCCCCTATTCCAGAAGTGATAAGCATCATGTTTGTGTCTAACTCCAGCGCGGCGTATAGATTTTCCATAAAATATTCAATGCTTTTTTTTCGCCAATGAGCATCCGAGGATGCAATGTTATAAGGATAAATACATTGTTCAGGAGTATAGCAGATGATTTTCATATTTCTAGATTTAATTTCCCTTCTCAAACTCCTTATATTTCCTAGTATGTTGCGATAAACATACAAATGCGGCTCCCCACCCCATAATTCAATGCTTTTAATCCCAAGGTTGTCCATGCAATCCAAAAAATAATGAAAAGGGAAATGCCTAAAAGTGATATTCATCCCTGCAATATTCAATTCTTTCACCCCCTCAAAACGACTTTTTATTTGTTATGTTTTGTATTATAATTAACCAATACAATGATTGCAATTATTATTTTGAATATTCAAAAAAATAATAATTCACAAAATACGGAAAAGGCATGCTTTTATTGTTCATCACACCTTTTTATCAATTAACTATTTTTTAGTGAATACGAATGGTAGAATGTTAAAGTATTTATACCTAGTGCAAAAAATTTCTCTGGTTCATTGCAAGTATTATATTGGTGATTATTGTTTGAAATATGATATACCTGTAGAATGGATGTTAACCTGGGGGATTTCCAAGAGAATGTATCCTGAAATATCGTCAAGTGAGTGGTTAATAAAGAATAAACACCTCAAAAAAGCCGTAAATTGAGATGAATCTCCTTAAATGGTGTATTTTATTGGAAAATATAGGTTGGTTACACTAATACTTCGTGAGACGAATTAGTTTCTATAACTTTTAAAAATAGCAGACAGTACAATTTGTACTATCCTAGCGGAAAGGACGTGCCATAATAATGAATCACGACAAAACAGCCATCACTAAAATTCGTACAGGCCCCATGTTTGCGGTGATGCTGGCTGGTGCTCTAGTCGCTTTCTTAAATCAGACTTTAATCAATATCGCATTACCTCAATTAATGACTCACTTTGACATATCAGCTGCAACAGCTAATTGGCTTACTACAATCTTCTTATTGGTCAATGGGATTGTCATCCCGATTACCGCTTTCTTAATGGAACGATTCAATACAAGACAATTATATCTTGCTTCGATGGGACTCTTTGCATTAGGAACTTTTTTATGTGGAATTGCCCCCAGCTTCTCCGTCTTATTGATCGGACGTGTGGTTCAAGCTGCAGGTGCGGGGATTTTATTCCCGTTGATTACAAATGTAATTTTCACTTTATTTCCGCCTAACAGACGCGGTTTCGCAATGGGCATATTTGGAATCGCGATGAATTTTGCCCCAGCTGTAGGACCGACATTATCAGGATGGATCATCCAAAACTATTCATGGCGGGTTCTGTTTTTCATCATTTTCCCATTCGCCCTGCTTGACTTCATCTTTGCCATTTTCATCATTAAAAAAGTAGGGAAAACCAGCCGGCCTAAACTCGATAAACTGGGTGTAATTCTATCCACTATCGGATTCGGCGGAGTTCTTTATGGATTTGCTACAGGCGGCACCAAGGGCTGGGCCAGTCCCGAAGTACTGACGATGTTCCTTGTCGGAGGAATCAGTTTAGTTTTATTTGTCTGGAGGCAATTCACTGTATCTCATCCTATTTTGGAATTTAGAATCTTCCGGTATCGGATGTTCACTTTAACGACAATCATCAACATCATCGCAACTATGGGTATGTTCTCCGGAATGATCATCATGCCAATCTATATGCAGAATATCCGTGGGTTCACTCCGATGGAATCCGGTCTCATGCTATTGCCTGGCGGGATTTTAATGGGGATCATGTCTCCTATCACAGGTAAGCTGTTTGATCGATTTGGTGCGAGATGGCTTGCAGTGAGCGGACTTGCCATCACTATCATTACAACCTATCTTTTAACGCGGCTTCAAACAGATACGTCATATTCTTATGTGGTGTGGGTATATACCATTAGAATGTTCGGAATGTCGATACTGATGATGCCTATCTTCACTGCCGGATTAAATGAATTGGCACTTAGCCTAAATAAATATGGAACAGCAATGGTCAATACATTGAGAATGGTGGCAGGTGCTGTTGGCATGGCATTCTTTGTGTCCATCATGTCAAACCAGGGAACGAAACATGTACAGGAAATCTTATCTCAAAGGAACATATCCCCAGATAATGCATCACAAATGGCCATGGCCATTAAACAAGGCAGCGTAATGGGAGTGGATGATGCATTCATGATCGCAACAGGTTTGACCGTAGTTGCATTCATACTGGCCTTTTATATACGGCAAACTTCACCACAAGAAGATACCATTACAAATCGCCTAACAAAAAAAGCACTTTGAATAACCAAAGCTAAAATCAACCTATTTTCCAAGGTAAAAAAATTCTTATATCATTAAACTGACTTGCCCCATGAAACAAGGCAAAAGAGACTCTTTTAGAGTCTCTCAGACTGTAGACAAACTCGATGATAATCGAGTTTGTCTACAGTTTTTTTGGCTTTTACAAATTTTGACGTTGATTTCCACTTCAGGCACTCGCTTTCCGCGGGCGGTCCGGGAGCCTCCTCGGCGCACTTGCGCCTGTGGGGTCTCCCTT